>NZ_CP014854.1:1244546-1555682 GCF_002214365.1 Thermococcus celer Vu 13 = JCM 8558
CGGAGCATCCTGTCTATCTGCCTCTCGAAGGCCCAGTCCGGGCGCGTCTCGATGGTTAGCCCAACCATCCGCACCTTCGCCCTCTCGTTCTTCCTCTGCTCCTCCTCGAGGTAGTAGTAGGGTTTCGAGTGCGTCCTCTCCCAGGCGGCCCTGAAATCCGGGTCCTCATCGAAGACGGACGCGTCTTTCTTCACTATCAGCCTCACGAGCTTCTCCTCGAGGTTCTCTATCTCTTTAAAGTGCGGAAAGTCGTTCATGGCTTTGAAGGCCTCCTTGACGAACCACTCCTGATAATCGAGGTCCACCGCGGGGAACGTTCCACCCTGGATTATGACCTCGACCTTGTCCACGTCGTGGCCTATGTCCGTGAGCTGTTTGAGCCTGCGCATCATGATGATGTAGGGGTGATAGGCGCTCTGGACGGCCCTTAAAGCTGAAGGTTCCCTCCCCGTGTAGCTCTGGGGGGAACCGACGCTCGGCCCGCCGGGGCAGTAGATGCACCGGCCGTGGGGACAGGGAAAGGGCTTCGTCATCATCGCCACAACTGCCACGCCGCTTATCGTCCTCGTCGGCTTCCTCCTGAGCAGGTCCCTAAAGTTCTCCCGTTTGTCCTCGGGGATGGCCTTCAGTATATCGGAGTTGCCCGGGATCTTCGACAGGTGGTACCTCCTCGCTATCCTGACCTTCCAGCGGTTGAGCTCCCCTTTGCTTTTTATCTCGCCGCCCATCACGAGTCTCGCCAGCTCCTCGACGGCCTTCCTGAACTCCTCGCCCATACCTACACCTCTCGGAGCGGGTTGGGCGGGCCTCTTAAAAGCTTGCCCCTGCGGAGGTGTTAAAAGGCCAGTTGAGGAGTGGGTTCGGTGGTCGATGTGGTGAATAGGGACGAGGTAGTCGGGTTTCTCGACGAATACCTGCAGATCTCAGCCTTCCCCGACAAGTCGAGCAACGGCCTGCAGGTCGAGGGGAAGGAAGAGGTCAGGAGGATAGCCTTCGCCGTCGATACGACCCTTAAGACGATAGAGCGGGCGGTTAAGGGAAGAGCGGACATGCTGGTGGTCCACCACGGCATGATATGGGGCGGCATAGACTACGTCACGGGCGTGCACTACAAACGCCTGAAGGCGCTGATAGAGGGCGGCCTGAACCTCTACGCGGCCCACCTGCCGCTGGACGCCCATCCCGAGGTCGGAAACAACGTGGAACTCCTAAGGATCCTCGGCCTCGAGCCTAAGGGACCATTCGGCGAGTATAAGAGCTTGGACATCGGGTTCTGGGGTGAGTTCGAGGAGCCCCAGCCGATTGAGAAGGTAGCGCAGATAACGGCGGAGAGGCTCGACGCAACGGTCAGAACCTACGACTTCGGGAAGGGGGAGATAAAGACCGTCGGGGCGATAAGCGGAGCCGGGGCCTTCGCCCTTGAAGAGGCGCACAGGAGGGGCATCGACCTGCTGGTCACCGGGGAGTTCGGGCACGCCGATTACCTGACCGCGGTGGACCTGCCGCAGAGCGTCCTCGTCGCGGGCCACTACAAGACGGAAACCCTCGGGGTTAAGGCGTTGATGCCGCTCCTGAGGGAGAAGTTCGGGGTTAGAACGGTATTTATTGACAACCCCACAGGACTTTAGATCTATGAAAGGTGCTTCTATTATTTCTTTTTAACTTGCATAATTGGGAAACATTAGCCCCCCACCAAATCCCGGATTAATTCTGGATTATTGTTAATTCAATTTTCTAAGAAATTTCACGACACCAATCTAGAAAGCTTTTTTAAAGTTAAGACATTTAGTATACTACATGTTAGAGGTTAATTCAACAAAAATTATAGACAATACCCCTGGCAAATTTCTTAAGGATGTTCTAAGAGACCAGCTGAAGAATTGCATAGAGGCAAAATTTGCCATAGGTTACTTCTTCTTGAGTGGGTTTGACTTAGTTGATGAGGACTTTCCCAAGAATGTAGTCAAAAGACCGTTTTTGAAACTTGTAATGGGGAATGAAACCACTTTACCAACAAAGGAGGAGCTGGTTTCGGGATACAATTTAAGGGAGGTATTTAAGCATAAAATGATTGAGGAGTTGCAATCCAAGGAATTAACAAAACAGCAAATAAACCAGCTAAGGAGATTGAGAGACTACATTGCAAACAACGTAATAGATGTGAGGCTTTTTGACAAATCGAGACTTCATGCTAAGCTTTACCTGTTTTTAAAAGACCCAAAGGACAGATATGGGTCTCCGGGAGTGGCAATTGTTGGCTCTTCAAATTTTACAGCTGCGGGATTGACAAAGAATAGAGAGCTGAATGTGATTTTGACTGAGAGAGAGGATGTTCTCTATCTCAACAAATGGTTTGATGAATTGTGGGATGAGGCAATTGATTTTAATGAAGATCTAATCAAAGTCATTGAGATTTCAGGTGCTATTCCTGAGGCAAAATACCCAAAACTTGGCAGATTCATTGATCCGGAAACTCTCTTCAAGTACCTTGTATATAAATGGACGGAAGGCAGAGTTCTAAATCTAATTGAAAAGGATATTTTAATGGAGTTTCAGCTTGTTGGTGTTATTAATGCTATAAATATCATGAACTATTACAATGGAGTGATCCTTGCGGATTCCGTTGGCTTGGGGAAGAGTTTCATGGCTGCAGCAATAATTCAGGAGTTCCTAAACAGAAAACACCCGCACTGGATCCCAAAAGAGAAAGAATACCCTGCTGTTATGCTTATTCTTCCACCATCCCTAATCTCCCAGTGGGAAGATTTGCTTGTCGGGAGAGCTGATGATGAAACGCGGACAAGACTTGAGAGAGGAAAAAAAGTAAGGGTGAACTCGGGGTTCTTCTTCAAGAATAACTTTAAGAGAATGGTGAAAGGTGATTACAATTACAAAATATATGAGATATATGATGAAAGTGGGAAGAAGTTGTTGGGTAAGATTGCATTTCTTTCGCTTGGCCTTTTCCAAAACTACAAAGCAGATTTGAAGAAAGGGATTGTTGATGAAGGTTTGAAAAGAATGGCTGACGAATACGATCTTTTTGTGATAGATGAAGCACACAAGTACAGGAACAGAAGAACAAATAGGTGGAAGGCGGCAAAGGCTTTGCAAAGAAAATCAAACAATTTCCCTAATAAGTTCATGCTTTTAACCGCAACACCATTAAACAACACGATAGATGATCTTTATAACCTGATACGGATATTCACAGATGATACTCTCATAACATTTAGAATGAAAAATATCCCGATTGACGAATTAATAACGCAATACAAGAAGCTCAAGAGTGAATACGAGAAAAAGAAGGATGAAGAGATCAAAAAAGATTTGAAAAATGTGGCTATTAGTATTAAAAGAAAAGTGCTTGATGATGTGATGATTCTAAGGACAAGAAGACATATTTTGGATGAGTTCAAAGATTTAAAAGTGGACGGCAAGAAACTGGTTTTCAAGGATCCCACACCATACAGCATTGATTATTCCTCCTTTTATATAGACAGTTTTACTGAGTTAATAAAGCTCATATCCAGAAACATTGAGAGAATCAACTTTGAGCACACGAAGCTATACGGTGTGAGGTACGTTGTGTTTGAGGAGGACGAAGAGGAAGAAAGCTATAAAGTAATTGAGGTCTCTGATCTGTTCAGGCTTTTACTTAGTAAGAGGTTAGAAAGCGATATCTTTGCTTTTGAAACAACTCTCAGGAAGATATACGAGAAAGAGAAGATCTTCTACTCTCTGTTTAAGAAACATGTTGACAAAATAATGAGCGAGGAGGAATTGAAGGAGTTAATTGCTAAAGCTTTGGAGGAGGCTAAAATTAAAAAGGATCTTGAAGATGTGTCTCAAGAGTTTAATACAGAGACCGAAGAGGAAGAAACCTGGTTTGATAAGGTCGTCAAACTGCTGAATGAATATGTTGAAGAATACGCACTTCAATCATTTGCACCAGTCGATAGAATCAGAACAGGATTGAAGATAGCCCTTGAGAATCTTAAGCGGGATCTACAGCTGATGGATGAGATTTTTGATGCACTTGATCGGCTTAAGATTAGAGAAGACGGCAAATTAAAGGTTTTTGGGAGAATCCCCAAGAATGACGATGAGATTGTTGAATCAGAAATTTTCTGCTATAAGAACGATCCCAAGCTTGAAGTCCTGAAGAATCTTATTGCAAATCCAAAATACAAATCTGAAAAGCTTTCAAACATCCCGACATTAAATGGTAAAAAGATCATTATTTTCACGCAGTACAAGGACACCGCCTATTATATCTATCACAATCTCAGGGAGTGGATTGAAAGAGAAGTTGACCTCCATCCATGGCTCAAGGATAAAAGGACGGATAGTATAAAGATAGCACTCGTTACGGGAGACACGGACACAACAACAAAGATCAACTACATAAAGAGGTTTGCTCCAAAGGCAAATGCTGGAGAAGAGGAAGCAAGAAGATATGGAGAAGTTGACATTCTCATATCAACCGATGCTCTTAGCGAAGGTGTTAATCTGCAAGATGCTGATGCTGTTGTTAACTTCGATTTACCCTGGAATCCCATGATAATTGTCCAGAGAGTTGGAAGAGTGAACAGGATAGGGAACGAAAAAGACGTTTATGTCCTCAACTTCACACCTACAAGAGAAATAGAGGTTCTTGTGGGAATTCTAAACAAGCTCAAACAGAAGATTGAGGATATAACGCTTGTTGTTGGTAAGGAGTCCAGAATACTAAGTCCTGAGGAGGAGATAAATGTGGAGACATTTGGTGAGAGGATAAAGAAAATTTCCGAATTCTCCATGACTGCTCTTGAGGAGTTTAGCATTTCTGAGGAATTCAAGCAGTGGTTTGGAGAGGGAATTCCACAGGAACAGATCGATGAATACAAGCTCCTGAACATTGTACAATACGAGCTGGGCATAACAAGAGAGGACTTTGAAGAGGTTAGAAATCTTGAGAATGGGCCTTACTACACCTATGTAAAATCTGGGACTGGAAAGGTCTACAGCATTTATGAGTTCTATCGTGGGGATTCCAGAATAGATAAGAAGATAATTAGCATGGGTGATGACGGATTGAGGTTTGAATCGCCCCTCGTTCTGCTCGATCTTGTGAGAAACAGGGAGATGAATCCAGTAGAACTTGATTTGGCAGCTGAGAAGCTAAAGAAGATTGAAGAAAAAGTTGAAAAAGAGCTCAAAAGATTAAGAAGAGAGTTCAAGCTTCAACAAAAGGGATTCCTATACAACTTGTACAACGCCTTGATTTTAGAAAGGGAGAACGCAAAGGAACTTGAGAAGTACAAGCCGGTTGTTAATATATTGCAGGTACTAGACTATCGCCAGTATTCGAGGGAGATAAAATCTCTGCTTGTTCAGAGAAATCTGATCGAGGTTGACAAGAACAATAATGTGAAAATCAAAGATCTTAAAGGCGTTGTTGGCGCTCTTTACAACTACTTTTTAATGATGAACATGGCGGACATTAAATCTCTAAAAGTTGTGAAGAAGCACTTGGGGTGGTTCTATGGTCATTAAAGTTGAAGAGCTGAGGGAAGAGGTTGACAAGAAGATTAAAAGGTTTGAAAAAGAAGAGATCAAAATTTCAGGGAAAGAGTATCCCATATATATTTTCGAGAAGGACGAGGATATAAACCTTTTTGAAGGCATACTTTTTGCTGAAACTGATAAGAAGACAGAGCTCTCTGATTTGTTAAATTACAAGCCTATGAGTGGCTACGCTGCAAGACTTGGCATTATAATTTACAAAAACGAAGAACTCATCGTCAGGGATTACAGAGCAAACAAGCAGATAAGAAAGACAATACCCAAAATTAACAAACCATTCCTCAAAAAGCTGGAGAAGGTTTTGAAAGAGCCCAACAGCAAGAACCTCTCGGATTTGTTTAATAGATCCGATGTAATTCAGGAGTTTTATGTCCTTTATAAAAAGTCTAGGAAGTTTTTGCGCAACAACATCAAAGGTATTCCTGAGGAGGAGAAAAGGGAGAAATTCATTGATAACTTCATGATGCAGATGCTCACCCTGTGGTATCTGCAGGAAAAAGGATTTTTCAACAGGGATAAAAGGTACTTCATAACAAAATTCATGGATTTAAAGCAGAAAAGACTTTTTGGAGGTTTTGGAAGCTATTACGATTTTCTAAGGTATTTTTTCAAGAAGATAAAAGATTCAGATGAGCCATACGTTGAAGATGAAAGCATAGGTAAATGCGTTGTTATCGGTCCAGCCGTATTTCTGAACGGTGAAGATGGCGATGCAGCTATAACAATTCCGGATAAATGCTTTTATCAAGAAGGTGTCACTGAGAAGCTTGTAAATTTAACACCGAGAGGCAGGAGAAGAACGATTTCCGAAAAAGACATTGATTTTGACATCCCCCTGCTCAATCTTTTTGAGAGCAGGGACTGGATTGATGGAGATATTGATGAGTATGTTCTTGGCTCGCTTTATGAGAAGCTGATGACAGAAACTGAAAGAAAAAAGACCGGTTCATATTACACTCCTGAGGAAATAACAGAATATATCTGCAAGAACACAATTGAACCATATCTTGTTGACAGAATCAACGAAGAATACGGGAAAAACTACAAGAATATAAACGAATTAATTAATGCAGGAGATAGTAAAGAGCTGCTGAAACTCTTTGATCTGCTGAAAAACATCAAGATCCTCGATCCAGCCGTTGGCTCTGGCCATTTCCTTGAGAGCGCCATTAATGTTCTTGTTGGCATCTACAGGGAGCTGAAGGACAAAGCAAAAGAAGCAGGAATCGAGAAGCTTGAAATTCTCATTGCAGATGAAGAGGGTAGGATAAAGTCACTGAATTTGCTTGAGATTCCTGAAAAAGAGGGTTTGTTTGAAATATATGTTAAGTTTTTCATAATTCTCTCAAGGAATGTGTATGGCGTTGATATAAATCCTTCGGCGTTGAAGGTGGCAAGAGCAAGACTTTTCCTTATGCTTGCGAAGCATTTCAACGCCAATGCAGATCTTTTCATCAGATTTCCAAATGTTCACTTCAATTTGAGAGAAGGAAATTCGCTCATTGGTTATATGAATATTGAGAATATCGAAAAAGAAAAGCCCAAAGGACAGCTGCAACTTGATTTATTCATGACAAAGAAGCAAGCCAAACATATCAGAGAGAGGATTAAGGTAATATCTGAACTAAAACCCTATCTCGAAAACACGGCTAAAGCACTAAAAATCAATGGGAATATTGTAAAAGAGGTTGAAGAGTTAAATAAGATATTAGCGAGGGAAAAACTTTCATGGGGAGACTTTGAAAAAGTCTTAAAAACAAAAGAAAAACTCATAAGAATCCTCATCGCTTCATTAAATTCTCAGTATGCAGTTCCTTTAAACAACCTTTTAAGAGATATCACAGAGTTATTCAATCAAAAACTGGATGAGAAGTTCGCTGAGGAGCATGGGATTGATCTTGATACATTAAAATCTACAAAGTGGCTACCAGGAAATAGAAAGATGTTCCACTGGATATTTGAGTTCCCTGAAGTGTTTTTGAGAGAAAATCCAGGGTTTGATGTTGTTGTGGGAAATCCGCCTTATGGAAGGTTAAAGCAGATCATAGAGGATAATGACGAGAAATATTTTATATCTGGGTTGTATGGAGAGCTTTATAGCTACCAGGTGGGAAACTTGAACCAATACAAACTATTCCTTGAAAGATCTTACTTCCTTGTTGGGGAAGGTGGATATTTCTCTATGATTTTTCCATCGTCTTTCCTTGGAGAGAACGATTCCAAGGAGTTGAGAAAGCTATTTTTTGAGAAGGCCATGGTTAGGAAAATCCTTGAGTTCCCAGAAAGAGCGAGGGTTTTTGAGGGAATTACACAGGCAGTCACGATTCTCGTTTACAAGAAAGAAATTATTGACCAAAATTACGATTTTATGCTGAGGACAAATATTGAGAGTAGAGATATGATTAATTCCCTCACTGATTTCACTATCATTTCAAGAGATGATCTCAAAGCTTTAACTGGGGATGAATACAGAATCCCACTTTTCACGAATCCAAAAATCGAGTGGGAAATACTCAAGTATATCTCAAAATATCCACCATTTAAAGGTGATGAAAACCATCCGCCAGTGGGTGATGTTGGAGTAGGGCACTTGGACGAGACCTTCGATAAAGAATTCATGAGCGATGAGCCTGCTGATGACTTGCTGATTAAGGGTATCCATCTTGACAGGTATTTCGTTAATCTTGACCCGGATGGGCCAAAACCGAGGTGGATAAAGAATAAGGAGAGGTTTTTTGAGAAGAAGCCCGAAGCTGAAAAGATTACAAAATTGAATAAGATTATCGGTAGAAATACGATTAATAAAGCTTCTAAACCAAGACTGAGATTTGCTCCATTAAAAGCAGGGTATGTTATAACAAACAATGTAAAATTCATAATAAAAAAGGATAAAAATCTAGATGAACATTACATTACTGCTTTTTTAAATTCAACTTTGCTAAATTGGAGATTCGAATTGTTTTCTTTTCAAAATAGAGTTAATAATTACGAAATAGAATCCCTCCCTATCCCACGAATCTCTCTCTCAGAACAGAAACCCTTCATAATCCTCGCCAAATACATTCTTTTTTTCAAGCAATACCGGAATTACTTCGCCAAAGAAGATAATCATCTCCAGTATATCACAGATTATTTTGATAACCTGATAGACTGTCTTGTTTATGAACTTTATCTTGGAGATTTAGTTAAAATTCCTGTAAAATCTTTTGTAGAGAATAAGTTAAAAGATATTGAGTTACCTGACAATCTCCTTGAGGAGGACAGAGATAAAGTTGAAAAAACTCTTAACGAAATAAAAGAGGTCTTTAACCAGCTTGAAAAAGACAAAAAACTAAATGAAAACCTCTATTTAATCAAATTGCATCCCTGGGTCAAGCAGATCTACACATCCCTTGGGGGGTAGGGATGAGAATAAAGACATTGAAAATAAAAAACTTCAAAGGATTCGCAAATGAAATAGAGATAGACCTTAAGGGTAAAAATCTGGTTATATATGGCGAAAACGGCTCTGGAAAGACATCTTTGGTTGAAGCGTTGAAACTTCTTTTCGATTCAGCATCAAGCGAAATAGAATTGGAAAAATACAAAAATGTGTTCACAAAACAGCCAATGGAGATATCTATTAAGAGGACAAATGGGGAAGCAATATCTCTAAAAACAAAATCCAAAAAAGAAAAAAGAAATGGCGAAGAAAAGGAAATCGGTCTAACAAATCCAGACGGATATGGAGACGGAGAAAGAATCTTCCTTGAAGCTCTTTCAAGGTCAACAAGTATTTTGAGTTACAGACAATTGATGAAAATTTATGATTTAAGCACTCCTGAAGATTTTTATGAGCTTTTCATCAGGAATATAATGGCATACTATCTCATCCCACCAAGAAGAGAGAAAACATTAATTGAAGAATTTCAAGAGCTGGAAAAACTAAAAAAGGAGCATCCAAGAAGTAAAAAGAGAATCAGGGAGAAGGAAGAATTTATTAAAGGAGAAATTAATAAAATTTTTGCAGAAATAAAGGAAACATGGAATCAATATACTCAGACACTTACCGGAGATAATATTAAGATTGAATGTTCATTAGAAGAACTGGGCAAGCTTAACTTTAGTGTCAAATGGAATGGAAAGGATGTAAGTGACATTTTGAGTTACTTGAATGAAGGACGGTTAAATGCCATATCTTTAGGTTTATTTCTGGCGTACTACAAAAGATTCAATGATTCCCCCTATAAAATGCTTCTTTTGGATGATGTTGTTATTGGACTTGACATGAATCTCAGGATACCGTTATTGGACATTCTTCAAAAAGATTTTGAGGAAGAATATCAAATAATCATAACCACTTTCGATGAAAACTGGTTCAATTTGATGAAACAATATTTAAATAGTAATAAATGGGAATTTATGAAAGTTTTTGTGAAAAGGACAGATAACAACAACCGTCCTTTTATTGTTGGTAGTGAGCATCAGGATTATCTTCGAAAAGCTAAGGAATATCTCAACAATGGCGATGTTCCAGCGGCGGCGCTTTACACAAGACTTGAATTTGAAAGGATTGTTCTAAAATATGCAGAAAAAAGAAGACTAAAAATTGGTTTCAGAAGAAAAGTACAAAAAATACCTATAAACGAGATTTGGGAGGCGGTGAAAGCTGATCTGCCAAAGGCTAAAACAATACGTAAAAGAGTTGATACTTACAAATCTATACTATTAAATCCGGCTGTTCATTATGATCCGAGACCTAAATACAGGCAAGAAGTAAGCTATGCTATAGATGTTGTTGAGAAGCTAAAAGAAAAAATCACGAGAGAGCTAAACTCTTCATAGACGAGCCGACGGGACTTTGAGTCTTACTTTCTTAACCACCTACACGAAAGGATTAAGAATTCCAAAGACCAATATCCCAAAGGTGATACCATGGGCAAAGGACTCGCAATAATGGCAATAATAACTGTGGTGCTCATTGCGTACGCCCTCACCACGGTGAGGGTCCCGCCGGCGAGCGTGGAGTACAGAGAGGTCTTCTACACCAACAACCAGAGCGTTACCTTCGTCACGAAGGACGGCGTGGGTCTCTTCACGATGGTGATAAACCCCCGCGTGGACTCCTTTGAACTGACGATAGAGTTCCCCAAGGGGACGTCGTACCTCGTTAAATACGGGGACAGGGACTACAGGGGCACGGACGAGTTCAAGGTGAAGGTTGAGAGGGGCAAAGTGCCGGACAACGTTTATGTGAACTTCCAGCTCCCACAGGACCTAACGAGAAAACTGGTGTTCGAGAACGGGGAGGCGAGGATAACCGTCAGGGGAGACAAGGAACCGATCTGGCACGGAGAGGACGTCATCTACGTAAGTTATCGGAAGGAAGGGGAGAAGTCCTGATTTCGATTATTTCAGCCATCCTCTTTTCCAGTTCTTCCGGGGAGATTACCTCAAACCTCAGACCGAGTTCACCGGCGTAGTTCTTGACCCAGCCGGGTTTCACGTTCCTGAAGGAGGTGACGACCCACAGCTCGGGAAAGCCCGCCCGGTGGGCCTTGACGACGTCGTAGAGGAGCCTCTGGGGAAACCACTTGAACGAGGCCTCAAGCTCGATGGCGAGGAGCTTTTCCTCATCCTTTAGAATGGCTACGTCTATCCTCGTCCCGTCGGGCGTCCTGTACTCGGGGACGGCCTTCAGCCCGAGTTCGGAGGAGAGCTCAACGACCCGCCTCGTCAGCGTCTTGACTTTGATTCCGACCACCGAAAAAGTTTGAGCTCAGCCGAGGCGCTTCTTCACCTCGGCTATCGCCTCCTCGGCCTTCAGCGGGTTCTTTATCCTGCCCTGGGCGAGCTCCTTCCTTCCACCGCCGCCACCGCCGGCGACGCCCGTTACAACCCTCGCCAGCTCTCCGGCCTTGAGGTCGAGACCGTCGCCAACCGCGACGACGAAGTGCCCCTCCCTCGTTACCAGAACGATGACCCTCTTATCCTTCCTCAGACGGTTGGCGGCCTCGCGGAGGTCCTCCATGGTTCCCTCGACGACCTCCCCTATGAACTCGACTTCACCGACCTTCTCCACCTTGCTCTCGAGCTCGTAAACCAGAAGCCTGGCCAGCTCCTTCCTGAGCTTCTCGACCTCCTTCTTTGCCCCCTTCCACTCGTTGAAGAACCTCTCGGCCGTTTCCGGGACCTTCTCGGGCGGAACGCGGAAGACCTCGCTCGTCCTCTTCAGTATCCTCTCCGTCTCCTGCATCCAGTTAACCGCCGCCTCGCCGGCCGCGAAGATTATGCGCTCGACACCGTCCTGTATGCGCTCCGTTCTCAGGATCTTAATCGGGCCCACGAGGCCGGTGTTCGGCAGGTGGGTTCCACCGCAGGCCTGGACGTCCCAGTCCTTTATCTTGAGGACGCGGATGACCCTTCCGGGCACGACACCGCCCTGGTAGAGGCGGAAGCCGTACCTCATCTCGGCCTCGGTCCTCGGGAGCCACTCCCAGGTTACCTCCCTGTTCTCCATGACTACCCTGTTGGCAAGGCGCTCTATCTCCCTCAGCTCCTCCTCGCTTATGCGCTTGTAGTGGGAGATGTCGAGCCTGGCCCAGTCCGTCGAGAGCTGGGAGCCGGCCTGCCAGACGTGCTTCCCAAGGACCCTGACGAGCGCCCCCATGAGGACGTGGGTCCCGGTGTGGTGGCGCATGTGCTGGATCCTCCGGTTCCAGTCAATCCTCCCGTGTACTTCCTGCCCCTCGGCAAAGGCCTCCGGCTTCTCCACCCTGTGGAGGATGACCTTTCCCACCTTCTGGACGTCGAGAACCTTAACGCCGTTCAGTTCACCGAGGTCCGCCGGCTGTCCACCGCCCTCGGGATAGAAGGCCGTCGCGTCGAGAACGACCCAGTCGTCTATGACCCGGAGAACCCTCGCATCGAACTCCTTCATGAAGGGGTCCTCGTAGTACAGCGTCCTCGTGTCCGGGATGTCCTTGACCAGCTCGAAGTCGACGATGTATTTGGCCGCTTCGCCCTTCGAGCCCTTCTCGGCCTCCTTCGCTACGAGGGTGTAGAAGTTGTCCGGGACCTCAACCTTAACCCCCTCCTTCCCCGCGACCTCGGCCACTATCTCGGGGGTTAACCCGTGGCTCTCGTAGAACAGGATGAGCTTTTCGAGGGGGATTTCGTTCTTTCCGGCCTTCTTGAGCCTGACTATCTCCCTCCTCACGAGATCGCTCCCGCGCCTGAGGGTCTCGGCGTAGCGCTTCTCCTCCACGTTGATTATGTCGAGGATAACGTCCTCCATCTCCTTGAACTCGGGGTAGGTGTTGTGGAGGGCCTTTATGTGCATAGCCACTATCTCGGAGAGGGGCATCTCCAGACCGAGCTCCCTCAGATGCCGTATGCTCTTCCTTATGAGGAGCCTCGCGAGGTAGCCGGCCTTGACGTTAGAGGGGATGACCCCGTCGGCGAGCATGAAGGTCAGCGCCTTGGTGTGGTCGGCGATGGCGTATATCAGCTCGTAGGGCCTCACGGCCTTCTCGAGTTCTTCCACGGTTATGCCGATGCGGTTGGCCACCTCCCGGCGGAGAACCTTCAGGTCGCCCATGTCCTCGATGTCGAACATTCCGGCCAGGCGGGAGTTCTCCATGAGGATCCTATCGTCTATCCTCTCTACCCCGGCCTCCCTCTTGAGCGGCTCGACCACGTAGCCGAGGACCGCGTCGTAGGCCGTTGGCGTCCCCTGGCTCATCCAGACGAGCCTCTCGAGGCCGTAGCCCGTATCCACCACCTTCGTCTCCATCGGCACGTAGCGGTCACCCTTTATCACGACGACCTGGCCCGGGTCTGCGTTCTCGGGGGCCTTCTTGTACTGCATGAAGACGAGCGTCGCCACCTCGAGGCCGCGGTAGAGCACCTCGAAGGCCGGCCCGGCGTTCCCCCCACCGGCCCACGGGTTCTCCTTGAAGGTTATGTCTTCCGCCTTCATGCCCAGTTTTTTGGTGAAGAACTCGAAGGCGAGTCTGACCGTCTCGTCCATCCAGTATACCGGCTTGCCCGGGTAGTTGAAGGCGTGGTGGGCCATCATCTCGAATATCGTGAAGTGCCTGCCGGTTATTCCGACGTTGTCTATGTCCGTGAAGCGGATCGAGGGCTGGCTTATCGTGAGCGGGTTTGCAGGTGGATCGGCCTCGCCGCTTATCACCCACGGCTGGAAGTCCATTATGCTCGCTCCAACGAGGAGAACGTCGTCGCGCCACCTCGGGAGAACTGGATAGCGCTTGACCCTGCCGTGGCCGTGCTTCTCGAAGAAGCTCAGGAAGGCCTCGCGCATCTCGTCGAGGGTGTACTTCCGCGGTATGCCCGGCTTCCCGATGAAGGAGTACTCGTCACACGGCGGGTCCCCGCAGGTCTCCCTGTCGGGATCGAGCGTCCAGAAGGGCTTACCGCAGACCTTACACTTCTTTCTGATCCATCCTTCCTCCTTGAACATCTCGGTGGTCATGTCCATACCCATGAGCCTCACCTCTTAAAGCTGAATTAAAAAGAGGGGGGAACTAATTAAGGTTTTTGTTGGTCGTTCAAATCGGGCCCGAGGTCGACGTCGACGTCCTCGAAGTTCTCCTCATCGACGAGGACGAGGGGGAGATTGACCTTCCTGAGGAACTCCACCAGCCTCTCCTCGCGCCTCTCCATGAGCTCGAGCTTGTGCCTCAGGCTCCGGTTCTCTATCGCGAGGCTGTTGGCCTCGTCCACCTTCAACCGAAGTTGCATCCTGAGCTCGGTTATCTCCTCCTCCAGCTCCCTGATGGAGCGCTCGAGCCTGTCTATCTCCTCAAGGTACTCACGACAGACGCGTTCCTTTATCATTTCGGTCAGCCCCGCGAAACCTCCTCACCGCTCAGGGGGCTCCAGATTCATCATCCCGTAACCTTTGTACCCGAGGGTTAATAACGTTATCCAACACTCCTGGACTCGCGTACCCCGATTACCGATCACGGGTGGATATGTTTATAAATATAAACACCTCTGCCGAAGTTTCGTTGTCTTTGTCCAGTCCGTTCTCCATAAACCTTAAAATGTATAAGGCTCATAACTCTCAACGTTAAAGTACATTGACGTCGGTAAAAGCTGTGCAAAGCCACCAAACAAACCTGAATGAACATATATGGGGGTGCCTCGATGAGTATGTTGGTGGACTTTATCAACTGGCTGGACGGGGAGGTCTGGGGCCTGCCCATGATAGTGCTTCTGGTGGGCACCGGACTTTTCCTGACGACTGTACTGAAGGGGATTCAGTTCCGGCGTCTGGGGTGGTCCATTCGCTTCACCCTCTTCGAGGGCAGGAAGAAAACGGGTGAAGGGGACATAAGCCCGTTCCAAGCGCTGATGGCAACGATCTCCGGAACCGTGGGTATCGGGAACATAGCAGGTGTCGCGACCGCCATCCACTACGGTGGCCCCGGGGCGCTGTTCTGGATGTGGGTCACGGCTCTGGTGGGCATGGCCACGAGGTACTCCGAGGGGCTCCTGGGCGTCGCGTTCAGGGACAAACTCCCTGACGGCACGATGATAGGCGGAACCTTCAACTTCCTCGAGAAGGGTTTCGCGATGGAGAACGTCCCCAAGACGGGCAAATACCTGGCCTCGATATTCACCCTCCTGTTCGCGGTGTTCATAGGCTACTCGGCTATGAGTTTCAGCGGTGCACTCCAGATAGGAGCGATAATCGTGGCGGTTCTCTTCGCCGTACTCGGGTTGTTCCTGCTCAAGGACGACGCGTACCCGACCCTCGGAAAGGTCCTCGCGATTCTGTTCGCAACGTTCGCCTCCATAGCGGCCTTCGGAATCGGCAACATGACCCAGTCCAACTCGGTCGCCGACGCCGTAAGAACGGCCTTCAACATTCCGATGTGGGTTTCCGGCCTCACGCTGGCGATCCTGACCTTCATAGTCATCATCGGCGGTATCAAGAGGATCGGTGAGGTCGCGGAGATGCTCGTGCCCTTCATGGCCATAATCTACTTCCTCTTCGCGATAGGGGTCTGGATTAAGTTCGCCGGCAAACTGCCCTCCGCCTTTGCGCTTATATTCAAGGACGCCTTCACCGGGAAAGCCGTGGCGGGCGGCGCGATAGGTCAGGTGATCATCTGGGGTGTTAAGAGGGGACTGTTCTCCAACGAGGCCGGTCTCGGTACCGCAACCCTCGCCCACGCGGCGGCCAAGACGGACCACCCGGCACGGCAGGCCCACGTTGCGATGCTCGGTCCCTTCATAGACACCCTGATAATCTGTACCCTGACCGGCGTCTCCATAGTCGTCACGGAAGCCTACAGCCTGCACCCCGAGCTCAACGGTGCACCCCTGACGCAGGCCGCCTTTGCCTCGGCCTTTGGACACGCCGGGGAGATAATGGTGGCGATTGGCATAGTCCTCTTCGCCTACTCCACCATACTCGCGTGGTCGTTCTACGGCAGGCAGAACGTCATGTACCTCGCCAAATGGCTCGAGCAGGACCCGGAGAGGTTCGCAAGGCTCTACCCGAGGCTACACCTCATCTACAACCTGCTCTTCGTCTTCTTCATCTACATAGGCTCGGTGACGAAGCTGGAGACCGTCTGGACGTTCTCGGACATGATGAACGGGCTGATGGCCATACCTAACCTCATAGGCCTTCTCGTCCTGTTCTGGTTCATCAGAGAAAAGACGGAGGAGTTCGTCGCGGCCAACCCGTGACGTTTCTTTTTTCATTTACAAGTTAACACCCTGAGGCGATGGTTATGCATTCTGGGTATCCAAAGATAGTTGTTACCCCGCCGGGCCCAAAGGCGAGGGAGTTGATAGAAAGGGAAAAGAGGGTCATCTCACGGGGCCTCGGGGTCAAGCTCTTCCCGCTCGTGCCCGAGAGGGGTCACGGGGCACTGGTGGAGGACGTCGACGGCAACCTCTTCATAGACTTCCTGGCCGGCGCGGCGGCGGCCTCGACCGGCTACGCCCACCCGGAGCTCGTGAGGGAGGTTCAGGAGCAGGTCGCGAGGATACAGCACTCCATGATAGGCTACACCTACAGCAAGAGGGCGATAGAGGTGGCCGAGATGCTCGCGGAGAGGGCGCCGCTGGAGGACCCGCTGGTGCTCTTCGGAATGAGCGGGAGCGACGCGATGGACATGACCATGCAGGTGGCCCGCTTCTCGACGGGGAGACCCTGGATAATAGCCTTCATAGGGGCCTACCACGGGCAGACCTACGGGGCAACGTCGATAGCGGCGTTCCAGAGCTCCCAGAAGCGCGGGCTATCCCCCCTCGTTCCCAACGTGGTGTGGGTGCCCTACCCGAACCCCTACAGGAACGTCTGGGGGATAAACGGATACGAAGAGCCCGACGAGTTGATAAACCGCTTCCTCGACTACCTGGAAAGCTACGTCTTCGCCCACATGGTTCCGCCCGATGAAACGGCCGTTCTGATAGCGGAGCCAATACAGGGAGACGCCGGGATAGTCGTTCCGCCGGAGAACTTCTTCATCGAACTCAAGAGGCTTCTCGAGGAGCACGGGATCCTCCTCGCGATGGACGAGGTTCAGACGGGAATCGGGAGGACCGGAAGGTGGTTCGCGAGCGAGTGGTTCCGCGTTGAGCCGGATCTTCTGGCCTTCGGCAAGGGTGTGGCCAGCGGCATGGGACTCAGCGGTGTCATCGGCAGGGAGGAACTGATGGAAAAGCTGACGAGCGGCTCAGCCCTCCTCACCCCGGCCGCAAACCCCGTGGTCTCGGCGGCGGCCCACGCCACACTGAGGATTATAGAGGAGGAAAACCTCATCGAAAACGCCCTGAAAGTTGGGGGGTCCATCCGAAAACGCCTGGAGGAGATGAGGGAAGATTACGACGTAATCGGCGACGTCCGCGGAAAAGGTCTGATGATAGGAGCGGAGATAGTAAAGCCGGACGGAAGGCCGGACCCGGAGCTAACGGGGAAGGTGTGCTGGCGCGCCTTCGAGCTGGGCCTGATCCTGCCGAGCTACGGGATGTTTGGAAACGTCATCAGGATAACGCCTCCCCTCGTGATAACAGAGGAACTGGCCGAAAAAGGCCTCGAGATAATGGAGAGGGCCCTGAAAGACGCGCTCGCCGGAAGGGTGAGTCAGAGAGTCATCACGTGGCACTGAAGGGCGTTTCTTTTTAGCCCCCTTCCTTCATCCGCCAACCCTTTAAGTCGAGCCTCGAATATAAATCGGGTGTTCACGATGCTTGAACCTCTGAGAAAAGCCTACCTGAAGTGGCGCTCGAGGTGCCCCTTCGTGAGGAGGATAGAGGAGTGGAGGATGAGGAGGAAGGCGAGGGAGTTCAGGGTGGAGACGAGGGGACGTTAGCCCTTCATCATCCGCCCGACGGCCTCCACGACTTTATCGAGCTCCACGCTCCGCTGCTCGCCACTCTCCATGTCCCTGACCGTTACCTTGCCCTCGGCCAGGTCTCTCTTTCCGATTAGGACCACGTAGGGAACGCCCAGCCTACCGGCGTAGTCGAGGGCCTTTCTCAGCTTCCTGCCCGTGAGCTCGTGGTCCGCCTTAATCCCCGCCCTCCTGAACGAGGAGACAACCCTTATCGCGGCCTTTCTGAGCTCCTGCTCCTTCCCAATGGGGATAACGTAAACTTCCGGTCTGAGCTTCGGCTCCGGGATGAGGCCCTTCCACTCGAGGATTGGAATAAGCCTTTCGATTCCTATCGCGAAGCCCGTGGCCGGGGTCGGCTTGCCTCCGAAGACCTCTATGAGGTTGTCGTACCTCCCGCCGCCCCCGACGGAGCCTATCCCGAGGTCGTTCGGGGCGATGGCCTCGAAGACTATACTCGTGTAGTAGTCGAAACCCCTCGCGATGCCGAGGTCTATGAGTACCTTCTCCCTAACGCCGTAGGCCTCGAGGAGGTCGGTTAAGTCGTAGAGCCTCCTTATCTCTTCCTCAGCCTTTTTGCCCGTGAAGAGCTCCTCCGCCTTGGGGAGAACGTCGTCCGGCTTCCCCTTTATCCCAATCAGCGAAAGAACCTTCTCCACCCCATCATCGTCGAGCCCGAAGTCCCTCAGGGCGGCTGTGAACTCCTCTCTACTTAGCTTGTCCTTCTTGTCTATTAACCTCATCAGACCGACGTCGTCCTCAACGCCGAGCATCCTGGCGAACTCGTCCAGCAGAACCCTGTCACCGACGTTGACGGTGAAGTCCTTGAGACCCGTGGCCAGGTAGCTCTCGACGAAGAGGGCTATGACCTCAGCGTCCGCCTCCACGCTGCCGCTCCCGAGGAGCTCCACGCCAGCCTGCCAGAACTCCCGGTAGCGGCCGCTCTGCGGTTCTTCATACCTGAACATGTTCGCGATGTAGTACCACTTTACCGGCTTGGGGGCGTTCTGGAAGGAGTTGACGTAGAGCCTCGCGACGCTCGAGGTCATGTCCGGCCTCAGCGAGATGTTCCGCTTTCCTTTGTCGTCGAAGGCGTAGAGCTGTTCAACAACCTCCTCGCCGCTCCTCAGCTGGAAGAGGGTCGTGTACTCAAAGGTGGGCGTGAGGACCTCGTGAAAGTTATACCGCTCGAAGACCTCGCGTATCCTCTCGAAGACCCATCTCCTCTTCTCCATCTCCTCGGGCAACAGATCCCGCGTTCCCTTAACCTTCTCGAGCCTTACCTTCATCTTCGGCCCTCCGCTCCGTGAAGGACGGGAGAAGTTAAAAGCCTATCCCGCGGGGGGTTGGCGATTCGACGATCAGGCCGCGGACATCATGAGGAGGTATATGCCGACGACGCCCTGCACCATCATCTGGGCACCTATGGCCATCGTAAACATACCGATTATCCTGATGAAAACGCCGAGGGTCGTTTTGCTCACGTTTTTGACGATGTACAGGGTGGTGAGCATGATGAGGGCGGTGGACAGTATGGCTATGAAGATGGCGGCGGTGGCGTGGTAGATGCCCCTCTCCGCCGTCAGGGTGATGGCGGTGGTTATGGCAGCGGGGCCCGCTATCAGCGGGGTTGCGACGGGGACGGCCGCCAGGGCCAGTATGTTCTTCTCCCTCTTGAGCGTGAGCATCCCACCGCTCTCGAGGGCCTCGAGGCCTATCTTGAAGAGCACGAAGCCGCCGGCCACGCGGAGGGCGTTTACGTCGATGTGGAAGATATCCTGAAGGATTATCTGGCCGGAGACCGCGAAGGCGAAGAGCAGGAGAAAGCCTATGAGGTTGGCCCTGATGATGAGGGTTCTTATGTCCTCTATGTGGAAGTCCTCGCGGAGCAGGCTGACCAGGAGTATCTTGTCGCTCGGGTCTATCATTATGAGCATGAACAGCGCCGAACTGAGGATGGAGAGCCACTCGCTCATGTCAGCCACTGCGGTGGGGCGTTTATAAAGCTATGGACGGCTAACGTGAGTACAGCCACTTGAGGAGGGGCGGCGTTATAACCGTCGTTGTGAATACCATAAGGATGGCCACGGTGAGCGCGTCCGAGCCTATGATGCCGCTGTCCATGGCGACGGCGAGCATGGCGAGCTCAACGCCCATACGGGGTATCATGCCGATTCCTATCCTTATGGAGGAGCCCCAGTCGAAGCCGGACAGCCTGGCGCCGAGGCCGCATCCAAGGATTTTGCTCAGCACCGCCGCCACCGTGTAGAGGCCCGCGAAGAGGCCCGCGTGGAGTATGTAGCTCAGCTCTATCCTCATCCCGACCTCGACGAAGAAGAGGGGTATGAAGAGGGAGTAGCCAAGGATGTTCATGTGATCCATTATACCCTTCTTCTTGGAGCTCTGGCCGAGGGCGAGGCCCGCCAGGTAGGCACCGAGGATCGAAGCTAAGTTAAGGTGCTCGGCGAGGTAGGCGAAGACTATGAGGAAGACGAGGGCAAAGGCGGTTTCCGCCTCCGGGAGGTCGATGCGTGAGATGGCCCTAAAGGCACGATCGGCAAGCTCGGGCCCGAAGTAGAGGAAGAAGAACAGTAGGAGCGAGACTGAGACGATGACCTCCACGAGGCTACCGTAGTTGATTTCTCCACCCTTTATCATCGAGATCGCTACCGTCAGCACGAGGATGCCGAGGACGTCGTCAACCACCGCGGCCGCGAGGATGGTCGTCCCTTCCTTGGTGTTGAGCTTCCTGAGCTCCATGAGGACCTTAACGGTTATGCTGACGCTCGTCGGGGTCATTATGGCGCCGTAGAGGATGGCCTCGTGGAAGGGGACGAAGAGGTAGGCAACCGCGAACCCGAAGACGAAGGCTACGAGAACCCCCGTGCCCGCAACGATGACGCTCTGCTTCCCGACGCGCTTGAACTCCTCCAGCTCGCTTTCGAGGCCCGCTATGAAGAGCAGGAGGAGGACGCCGAGGTTGGAGAACTGGCCGATAACGGGGTTGGTCTCGAAGAATATTCCGATGAGCAGTCCGCCGAATATCTGGCCAAGGACCACGGGCTGGCCGATCCGCTCGAACAGGTAACCCATCAGTTTTGCCGTCGCAAGCATCAGGGCTATGAGGAGCAGTATCTCCATGTTACTCCCTCGAGAACGCCCACTTGAGGAGGAAGGGCGTTACAAGCGTTGTTATTATCACCATGCTAACTGGTATCGAGAAGGTTCCGCTGTTGAAGACGCCCTCGTCGAGGCCGATGTTCGCCATTATCAACGCCACCTCCATCCTGGGGATCATGCCAACGCCCACCTGGAGGGACTCCACGGGCTTGAACTTCGTAACCAGCGCCCCTATGCCACAGCCCACGATCTTACCGATTATCGCAACGGTGGCGTAAATCAGGGCAAAGGTACCTACGTGCTCCAGGATACGCACGTCCGTCTCTATGCCTATGCTGACGAGGAACACGGGGATGAACAGGGAGTAACCTATGGTGGTGGTTTTGTTCGTTATCTCCTTGACCTCGGGGGTTCCGGCGGTGATGATGCCCGCGAGGTAGGCCCCCGTTATTCCGGCGAGCTGGAACTGCTCGGCTATGTAGGCGAAGATGAGGGTTATGGCTATCGCGGCGGCGGAGATCGTCTCGGGCAGGTTTATGCGTTCGGAGAGCTGAAGGGCCTCCTTCACCGCGGGGCTTCCAAGGAGGAGGCTGATGATGAAGAACAACCCAACCTCACCGAGGATTATGAGGAGGTCCATGGCGCGAACGCTTCCCTTGGTGCTTATGGCGACGAGGATGGTGAGGACTATTATGCCGAGGACGTCGTCTATGACGGCCGCGCCCAGAATAGTCGTTCCCACCCTCGTTCTCAGCTTCTTCATCTCCATGAGGATGCTGGTGGTGAGGCCAACGCTGGTCGCAGTGAGAACGCCACCGAGGAAGAGGGCCTCTATGTTGGAGTAACCCCACGCGAGGGCCGCGAGGTAACCGAGTACAAAGGGAGTGATGACACCGAGCGCCGCGACTATAAACGCCGAAACCCCCACCCTCTTGAACTCTTCCACGTCCGTTTCGAGGCCCGCGAGGAACAGGAGGAGGACGACACCGAGTTCGGCGACGAGCTTCACACCCTCATCGTACGAGACGAGGTTCAAAACGGAGGGGCCGATTATAATTCCACCGAAGAGCTGTCCCAGGGCCCCGGGAAAGCCGAGACGAACGCTCAGGTAGCCGAAGAGCTTCGCAACTATCAGTATCAGCGCCAGTTCCAGGAAGACGTCCATGATTACCACCCCTGACTTTTAGCGACTACGTAGAGACTATCCTGATGAGCCGGATGATGTCCTTGACCTCGAGCACACCGCGCACGCGGCCCTCATCATCGAGGACCGGGAGATGGTGCTTTCCGGTCTCGAGCATTATCTTTATCGCCCGCCCGAGGTCGTCGTTAACGTTGATGGTTATGGGTTTCTTAACCATGATGTCCTCAACGCGCGAAGCCCGGTTTATGGAGTACCTCCTGAGGAGTCCCACGCTCGCTATGGAATACCTCCTCGGGGGTTCAAAGAAGTGAAGGAGGTCTTTCATCGTTATAAAACCGAGTAACCTTCCGTCCTTATCGACCACGACGGCAGAAGTCTCCTCATCGTTGAGATTCTGAACGAGTTTTTGGAGCGGATCATCAGGGCTGAGTATCAGAAAATCCCTGTCCATAACAACCCTGACCGGAACCTTCGAGATGTAGTGGATGTTGTGGCTCAGTTCCTCCTTCCTCTTAAGCTGAAGGAGCTTCCGCTTACTGCGGATTATCGTGATCTTCTTTGCCTTGGCGTTTTTGGAATTCTCCCTCGGCATGCTACCACTGGGGAATAATTATCCCCTTTAGTCCGTTTAAAGCTTTCGAGAGATTATTGACATTAAAATGTTGAATTTTTCGAAACTTATCCAGGATATTAAACAAAAATAAGCCAAAAAGTTTTTAAGGAGACGCCTACAGACACCAGGCAGGGAAATATGGTTTCTGAGAAAACCTACGACGTCGTGATAATCGGCGCCGGCCCGGCCGGCCTCTTCGCGGCCTACGAGCTAACGGAGAGGAGCGATTTTAAGGTCTTGATAATCGACGAGGGCGGGGACGTTGACCAAAGGGTATGTCCGATGTACGAGCTCGGCCACTGCATAGGCTGCCGGCCCTGCCACATAATGAGCGGCGTCGGCGGCGCGGGAGGCCTGAGCGACGGCACGATAAACCTGCGGCCCGACATAGGCGGCGACCTGAGCGAGCTGACGGGGGACGAGAACTACGCCTGGCAGCTCGTCCGGGAGGTCGACAGGATTTTTCTGAGGCACGGAGCCCCAAAGAACCTGTTCAAGGGCGACCCCGAGCAGGTGAGGTACTGGGAGCAGAGGGCCGCCCAGGCTGGGGTTAAGTTCATACCCATAATCCAGAGGCACATCGGCTCCGACAGAACGCCCCGTGTAATAGCAGACATCAAGAGACACCTTGAGGGCAGGGGCGTGGAGTTTCTACTCTGGACGAAGGCACTGGAGCTCGGGAAGGGCTTCGTGAGGGTAAAGCGGGGCAAAAGCACATTCGAGATAAAGGGCAAATATATCATCGTGGCCCCGGGCAGAGGCGGGGCGGACTGGTTCAACGGCGTGGCGAGGAAGGTGGGGCTGAACGCCAGGCACGGGCCGATAGACGTCGGTGTCAGGGTCGAGGTGCCCGCGATAATCATGGAGCCCATAACGAGCATAAACCACGACCCCAAGTTCCACATATACACGGACACCTACGACGACTTCGTGAGGACCTTCTGCACCAACCCGAACGGCTTCGTGGTCGAGGAGCGCTACGACGGCTACGTCGGGGTGAACGGCCACTCAATGCACGGGAAGAAGAGCAACAACACCAACTTCGCCTTCCTTACCAGGATAGAGCTGACGGAGCCCGTCGAGGACACAACCGCCTACGGCAGGAGCATAGCTCAGCTGGCGACGACCATCGGGGGAGGGAAACCGATACTCCAGAGGCTCGGCGACCTGAGGCGCGGGAGGAGGAGCACGTGGGCGCGCATAAGGAGGAGCGACGTCGAGCCAACCCTGAAGTACGTCACCCCCGGGGACGTGGCGATGGCCCTGCCGCACCGCGTCGTCACCAACATCCTCGAGGGGCTGGAGAAGCTCGACCGGGTTCTGCCCGGGGTTGCGAGCGACCACACACTCCTCTACGCGCCCGAGATCAAGTACTACGCCATGAAGGTGGAGGTGGACGGGAACCTCGAGACGAGCATCGAGGGAATCTTCGCAGCTGGGGACGGCGCCGGCCTGAGCAGGGACATCGTGAACGCCGCGGCGACCGGAATCTTGGCCGCCAGGGGGGTGCTCAAGAAGGCGGGCCTCTACACGGAGAGGGACTTCAGGAGGCCCGGGAACTGGAAGGCGGAGGTTGAGGGGATGGAGTAAATCAAGGGAATACTAAAAACGACAGGCCCGAAAAGCATATTTACGAAAGGTGCATAGAAAACATGTGAGGACACGATGAAAGAGAAAGATCCCATTGAAAGGCTCATCTCCATGAGAGAGGCAATGGTACTGGTCGAGTACGGGGCGATGGATCATCCGGAGAGGGTGTTCTACGATATAATGCGGGGCTGGAGGGAAAGGGGGATCACCCCACTCATAGTGGACATATGGGACACCCTCCACGTATTCCTTCAGAACCTCAGGTTCTCGGGCGTTGAGCTCAGAATCGACGACGTTCCTGTGATAAAGGAGAAGGGTATGGTTGCGGAGGGCAGGGTGCTCGGCCGCGTAGACGTCATCGAGGATTTTGAGCATCACCTCGCCATCTACGGACGAATCGCAAAAAATGTGCCGAAAAAGAGCAGGAATCACACCGTAGTCCTCGGTATGGAGAAGTTCTCGTTCACCTTCCTCGACGATCCCCCAAAGCTCGAGAGGTACTTCGAGACGATAACCAGGAGGTATCTCTCCACCGAAGACAAGGTGAGCGTTATGTTCCTGAACACGACAGTGGCCTCTGAGTACCTCATGAAGGGGCTGGAGGCGGACTCGGACTGCGTTCTCCGGGTTTCAGATGGCGAGATCAGGCTCCTAAAATGTCCAGAGGTGGCAGAGGATGAAGTTTAGGGAGTACCTGAAGGAAATAAGACCCGGGGAGAGCGTGATGATAGAGCACACCTCACTCTCAAAACACCCCCTCCTCTTCCACGCCATCGGCGAGACCCACGGGTGGAATCGGATGCTCATAGTGGACATAATCGACTCGGTTCTGCCGATACTGAGGTGGCTGAGGCTCTCGGAGTTCCACGTTCCAGAGAATGTGGCCAGGATAAAGGCGGGCGGTGTTTCCAGATGGGGCAGGATAATCCTCGAGGTCGACCCCCACAAGGATCCCGGGATATTCCTGAGCAAATTCAACCGGAAACTGCGGGAGCACTACTCAAAGAACCCGGAAACGGTGACTGTGATACTGAACCCCGAGAGGCTGGTACCGATTCAGGACGGGGACAGGCACTTCATACAGTCCATGGCCAACCTCGCGGCGGCCTTCATCGGCAACCCGAAAAGGACAACGTTCTACTTCGTCAACCGGGAGATGGCCGAGAAAACCTACCTTGGCCTGCTCGAGGAGGCCTTCACGCGGGTTCTCGTCGTTGGTGACGATGGAAAGGTTCTAATAGCCAAGTCCCCCCACCACGACGAGGAAGGCAACGAGCTTGAGATTTGAGGGGGGACGCTGGGATGCCCATGAAGTGCAAGTTCTGCGATAGACCAGCCTTCATCAAGCTCCACTACCCACGGATGTACCTCTGCCCCGAGCACTTCACGGAGTACTTCGAGCGAAAGGTGAAGCGGACGATAGAGCGCTACAGGATGATCGGGCCGGACGAGAGGATCCTGGTGGTCGTCAGCGGCGGAAAGGACTCCGCGGTCACCGCCCACGTCCTCAAGAAGCTCGGATATAACGTAGAGTGCCTCCACATAAACCTCGGCATAGGCGAGTACTCGGCTAAAAGTGAGGAGTACGCCAAAAGGCAGTGCGAGACTCTGGGCGTTCCTCTCCACATCGTCCGCGTTAGGGAGCTCCTCGGGAAGGGAATCGGGGAGGTCAGGACGAGGAGGCCGACGTGCTCCTACTGCGGGTTAACGAAGCGCTACATCTTCAACAAGTTCGCCCACGACAACGGCTTCGACGCGGTCGCCACGGGCCACAACCTCGACGACGAGGCGAGCTTCATCCTCGCCAACCTGATGAACTGGAACACGCAGTATTTGGCGAAGCAGGGGCCGGTTACCCCGTCGCAGTTCAACGGAAAGCTCGTGAAGAAGGTAAAGCCCCTCTACGAGCTCACCGAGAGGGAAGTCGTGGCCTACGCGCTGGCCAACGGCATAGAGTACGAGATGGAGGAGTGCCCGCACGCGGCCGGGGCGACCACCCTCGAGTACAAGGCGATACTCAACGGGATGGAGGAGAAAAGGCCCGGAACCAAGATAAACTTCGTCAAGGGCTACCTGAGGAAGAAGGCCCTCTTCGAGACCGAACTCGAGGAAACGGAACTGAGGGAGTGCAGGACCTGCGGGATGCCTTCGAACGGTGAGGTCTGCTCCTTCTGCCGCTTCTGGGGGCTTGAAGAGCCGATAGACTTCAGAATCCGAGGTTAGTCAGTGACTAAGAACATCGAGGGCCCTTTCAACAAATCTTATTAAGTTCAAAATTATACTTATACAAACAGGGGTGGGCATCGATGGGCGTTCTGGACGGACTCATGGACAGTCTGTGGGGATCCCTTAAGAGAGGGGAGACGGTCCTGATAGAGAGAACGGACAGCGGCGACCAGTACTTTGGCGTTTATCATTTGATAAGATGGGGAACGGAGGAGGGGTACACCGTCCTCGTTGTGGACATCCTGGACTCGTTCCACCTGCTGAGGGCGAAGGCCAGACTCGCGGGGATGGATGATCCGATCCTCGATAACGTAAAGGCCATCAAAGTGGGTGGAAGAATCAAAACGGGAGACGTGGTGGGCTGGATAAAGGACATCTCGGAACCGGTCATTCTGATGGAGAAGTTCAAGGAGTCCTACGGGAGAGTACTAAACTCAGAAAACCCCGTACTCACGGTGGTGATCGGCCTCGAAAAGTTATTCATAACCTCTGGGTTTTCTCCAAAGAACACCTCCGCCCTAATAATGGCGATGTCGGGGTACGTCGGCGATGAGAGAAGACTTGGGGTCTACTTCCTGAAGACAAAGGTTCTGCAAGATACCGGAAATCCCCTCGTGGGCCTGCTTGAAGACATCGCGACCACAGTTATAGGGACGTCCAAAAAAGACAAGATCTTCGAGTTCCACGTCGTTAAATCCACAAACAGGGAACTCGAGGGCTGTTTTCTAAGTAGTAACTATCACAATATTTGAATATTTTTGTTTTTCAAAAAAACTTTAAATAGCTCCGTGTTTAACTATTGATGTCCCCGATATGTGGGGTTTTAAGCCCGAATGGGGACTGGGGAGGGGGGTGTGGCGAAGATGTGGGGAGTTTCCGTTCCCCCCGAAAGCCCTCCAATGAAGCCTGAGGAGGGAAGGTTAACCGTAACAATGTTTACAAAAGTTACGGCTAACCAGAACGGTTGACGATCAGGCTGTGAGGGGTCACCCGCCCCCCATCTCCCTTGCCCTTCTCATCGTTCTGTACCTCTCGGGAATCGAGTAGTAACCGTATATGACCATGATCCTGCCCGCTACAATTAAGAGCAGCCCGACGTAAACCACGAGGAGGGGAAGTCCAAGCAGCATGAGACCATAGCCCAATATTATCGCCGGAACTCCCGAGGCACGATAGAGGTAGTAGTTGGCCAGTACCTCAAAGAGGTACGCCAGCGCAAGGATCACGAGACTTGCCCTCGGGGCACCAATAACGAGAATGAGCATGGCCAGGAAGGACGTTACGATAGCAAGGACGACGAATCTGAATATCCTGTCATCCCCAAAGATCTCCGCAAATCCGCTCATTCCGAACGCATACACACCGAGCCCGAAGAGAGTGATCAAAAAGCCCAGGAAACCTCCAACGAGCCCTGAGAAAATCAAGGCGACCTGGCCGATTACTGCGTTCCTCGCGGCGTCCTCCACCATCGACCGCATCAGTCACCACCATTCAAAGTAGGAACAGAACTTAAAAATATTTCGGAAAAAAGAACAGAACTGAAAGTTATAATCAAGGCTCCTTAAAGCGGAGCCAGAACCTCAACTCGCCCTCCAGCGGGAACAGGACGGTGTAGCTGACGCCCTGCTGGATGAAGTCCCATCCGGCCTCGCTCTGGCTGAGGGTCCTTATCGGGTACTTCCAGACTTTGGCCTTTCTATCGAGCTCCACCTCAACCTTCCCGATGCCGTAGGGGTCGTTCACCTCGAAGCGCTTCGCCTCGAACTCCCCAGGTTTTTCCATGACGCTGTGGACGGCGAGGTTGAGCTCGACGCCGAAGAGAGCGTTTACATCGCCCTTAACGGCGTAGTCAACGGAGAAGCCGTTACCCTCAAGGCGGAAGGTCTTCTCGACCCTCGCGGGCCTTCCGGAGACGGTTCCGTCGCGCCAGAGCCTGATGCCACCGTCGAAGGTTTCGTAGCTGTACTCGCCGTCCACGAAGTCACCGAGCTCGAGGTACCTCGCGAGGCGGTACTCGTCCAGACCGGTCTCCGGGTCGAGGAAGTGGTCCTGGAGGATGGCCCTGAGGTGCCTGTCGTAGGCTAACTCACGCCGTATCTCGTCGGGGATCCTCCGCCCGACCTCGTGGATGCTCGCGACCCCTTCCCCGCTCTCCCCCTCCGGCGTGGCGGCCTCGGGAACCTCGTGGTAGTGCTCCCAGCGCCTCGCAAGGACGTCGTTGTAGTTCACGGCTTTTCTCCTGGAGCTGAGCTCGAAGAGCGCCCCGCCGTAGGCCGGCTTGAAGACGGCGTAGAAACCGTCGTTCTCGAGGAAGACCTCCTCGCGCCCATCGAAATCGATGTCCTTCACGAAGTTTCCAGTGGAAACGAAGGAGTTGGCTTTTATGATGTTCTCCCAGACGGCGCGCCTCAGGTGCGGCAGGTAGACACCGCCGAAGACCCCGTGCCAGTAGGCGTCGTTGCACTGGGCCTTTAGGATGAACTTCCTCGCCTCGGGGTTATCCCTCACCAGCTTGCTCACCATGACCATCCTCTTGTGGGCGTAGTTGCTCTCCGGGTACTTGAAGAAGAAGTTCTTCCAGATGCCACCGCGGACGAAGACGCGGTATTTCTCGAACTCTCCCCGTTCCTTCAGCTTCTCGACGAACTCGACGAAGAGCTTCGCCTGTCCCGCCGGGAGGCTCCACTCGCTCATCTCGAAGTATGAGGCTATCGGGAGGTAGACCAGACCCCTCGGCCTGAAACGGTCGAGGTACTCAGAGTAGAGGGTCAGGTTTATCCGCTCGTCGCTCGAGACCCTGTCGAAGAACTCTTTGAGCCAGCCCTTCTCGTAGACCCACTCGTACGTTCCGGGCCAGACCCCGAACTTCTCGCCGTCGTCGTGGAAAACGGCCACCTTGCTCCCGTCGCCGTCGTCGAGGGAGTGCAGGTACTCCAGCGTCTTCTCGACCGGCCGGAAGGGGATTAAATACCTCAGCTTCTCGTCTATCGGGAAGACGGTTATCACCTCTCCGCCGTCCTCCGTGTAGTAGGGCCAGAACAGTTCCTCCTTGCCCAGGCCGGCGCTCATGAAGTGGTAGTCGTCGACGATGACGTAGTCTATGCCCGCCGCGCGGAGGCTCTTCACGAGCTCGGGCTGCCAGACGCGCTCGGTGAGCCAGACTCCCCTCGCCTCGTAGCCGAGTTTTCTGGCGAAGTCCTTCAGGAGGTTTATCTGCTCTATCCTGTCCTCCTTTGGGATCGCCGCCAGAACCGGCTCGTAAAAGCCGGCAACGACTATCTCAAGCTGACCCTTCTTAACGAGGGAGCGGAGGAGGTCGATGTACTCGGGGTGATTCTCATCCATCCATTCAAGGAGGGGGCCGCTGAAGTGGGCCGCGATTCTCATCGAGGGAAACTCCTCAAGCGTCTCCATGAACGGTCTGTAGGAGCGCTCGTAGGCACTCTCCATGACCCAGCCGAAGTTACCGAGAGGTTGATGGTTGTGAATCCCGAATATGAAGTTCACCATGGCAACCACCTCTGTTATCACTACCGGTGATATGGAAAGAAAAGCATATAAACCTTTTTCCCCTAATATTCACCAGCGGTGACTATCGTACACCCTTGGAAGGATGCACACAACCGGAGGTGTGTGGAATTGAGGAAGGTATCGGCGTTCTTGTTGATGGCTGTTCTTGTTCTTAGCCTCGTGCCGTTCAACCACTTCGCCAGCGCCATGTACGGCACCAAGATCATAGACGGAAGTCTGAGCGACTGGACTGCATCGGATCTGATAGCGACGGGACGGGACAACGGACTCGACGGTGCCAAGTTGGACAAGCTCTACGTTTCCTGGGACGACCAGTACCTCTACATCGCCATAAAGACCAACAACACCCAGAGCTGGGGTGTAGCCTACGGGATAGGAATAGACACTGATCCTGGAAGCGGAAACGGTTACACCAACGGAGGTGACTCATGGGGGAGGAATATCAACTTCTCCAACGGTTTCGCAGTTGACTACGAGATTTACTTCTGGTGGGGCTCGAACAGTGGAATGGGAACGGACAACTTCAACACCTGGACAGGAAGCGGCTGGAACTACCACAGTATTTCCGATGTGGGCGGAAGCTTCGCCTACACTGGAGACACCTCAACCGGCCTCCAAACCCTCGAAATAAAGATACCATGGAGCGCCTTGGGTGGTAAACACTCAAGGTTCGCCGTCATGTCATGGGTGACCGGAGGAAGCGGTTCAGCCGTGGACAGCCTTCCCGTTGACCCTGCGATAGACTACTCGAACATTGGAGGAGAATGGGGGGACACCGATACCTTCACGAACATGCTCGTCGGCGAGTGGTTCCTCATGCCAGACCTGACGGTGAGCGTGAGCGGCCCGGGTGTTGTGGGACTCAACCGGAACGCGGTTTACAACGTCACGGTCAAGAACGAGGGTTCGATCCCCGTCACCAACGCGAGCGTCAACGTCTACATCAACGACAACCTCACCGCCAACTGGACGACCGACCTCGGGGCCGGGGAGAGCAGGTGGTTCACCTTCAACTGGACGCCCAACGCTACCGGAACTTACACGATAAGGGCCGTCGTTGACGAGGGCAACAACATAGCCGAGGCCAACGAGAACAACAACGAGTTCACCATGAACGTCAGCGTCGTCTGGGTCGGCAACATCGACGTGGACGGAAACCCGAGCGATTGGCTCGCGGTTACCCTCAATCCTGATTCATACACCGTTCAGAACGGGTTCTTCATCTGGGAGGACGCCGTCGGTGACCAGAGGCACGACAAGGACCAGTACCTGCCGGGCGGAACCTCGTCCCACGCCGACCTAACCGAAGTGGGCGTCACCAAGGACGACCGCTACGTCTACTTCCTCTTCAGGTTCGCGGACATGAGCAACATAAAGATAGGCGACAACGGCGCGACCTTCATAGCCGTTCCGATAGACTACAAAGACGGCGGAGCGACCTGGTTTGCGGGCGAGATGGACACCAACAGTGTCATCCAGTGGGACACCCAGATGGTTGTGAACCTCGGCGGAGACCAGTACACGGGGCAGACGTCCGCGGTGGCCTCGGCCGGAACGAGCAAGACCTCCCTGCTGTACTTCGTTGATCCGAACGGAAACATCGTGCAGGTGAACGGTGCCCTCGTAGGAGTTGACCTCACCCAGAACACCGTTGAGGTCAGGGTTCCACTGAGCCTCTTCGGAGGTGCCAAGGAGTTCAACTTCCAGGTGGCGACAGGTCTAAGCTACGGCCCGGCCGTCTGGAACTTCGGAAACGACTTCGCCAACGATGGCATAAGCGATATCGTTGACACCATAAGCAAGGAACCGAGCACCACGAAGGAGCTGGCCGACAACATCCCCGATTATTACGTCAGGATAAGGATGAACAACATAGTTGAGGGTGCCAGCCTCCTCAGCGCCAAGATACAGAGGCTAATCAACCTCCAGAACACCTTCGTCGTGATAAACAAGTACTACGGAATAAGGTACTTCGAGAGGTACTACACAACCTACAGTAACCTCGTGGAGAAGCTCAACAACATGCCGTTAACGGACGACATGAAGGACAGGCTCAACGAGCTCGAAAACCAGGTTATGGACCTCCTGAAGCTCTACACCGAAGGCAAGGAGCTCATAGACAGCCCGAACTACGCGTTCGGGGCATCCATTAAAATATACCGTGCCTACACCGGGTTGGGGAGGGTAATCCGCGAGATGGAGGCGATGCTCGAAGCGGCACAGAGCGGAGAGCTCGAGAAGCAGAAACACATGGAGGAGCTCGCCAAGAACCTCACCAAGAAGATAGACGGAAAGCTCGACGACTGGAACGTCCAGCCGGCGGCCGTAGATGACACCGGCTTCGGCCAGGACGGCGCCAACCTCAAGGCCCTCTACGTTGACCACGACGACCAGTTCCTGTACATAGCCCTCACCACCGACAACAAGGCCTCCTGGAGGGTTGCCTACGGCATAGCCCTCGACTACAAGGACGGCGGCTACACAACCGGCACAGACGCATGGGGCAGGAAGGTAAGCTTCACCCAGGGAGTCGATGCCGAACTCTACTTCTTCTGGAACGGGGAGTTCTTCGGGGACAAGGGAACGAGCAACATAACCAGCGCCCAGTTCATCCTCTGGGACGGAAACGCCTGGAAGTACGAGGAGCTCAAGTGGGTCGGCTTCTATGCCTACACCGGCGGCGCCCAGAACGGACTTCAGACCCTTGAGATAGCCATCCCATGGAGCGCCCTCGGAGGAAAGCCGGAGAAGATTAACATCGTCGCTTACGTAACCGGACAGGGCGGCGGAGACTCCGCGGTTGACAGCCTGCCGCTCCAGGATGCGGTGAAGGACAGCGCACCCGACCAGGAGTGGGGCGACGAGGACACCTTCACGAAGTTCGCGACGGTCTCCATAGAGTGATCTCCCTTTCTTTTCTTCCAGGGTTTTCTTTCAGACTTTTTAGTTCTAAACTCCTGTGAACAACACCGCTAAAGAAGGCTAAGGAGATACAGAACCAGGGCGATGGTGAGCTGGTTGGAGAAGTTGTCGTCGAGCTGATCCTCCCGTTTGGCATTAGGGGGGATTCCGTAGAACTCGACGACGGTCCCTGAAAGGGCCCCGATAATCGCCGGGAGAAACCCCACAAGCGGCCAGAGGATCAGCAGGCCCGAGAGGAGGTAGGCCATACTCCCCTCCAGGCTCTTGCCGTTGGGGAACCTGTGCCGACCCCGTGATTTTCCGACTATCGCCGCCAGGGCATCGCCGACGGTCGCGACGGTGATGGCACCCACCGCTATCTCCATGGAGAAGAAGTAGACCACTACAAAGGACGCCGCGGCGAAGTATATGTGCGCCGCCACGCGGTAGCGTTCATGGGAACGGGTTATCTCGTCTATGTGCCTCTCCAGAACCTCAACGCGCTCGAACACCTCGTCATCGACGTATATCCTGAGCCTTCTCTTGATGTTGTCCCTCAGCTCCTCGATTATCCTGAAGGGCTCGAGCATGACGAAAAGAAAGAACGCCGTGCCCACGAGGGTCAGCGTCGCCTCCCTGCCGAAGAGGAGGTAGAAAATCGGAACGACGAGGCCGGTGAGGTGGAGGGACTTACGCTTCAGCTCGCTTTTCATGCTCACGCCTGATCACCTCCAGAGCCTCGAGGAGGTCCTTAACGATGTAATCGGCGTGCTTTGCGAGCCGTCCCCTGAAGTACCCCCTGCTCACGAGTATCGTTATCGCTCCCACCTCCTCCCCGCCCCGCATGTCCGTGTCGTCCCTGTCGCCGACCATGTAAACCTCGCTCTCGTGGGGAAACAGACGTCTCGCGAGCCGGAAGTTGTGGGGGTCGAGCTTGCTGTAACCCGTCTCCCCGCTGATAATGAGGGCGTCGAAGTAGTCCTTTATGCCGAGGTACTCGAGCTTCTTCCTCTGCCACCTCGTCGAGGAGTCGGTTACGAGGACCACCTTCGCGCCCATCTCCCTGAGCCCCTCGAGGAACGGAACCGCGTCCGGGAACAGTCTGAGGTTGGAGAAGAAGACCCTGTCTATGAGCTCCTGCATCTCCTCGAGCTCTTCCCCCGGAACCTTCGCGTAGATCTTCTCCAAGAGGCGCTCCACGATTTTATCGAGGTCCATCATGTGGAACTCCCTTGACTGTTCAAGCTCACGGTAGCGGGCGGTGAGTATGTAGAGAAAAGCCCGGAACTTCCTCCTCCTCAGAAGGAAGGGTATGAGACGGAGTACCGTGTACCTGCCTGCCTCCCACGTGTTGCAGAGCGTATCGTCGAGGTCAACGAGCACCAGCATGTTGAAGGGTTCCATTGGGCGCATTTAAACCCTTGGGTCAAGTTTTTAAAGGGGGACGAGAAGGCCTTAATGTATGGACAGGGAAGGCCTGCTCATAACGACGGGCATTGGGATGATACTGCTCGGTTTCCTGCTGGTCTTCATCGGAACCCTTATCTCGGCCCTCGGAGGGGAGGGCGAGGTCGAGGGCGGCGGGGTCGTGATGATAGGGCCGATACCGATAATCTTCGGAACGGGCAGGGGCGCGAGCATGGCAACTCTGCTCGCGATAGTTCTGATGGTTCTGTGGATAGTGGGCGCCCTGCTGGCGAGGAGGGGATGAGGTGGACTTTCTGCCGTCGCTGGCAATTCTTCTCGTGACCGCGAAGAGCATCGAGTGGCTCTTCGAGAAGGCCGAGGTACACCCGATAATAGCCCACGTCCTGACTGGCATCCTCCTCGGACCCTTCGCGCTTGGTGTTATCCGGCCGACGGAACAACTCGGGGTTCTCGCGGACTTCGGGCTCATAATGATGATGCTCTACATGGGGCTGACCAGCAACTTCTCGGCGATAGCGCAGAACACCAGGAAGGCCGTCGTTGTGGCGAGCCTCGGGGTGGCGTTCTCCTTCGCTCTGGGCTTTCTAACGGTGCTCTACTTCGGCTGGGGCGTAACTACGGCTGTGTTCATAGGGATAACCCTCGGCAACACCGCCATCGAGGTAACGAGCGGCGTCCTGGCAAAGGAGCGCGTCCGGAGAGAGGTCTCCTCAATCCTCATGGGGGCGGCCTTCGCCGACGACATAATGGCCGTCTACCTCATAGGCATAATAACGGCCCTGGCCGGCGACGGACTCAACGCCCTCTCCTTCGGGATCCTGACGGTCAAGATATTCGCCTTCATAGGGGCCACCCTCCTCGTCTCCGAGTACGTGTTCAAGAGGGCCAGATGGTTTTACTCGATCGTCAGGGACCTCAACGTTTTCTTCACCTTCACTCTCATCCTGACGTTCACGCTTGCGATAATAGCCCAGTGGGCAGGCCTCAACCAGATAATCGGCGCCTACCTGGCGGGTCTGACGATAAGTCGCCTGAGGGAGCGGAAGGATCCGCTCGTCGTCACGAGGATAAAGCTGAACGAGCTGATAGAGGACCTTCAGGTGGTTCTCACGGAGTTCTTCATCCCGCTGTTCTTCATCTACGTCGGACTGATGTTCAACCCGCCCGTGAGGGGGATACGCCCGACGCTCATAGTCGCTCTCTACCTTGCGGCCGTCCTCGGAAAGCTCCTCGGCTGTGGGCTGGGGAGCAGGCTGTTCGGACTGAGCGGAAGGGACTCCATCCTCATCGGCATCGGCATGGGAGGAAGGGGGAGTCTGGAGCTGGCCATCCTCACCTTCGGGCTGGGTGCTGGGCTGATAGACCAGGTTCTCTTCGCCAGCTTTATAGTCGTCTCGATGCTGACGGCGCTGACGACCCCGCTGTTCTTCAAGGCGTACCTCAAACGGATGAAAGCAAAAGCTTAAATCCCGGGTTGATGAGTAAGACCGGCTGGTGAGAGAATGTTCCCGAAAAAAGGCGCGAGCGAGGAGGAGGTTCTGAAGGAGCTCGAGGAGAAGACGTCGATGGACCTCACCTTTGATTCCGGCCGGATACTCGGCTCGATGTGCACTTACCCCCATCCCCTCGCCGTTGAGGTGGTAAGGCGCTACATAGACAGGAACCTCGGCGACCCAGGCCTGCATGTGGGGAGCCGGAAGGTCGAGAAAGAGGCCGTGGGGATGCTCTCGAACCTCCTCGGCCTGAAAGAGGGTTACGGGCATATAGTTTCCGGCGGAACCGAGGCGAACATCCTGGCGGTGAGGGCATTTCGGAACCTGAGCGATGCGGAGAAGCCGGAGCTCATCCTTCCCGAGAGCGCCCACTTCTCCTTCCTCAAGGCGGGCGAGATGCTGGGCGTCAGGCTCGTCTGGGCGAAGCTGAAGGAGGATTACTCGGTCGATGTGAGGGACGTCGAGGATAAGATAACAGACAACACCATCGGTATCGTCGGGATAGCCGGAACGACCGGCCTTGGAGTCGTGGACGACATCCCGGCTCTGAGCGACCTCGCCTTGGACTACGGCCTCCCCCTCCACGTGGACGCGGCCTTCGGCGGCTTCGTGATACCCTTCGCGAAGGAGCTCGGCTATGAACTCCCGGATTTCGACTTCACGCTTAAGGGGGTTCAGAGCGTAACCATAGACCCCCACAAGATGGGCATGGTCCCGATTCCTGCCGGCGGGATAATCTTCCGGGAGAAGCGGTTCCTCGAGGCCATAAGCGTTCCCGCTCCCTATCTCGCCGGCGGAAAGGTGTGGCAGGCCACGATAACGGGAACGAGGCCCGGGGCAAGCGCTCTGGCCGTGTGGGCGATGATAAGACACCTCGGCTTCGAGGGCTACAAAGAGGTCGTGAAGCACGCGATGGAGCTGAGCAGGTGGTTCGCGGGAGAGCTCAGGAGGATCCCGGGTGTTCACCTCATCCGCGAGCCGATGCTGAACATAGTATCCTTTGGAACGAGGAACCTCGAGGAGGTCGAGGAGGAGCTTAAGAGACGCGGCTGGGGCATAAGCGCACACAGGGGCTACATCAGGGTTGTCATGATGCCCCACGTGAGGAAGGAACACCTTGAGGAGTTTTTGGGCGATTTGAGGGAAGTGCTGAAAAGCCTCGATTAGCGGGTAACGCCCCTTATATCAACGTGTACGAAGGCGGCCTCCACCTCAGGGATTTCCTCCACCCGCTTCTTGACCTCCTCGCTGATGTCGTGGGCCTCCTTCAGGGAAAGCCCCGGGGGAACCTCTATGTGGAGCTCAACGTGGAGCCGGTTCCCCACGTAGTGGGCCCTCAAATCGTGGACCCCAAGGACGTTCCTGACGCCCATGGCGGCCGCCTTTATCCCCTCGCAGACCTCAAAGGACGGCGCCCGCCCGGTCAGGTAATCGACGTTCCTGAGGATGACGTCAAGGGACACCTTCACGAGAAAAGCGGCCACGACCAGACCGGCGAGGGAATCACCGTGCCTAAAGCCAAGCTTCTGGGCGCCGAGGCCAACCAGAACCGCAACGCTGCTCAGGGCATCACTCCTGTGGTGGTAGGCATCGACGGTCAGTATCTGACTGTTGAGCTTCCGGCCAACGTGGAGGGAGTAGCGGAACATGACCTCCTTTGAGAGGATTGAAAGCAGGGTAACGCCGAGCATTAGGGAGTTAACCTCAACGGTGTCTCCATGGTGGATACGATAAATCGCGTCCCTGCCGATCTCGTAAGCGACGAGGAGGAGCGCCTCTCCGATAATGAACGCCACCAGGGGCTCGAAGCGGGAATGTCCGAACGGATGACTCCTGTCGGGCGGCTTCGAGGATATCCTTATCCCGGCGTACCCCATGACGCTCGTGAGGACATCGCTCAGGGAATGCACGCCGTCCGAGATGAGTGCAATGCTCGAATAGGCGAAACCGGCGGCTAACTTGAGCAGGGCAAGAAGAACGTTCCCGATGATGCTGAGCCATATCGGCCTGTAAATCTCTTCCATGGTACCACCGCGTTCCGTTCATATTCGAGCTATACCTACCCCACACCACCCCATTCGGGAGTTTAACTTTACTGGGTTCCCAACTCTTATTGAGACAATCTAATTAAAAGGGAAAACGGCTTGGTCAGTCCGTCACTCCATCATCACGAGCCTCAGGCAAGGCTGAAGTCATCATCCCGGAAAAGGTGTGGGATGGGCCTTAAAAGGGTTGCTCAGAGATCACCTTTCCTTCCTCATCCGTCGGTTCGCCCATCACTCATCATCGCGGTTTTATCTTGGATGGGAGGCTTAAAACCCTTCCCAAAGGTTTTTGTACCCCCAGAATATTCTACACCCGATGTCGGAGAGCTTGAAACTAAGGCTGATAAAAAACGCGGGCTGGCTCTTCGGGGCCGAGGTGATATCGAAGCTGTTAGCCTACGGTCTGATAGTTCTCATAAGCCGAACCCTCGGCCCCGAGGGGCTGGGACAGTACTCGTTCATCTTTTATTACATCGGCCTTTTGGGTGTGTTCTCAGACCTCGGTATGGGCTTTTACTTCATGCGCGAGGTTGCGAGGGATAATCAAAGCTTGGAGAGCTGCTGCCCGATGTCCTTGGGTTCAAGGTAGTTCTCGCCCTTATCAACTTTGCCGTAATCGTTCTCATAACCCTCTTCCTCCCGAAGCCGGAGTGGATGAAGCTTCTGGTAGTGCTGGCCGGAGCGGAGGCAATGTTGATGTGGGTTTCTCTCGTGTTTGTCAGGATAATGTACGCTTTTGAGGTTACCAAGTACGAGGCCATGGCGAGGACGATTGAGCGGTCCTGGGCATTCTTCGTTGGCGGGGCCGTCCTGTGGTACTTCAAGGGGCTCTCACCCTTTGTCGTTGCCCTTCTGGTTGGTTATACACTAAGGGAACTCCTAAGGATAAGATGGGGACAAAAGTTCTTTAAAGGAAAAGTTGAGATTCTTTTTCAGCCCTCAGTCTGGAAAGAGCTGCTTAAGAAGTCCTATCCGTTCTGGCTGATAGGGCTCTTCACGCTCATCTACTACAGAACGGACATGGTTATGCTGAGCCTCATGAGAGGGGATTATGAGACGGGGATTTATCGGGCGGCTTATACACTGATAGAGGTTTCACTCTTCGTTCCGAGTATAGTCGTAAGCACCACCATGCCCTCAATGGCGAGACTTCACAAAGAGGACAGGAAAACGCTCGAAGTTCTCTTCAAAAAGAGCTTCCGGGCATTACTTCTCCTTGGTCTCTTCGGGACGGTCGGATACTACATCTTCGCCAGACTCGGGATCCTAATCGTGTTCGGTGGGGACTTCCTGAGGAGCATTCCCGTGCTGAAGGTTCTATCCTTTGCGATTCCCTTCATGTTCCTGAACTCCCTCTTCGGGAGCTTTTTTAAACGCAACGGGGAGGGAGCTCGTGTTTACGAAGATAACAGGGTTTACGGCGTTACTTAACGTTGCTCTTAACTACGTTCTCATACTGCATTATGGGGCCATCGGCGCGGCGGTGGCGACGGTGGTGAGTCAGGGCGTTGTGAGTGCGTTATGTATTATTTTTCTTTAAACAGAAAATGCAGGGCACGATCCCCGCCATTACGATCCCGCATGGATGGCCATGGCCACGGGCAAAACACCCGGAGAGCTCGGCCTATACGGCTTTAGACATAGAAAGAAGGGCACATACAACGATATATGGATAGCCCATTCCTTAATGGTTAAGGAGAAAGCCGTCTGGCACCACATAGCGGAGAAGGGTAAAGAATCAATTCTGGTCGGCGTTCCTCCGAGTTACCCGCCAAAGCCAATCAATGGCTACCTCGTGAGCTGCTTCATAACCCCCGATGCTTCGGTTAACTACACCTATCCAAAGGAGCTCAAAGGGGAGATTGAGCGGCTGGTCGGTGAGTACATCTTCGACGTGGTCTTCAGGAAGGAGAACAGGGATGAGGTTAAGGAGCAGCTCTGGGAGATGACGAAAAAAAGGTTCGAGGTCATTCGCTATTTAATTCAGGAGAAGGAGTGGGACTACTTCCAGTTCGTGGACATAGGCCTTGACAGGGTGCACCACGCCTTCTGGAAGTACTTCGACGAGAACCACCACCGCTACCCCGATGATGACAATCAATACAAAAACGTAATCCCCGACTACTACAGGCTCCTTGACAAGGAGGTAGGCGAAACTCTGGAACTCCTCGATCTCGATGAATAGGAAAAGTCAGGGAGCTCGGGTACCTGCTGTAATCCGGAGGGAAAACCTTGAGCCTGCCTATCTTCACGGGTCTGGGCTTTCTCGTGGGCTTCCTCGTCGGCCTAACGGGGGTCGGCGGCGGGGCCCTGATGACCCCCTCCCTCATCTTCCTCGGCGTCGAGCCCCTAACGGCCGTCGGAACAGACCTGCTCTACGCCACGATTACGAGGGTCCTTGGTGTGTTCTTCCACAGCAAAAAGGGACATGTTAAGCAGGAGATTGCCCTGAGGCTCTTCATGGGCAGTGCCCGGCCATAGCACTGGCGTCAATTATTCTAAGGATGGTGAGTAGGGAGGAGATCAACCAATATCTAACTCCTGTATTGGGAATTATACTCGTTGCCATCTCTACCATAACGATTTTAAAAGGGGAGTTTGGTAAGAGACATTTTAGTTCCCGCGCTCTGGTTGTTCTCGGCTTCCTGGTGGGTTTGATTGTCCAGTTCACTTCGGTCGGTGTCGGTGTTATTGTGAGCTTCGCACTCATGAACTTCACTGATTTAGAACCGAAATATGTCGTTGGCACCACGATTTTCTACGGGCTTTTGCTTGCATCCCTGAGCGCTCTGAGCCACATGGTGCTCGGGAACGTGGATTACTCAATAGCCCTATCCCTGATTGCGGGAACCCTTCCGGGCGTCTATGCGGGCACGCATTTAAATTCGAGCATCCCCAAGGATAAGCTTAAGAGCCTCGTCAACGTGATAATTCTGGGGGTAGGGCTGGTGATAGTTTTAATCAGGTTAGGAGGTTTTTATGAGCGAGAGACAATTCATCATTTAGGTGGACAATTTTACCCACTGGTACTCGGTCTTGTGCTTTTGAGAAGGTTTGTTTAGAGTTTTACCTTAAGAACCGTTAATCCATCAAAAGCTATGAGCAATGAAAGTGGAATGATAGCAACTCTTTTGAATTCCCAGTCATTCAGTCCAACTAATGAACCCATTCCTATGTAATCACCACCAAAAAGCCTTTTAATATTTTTTCGGATAACCCTTGGGATGGCTCATGAACTATCCAAGGGTTTCAATTATAATCCTTAACTGGAACGGCTGGGGGGACACAATTGAGTGCTTGGAATCGCTCTATCGGATAACTTACCCTAATTATGATGTTATTGTTGTGGATAATGGTTCTGAGGATAAATCAGTAGAGAAAATTAAAGAGTATGCCAGAGGCAAGATTAAAGTCAATTCAAAATTCTTCAAGTACAACCCTAAAAATAAGCCGATTAAGGTTTTTGAAATCGATGAGGGTGAAGCTAAGAGGGGGAAGTTCAATAGACCGCTTTATGAGAAACTTGATGTCGATAGACGGATGATTCTGGTTAAAAACAAGGATAACTATGGGTTCGCCGGTGGGAACAACGTTGGGATAAAGTTTGCCTTGAGCGTTTTGAATCCAGATTATGTTTTGCTACTGAATAATGATACGGTTGTTGATCCCGATTTTCTGGGTGAACTTGTTAAGGTTGCTGAAAGTGATGAGAAAATTGGGATTGTGGGACCAAAGATTTATTATTATGACTACAACGGAAGAAGTAATGTTATATGGTTTACAGGAGGGCGGATACATCGGTGGAGTTTCTGGATATATTCATCCTGCTCACGCAGGAAGATTGACATTAAAAACGGCACTCAGGAAATTTCTTCGGTTGATGTTGAATGGATTTCAGGAGCTGCTTTGATGATGGATACAAAATATTTTGGAAAGCTAAACCCCAATTACTTTTTTGGAAATGAGGATGTTGAGCTTGGAATGGATGCACAGCGAAAAGGTCTGAGAGCTGCCTATGTTCCAAGTGCCAAAGTTTGGCATAAAGTTGGGATTTCACGAAAAAAAGCTAAAATCAACGTCGAAACACTTAGAGGCTATTTTGATTTTGTCAGGAGTAACTTTCCACCTTATATATACCTCTATCAAGTTTTGATCAATACCTTGTTAATTCCAATGCGATTTATGAGATACAGAGATTTAGGAATGATGTATTACCTCATTGAAAAAATTAGACAACTGCAATAACGTTCTTGGTTGTGTATACTATGTCTTTGGATGCAAGTATTTTTCCAATAACTTCCTTTGTTTTTGCACCTAAAGGTAGGTATGCCCTCTGGGAGTACCCCTTCCCCAGCACAAAATATCTTTCTTTAAGCAGGTCAACTCTCAATAAAACTAAGCAATTATTATTCTCAATAATACTATCAAAGGTTTTGAGATTACAAATTGGGGAAGCTTTGAAGCTCTTGTCAAGCATTCCAACTCTAACAGAGCTAAAATGCTGGAAATCTATGTCAGTAGCTATTGGAAGCTGAGATTTTGTTATAACGAACTTGGCAGCTGTGATTTCGGAATCATACCATCCGGTTCTTAAGGTGTACTGCGGAACAAGGGGGTTGTCATCATTGGAGACAGAGGCCACAAACATTAGAAAACTAATTATAACCACAAAAAGGGCGCTAAACAGCTTAGCTAATTTACTCCAATTTGACAATTTTAGAGCAAAGTATGAAACAAAAAAGCTACCCAAAATTTCACCATAGTACCAAAACCTGTGTGCAATTCCCGCCCAGAAAAAAGTGAGTACAGGAGCAATGCCAACAAAAAACGCGCTATTTATGAACATTCCCAACTTGGCCTTAGATTTATCTTTGAATACCGATCTAAGTTCCCAAAGTATCGTTATGCCGGCAATGGCAAAGTATAGAATCGTTCCAATTCTTGCTATTATTACAAGGTTTAAAGGTATTGAACTCACATTTTGTTCATACACATGTACTCCGGTTCCGAGAAACAGGAACTTCATGAGCAATATAAATTGGGACAAGTAGTAACCATTAATTAAGCCCCACTCAAAGAAAGCCAATACAAGCGCCACCACAAAGAGAAACCCCATCTGTTTAAGACGACTGGAATCCCTTAAAAGTATACTCAACAAGACGAATATCATCAACCGAATAAGCAAAAATCCATAACTTACACTATGGGTTATTACAAGACTACTGGAAAATATGAGTAAAAGCAAGATGATTTTGGGCTTTAGGTAGCCCTCTAGGAGTAGTGTTTTGATAAGTAAATAAAAAACAAAAAGGACTGCTACGACTCCAACGGAATTGGGGATAATGCTCTTTCCTGTCATGTCCAAAGCATTATCAGATATACAGATAAACATAGCACTCATTAGTGCCAATTTTTGATTCCTAAACACAGACTTCACAAGCCAGTACATAACCAATATTTCTGACAAAAGCATTATCAACCCAATCAATACAGATGCCCATTTATATTCCATTCCTACACCTGTGATGACAAAGGCATTGAGAATGTGAAATCCTAGCATTCGTGCGTATACTGAATATGTCCATGCATCTTTTGGAAGAGGAACATGACCGGTTTTTAATATCTGTGTTGTCAAAACCATGTGACCCCAGGGATCCCTACCTAACACGGTTTTGTATAACGCTTGCTGAGTAAGTAAGTATAAACTACACAGAGATAAAATACGCCTCTAAAAGTACCAATATTTTCTTGCTTTTGTAATTTTTAATGGAGAGAATCTGAATGGAAACTATAGCCGCCAATATAGATAAACTGATAAAATACCATATTGGGCGGATATAAGGCACTGGACGATCCCAGTATATAAGAAGAGACAAGATGAACACTAAAAAATAAATGATCCCTGCTGCTTTTATTAGATGCCAGTCATTATCTTTGGTCGAGTACTTCACTGTAAACACCTAAAACTTTTTTCACAATACTATCCCATGTAAATCTCTCTGCATACTTCCTTATCTTCTCCCTATCCCAATCCTTTTCAAGGGCTATTAAAATTTTCTCTGCTAAGCATTCTGGATCCTTCGGAGGACAGAGCAGGCCGTAATCCTCGGAGGTTATTATCTCCGGCACTCCACCAACGGCTGTTCCAACGAACGGCAAGCCAACCCCCAAAGCCTCGAACATCACCGTGGGATTACCCTCGCTCAAGCTCGGCAGGACGAAGAGGTTGGCGGCGTTCATCCAGAGTGGTATCTCAGAATGGGGTCGAGCACCCACAATCCTAACTGTCCCCTCGAGGTTAAGTCTCCTAATCTGAGTTTCTAACTCTTTCCTTAACGGACCATTACCGATGATATAGAGTACCACGTTATCTTCAACCCTTGCTATTTTCTTCATTGATTCTATGAGATATTTTTGACCTTTAACAGGGACTAAGTTTGCAACGTTTAGCAACACCTTTTTATCTTGAGGTATCCCGAGCTTTAATCTGGCCTCAAATTTATCCATAGGTCTAAACAACTTAGAATCGAACCCATTTGAGATCACACTCAATTTGCCTATGGGGACATCAAGCTTTTCCGTTAATACCTGGAAGTTACTTTTACTGACAGTGATTATATGATCCGCGGAGTCCAATGCAAACTTGATTTTATCAAACCAACTTTTACCCCTAAAAGGAACATCATAAACATCATAGCCATGGGCGGTAATAACTAAAGGCACCCCAAATCGCTCTTTTAATTTTGCACCAGCGTACCCGCTCGGCCAAGTAAAATGAGCATGGATTAAATCAAACTCAAGTCCCTCACGATTGATAACTTTCAAAACAGCCTTAAAGGAGTTATCGCCCAGCCTCTTCCTAAAGTGTTTCACTGGCAGATGGAAAAATCTTGGAAAGAACACCCTTACCCCATCGTGCACATAATTCTGAAGATCTCGATGAACCCCCCAGGGTTGGGGGGATATGACATAAACCTCGTTAAAATAGTCCTTTAGGTACCTAACCTGTTCCTTGACGAATATTCCCCCATAGTGGGAATTATCTTTGTTTGGATACGAGTTTGTGATTATCAGTAAGTTTTTATCTTTAAATTCCATTATCCCCCACCCAATATCTCTACAATCTTTTTGCTTGCTTTTCCGTCTCCAAATTTATAAGTGTACGTTTTCCCGTCAGGCTCAAACTCCCTAATAGCTCTTAATATCTTCTCCTTATCAGCCCCAACAAGAACGTTCCACCCATCCTCAACAGTCTCAACCCATTCCGTTTTTTCCCTTAAAGTAATGCACGGGACTTTTAAAAAGTAAGCCTCCTTCTGCACGCCTCCAGAATCTGTCAAAATCTTTCTCGCGTTCTTCTCAAGCACGATGTTATGCTCTCCAAGTTTTTTCTATTGTCCGTGTTCTCAGCCCGATGAACCAGTCGCAAGGTAATACTCCCCAGGCTTTAACCCCAACTCATCCAGTATTTTTGATTCCCTCTCAGCGATCTTAATATTATAGAGCAACGCATCCAACATGACGTCTCCGGTTAGATGCACTCCCTCTCTAATTCCTTCATTCTTCAGATTCTCAACTGCAGTTTCAGTTGGGGCAAAGAGGTGATCACTAATGTGATCCGTCAAAACCCGATTAACCTCCTCCGGCATTCGCTTATCGAAACTCCTCAAACCAGCCTCAACGTGGGCAACCTTAATGTGAAGCTTTACAGCCGCCAACGCTCCAGCGAGGGTTGAATTGGTGTCCCCGTAAACCAGAACCAAGTCGGGTTTTTCCTTGAGCAGAACCTCCTCAATCCGCTTTAACATTTCACCCGTTTGATAACCGTGACTCCCGGAACCGACCCCCAGATTATAATCTGGTTCTCTAATATTCAACTGCTCGAAAAAGATTTTGTTCATTTCATAATCATAATGCTGGCCCGTGTGCACGATAACCTCTTGGATGCCAGCCTTTTCAAGTTCTCGAGAAATCGGAGCCATCTTAATGAACTGCGGCCGAGCACCAACAACAGTAACAACCTTCATTTAAGTATCCCCCGAGTAAATTTTGATTAATTTGGTTTCCATTATACCCCACGTGTAGTTCCTTAAAAAGATCCTCTTACCAACGTGGGCTTTTTTTCGTATTATCTTGGGGTTACCAGAGATCTCTCTGAGAGTCTTTTCAACGGCATCCTTCGAGTATTCAACAGGAATTACAAACTTTTTGGCCAGTTTTTCCGGCAGTGTCCCCTTAACCACAAGAACCGGAGTTCCCACCCACATGGCCTCAAACAGCTTGTTGGGAGATGCAATCCTGTTGTTAAGAATGCTTGGATTATAAAGAATAAATGTTAAATGGGCGTTGGAAAGTTCCATAATAGCCTGTTCATGGGGGATATACCCCAAAAAAATGGCAGGAGAAGATTTTATCTTTTCCTTAAGAACACCCATACCAGCTATCCTCACCTCAAATCCTAAGGATCGTGAAATCTCAATGATCTCCTCTATAAAACGGCCTTTAGACAGAACTCCTCCATAGAAAAGCGTGAATCTCTTAGCCTTTCTCTGCAAATGTTTAAAAGGATTTATCGTGTTCATAACTACAACGTTTGCCTTCAGGCGTGCACGACCAAGAAGTATCCTGGTCATCTCAGGATTAACGGTTATAACAATATCAGACTCGCGCAACATAAGGGAATCAAAGCGTATTATCAATGAAGAAATTATCCTACTCCCAACGAAGCTCTCGTAGAGATCATGCACATCGTAGACCCACTTTATTCCCTTGAGCTTTTTGAAAACGAACCCCAGAACGGCCGTATCAAAGTCGTGGGTATGAATGGCATCAGGCTTTAACCTCAAAATAACCCTGAATACCTTAAGATAGAAAAGAGGAAGCTTCAAGACCATTAGCGGACCATATCCAGCTTTCGGTCCAAGGCGGAGAACAGAGAATCCCTCAATTTTTTCTTCTTTTGGATATCTTCTTTCCCTATCCCAGGCTATTACAATAACCTCATGTCCCGCTTTAGCCAGACTCTTAGCTTCCTTGTAGACCCTGGGATCAGGCTTGAACGGATTGCTGACGGTCATTACAATTTTCATTTTATCACCTGAATGCTCTCTTTCCAAGTAACAGTCCAACAACGAATCCAAGGCTTATAACGTTATGGAAAAGGAACATGACGGGAGCCAGCCCAAGCGCGTCCGTGTTCCCCGTTTTTCGCCATAGTCGCACTCCCTCACCTGCCAAGGCGACCCAGTAAAGAGCAAATAGCCATCTAAAGAAAGAGAATAATGACAAACTCACCTCAAAGCCAAGGAACGCCAGCGGGAAGAGCCAAGTCCAGGAAAAATAACCCTTTCTTAGTGCAACACTTTTAACCGCCCCGTAATTAAAGCTCTGCTTTATAAATCCCCTCCAGCTGGAGCGGGCGAAGTAGTAGCTTCTAATCTCGGGGTTAAAGAACAGTCTGTATCCCCTCTTGTTTATTCTCAGATTGAACTCAAAATCATCTCCAATAATCATATCCTCATCGAAACCCCCCACTTCCATTGCGATTTTTCTATCATAAAGGGCGAAAGCAACGGTCCTCGCGAAGTGAGGCCTTTCCTCGAACCAGAACGTGCTCGCACCGCTCAGGGGAGATGAGTAAACGAGGGTAACGAATCTGGCCAGTCTACTCTCGTAGAGCTTTATTATCTTCCCCCCAACGCCAGCCAGCTTTGGTTCTCTCTTCCTGACTTTAAGAAACGTTTCGACGCTTTTTCTCAGAAAATCCCGCTCCGGATACGCATGGGCCCCAAATATTATGAAGAACTCTCCCTTAGCATCTCTGAGCCCCATGTTGAAAGCGTATACCTGTCTGCGCTTTGGGTTGACTTTATAATTGATCAGGCCTGGGTGGCTTTTTTCAAATTCCCTTATTATTTCCGCGGTCTTATCAGTACTCATGCCATCATAGACAAAAATCTCATATCTGTCTTTTGGATAGTCCTGATTAACCCACTCTTCGAGACACTTCCGGATGTATTTCTCCTCATTATAGGCTGGGATTATAACACTCACAAAGGGAAGCATGATTCCACCTTTGGTAAAGTTTATATTGGAGATGGCTTTTAACATTGTTGGTGTTCAAAGATGGCTCAAAAGTTTTTCGTCCATCCATTAGCCGTTGTTGAGGAAGGCGCCGAGATAGGAGAGGGAACCAGAATATGGCACTTCGCCCACGTCAGAAAGGGTGCCAGGATAGGCAAGAACTGCAACATCGGAAAGGACGTTTACATCGATGTCAACGTTAAAATCGGAAACAACGTGAAGATCCAGAACGGGGTAAGCGTTTACCACGGCGTCAAGGTCGAGGACGACGTCTTCCTCGGCCCCCATATGACCTTCACGAACGACCTCTATCCAAGGGCCTTCAACGAGGACTGGGAAGTCGTCCCGACCCTCGTCAAAAAGGGCGCTTCTATTGGAGCCCACGCGACAATAGTCTGCGGGGTTACAATCGGTGAGTACGCGATGGTGGGGGCTGGAGCCGTAGTCACAAAAGACGTCCCGCCCTTCGGCCTCGTCTACGGCAACCCAGCCCGTCTGAAGGGCTTCGTCTGCTACTGCGGGCATAAGCTAACGGAGAAAATTGGGGAAGACAAGGAGTATATCATCTTCAAATGCTCCCACTGCGGTAGGGAAGTTAAAATAAGAAAGGAAGATTATGAAAGGTACCTGAGGGAAAAAGACCTGTGAGGCGATGAGAATGAGGAGCATCCCGATAGCCAAGCCACTGATTGGAGAAGAGGAGATAAACGCGGTCGTTGAAGTCCTGAAGAGTGGAATGCTCGCCCACGGAAAGGAAGTCGAGGCCTTTGAGAGGGAATTCGCCGATTATTTGGGGGCGAAACACGGGGTAGCCGTGACGAACGGAACCGCCGCCCTGGACGTCGCGCTGAAGGCCCTCGAAATAAAACCGGGCGACGAGGTGATAACCACCCCCTTCACCTTCATAGCCTCCGCCTCCTCCATCCTCTTCCAGGGCGCGAGGCCCGTCTTCGCCGACATAGACCCCAAAACGTACAACCTCGACCCGAACGAGGTCCTCGAGAGGATAACTCCAAAGACCAGGGCCATCCTCGTAGTCCACCTTTACGGCCAGCCAGCCAACATAAAGGCCTTCAGGGAGATAGCCGATGACCATAACCTCTACCTCGTCGAGGACTGCGCCCAGGCCCACGGGGCCGAGTTCGAGGGCCAAAAAGTCGGAACCTTCGGCGACGTAGCGGCGTTCAGCTTCTACCCGACGAAGAACATGACGACCGGAGAGGGGGGCATGGTGGTCACAGATGACGACGAGCTCGCGAGGAGGGCCAGGCTCATCAGGAGCCACGGGCAGGCCGAGAAGTACCTCCACGTGGAGCTCGGCTACAACCTGAGGACGACCAACATGGCCGGGGCTCTCGGCAGGGTTCAGCTGAGGAAGCTCGACGGATGGAACAGGAAGAGGAACGAGAACGCCAAAAAGCTGACGGAGGGCATTGGGAAGATCGGGGGTTTGATCCCACCCTACGTTGACCCGAGGGTTTACCACGTCTTCCACCAGTACGTCGTTAGGGTCGAGGACGACTTTCCGCTGGGCAGGGACGAGCTGATGGCGAAGTTGAGGGAGAGGGGAATCGGCACGGCCGTTCACTACCCGATGCCCGTCCACCACCAACCGCTCTTCCAGAAGCTCGGTTACGAGAAGGACTGCTGTCCGAACGCTATTGAGGCGAGTAAGAAGGTTCTAAGCCTGCCCGTCCATCCAGCTGTGAGCGAGGAGGACATCGGGTACATAATCCAGACGCTGAAGGAGCTCGCCTCTTAATCCTTCCATTTTAAAGTGTTCAAAAGTTGGCGGTCGGGTGCGTTAAAATGCTCAGGGTCGGGGTCGTCGGCGTTGGAATGATGGGGCAGCACCACGTGAGGGTTTACTCGGAGCTGGCCAGGGAAGGCAGGGTCGAGCTCGTCGGTATCGCGGACGCCAACCTTGAAAGGGCCAAGGAACTGGCCAGGAAATTCGGCACGAAAGCATACTCAGATTATCGGGAGCTCGCGAAGGAAGGGCTGGATGCGGTGGACATAGCGGTCCCGACTTCCCTGCACAGGGAAGTTGCCCTAGAGTTCATCGAAGCCGGAACGAGCGTCCTCGTGGAGAAACCCATAGCCGACACGATCGAGAACGCCCGGGCGATAATCGAGGCGGCCGAGAGGGAAGGGGTAACGCTCATGGTCGGCCACATAGAGCGCTTTAATCCGGCCGTTCTAAAGCTCAAGGAACTCGTATCGAGGGGAGAGCTCGGCAGGCTGGTAACGGTGAGCGCCAAGCGCGTTGGCCCCATGGCGGCGAGGATAAGGGACGTGGGCATAATAATCGACCTCGGGGTTCATGACATAGACGTCATCAGCTACCTCTTCGGAGAGCCCGTTAAGACGGTCTACGCGAGGGCCAAGAACGTGGTTCATCCAGCTGGGGTTGAGGATCACGCACTCATAACCCTCGGCTTCGACGACGGAAGCGGCATAGTGGAGACCAACTGGCTGACGCCTCACAAGACGAGAACGCTCACCGTTGTCGGAACCGGAGGAATAGCCTACCTGGACTACATCGAGCAGAGTCTCAAGCTGTACAACAGCGAGTGGATAAAGGAGGCCAAGATCCAGAAGAGGGAACCGCTGAGGAACGAGCTGGAACACTTCGTGGAGTGCGTTGAGAAAGGGAAGCGGCCGATAGTTGACGGGAAGGCCGGAATGCACGCCCTTAAGGTCGCTCTCCTCGCCCAGGAGAGCGCGAGAACCGGCAAGGTTCTGGAGGTGGAAGGATGAAGCTCATCGGATTGAACCGGGAGGAGGTTAAGAACGCCCTCAAAACCGGGAGGGTTACGATAGCCGTTTACGGCATGGGCAAGATGGGACTGCCGCTGGCCGCGGTCTTCGCCGACCACGGGGCTAAGGTCATAGGAGTGGACATCAACGAGCGCGTTGTCGAGAATATAAATCGCGGCGAGAACCACATCAAGGAGGAGCCCGGCCTCGACGAACTCGTGAGGAGGAACGTTGAGGTGGGAAGGTTAAGGGCCACCACGGACGGTATTCGAGCGGCGAAAGAGGCGGACGTGATGGTCATCCTCGTCCCGACGCTGACGGACGAGCGGGGCAACCTGAAGCTCGGTCCCGTCTACGACGTGGCGGAGAAGATCTCGAAGGGGCTTGAAAGGGGGGACATCATCATAACAGAGGCGACGATGCCACCCGGAACCACCGAGAGCCTCATCCCAATCTTTGAAAAATCTGGCCTTAAGGTTGGAGAATTCGGGCTGGCCCACGCACCGGAGAGAACGATGACCGGGACGGCCATCAGGGACATCACGGGACAGTACCCAAAGATAGTGGGGGCGAGCGACGAGAAGACGCTGGAAGCCGTCATTGGAATCTACGAGACCATCAACGGGAAGGGCGTCATCCCTATGAGTTCCATCAAGGCGGCGGAGGCTGTGAAAGTCTTTGAAGGCGTTTACAGGGACGTGAACATCGCGCTGGCCAACGAGTTAGCCCTGTGGTGCGAGGAGCACGGGCTGGACGCCCTCGAAGTCTTCCAGGCGGCAAACACACAGCCCTACTGTCACCTGCACATGCCAGGAGCCGGAGTAGGAGGGCACTGCATTCCGGTCTACCCGTGGTTCGTTATCAACCTCGCTAAAAAGACCAATCCGCGCCTGATAAAGACCGCAAGGGAAATAAACGATTCGATGCCCCATCACGTCGTTGAACTTACCGTCAAGGGGCTGAACGATGCCGGGAGGCCGCTTAAGGGTAGCAACGTCCTTGTGCTCGGCTTAACCTTCAGGGGAGGAGTTAGGGAGTTCATGAAGGCGGCGGCGAAGCCGATCATCGAGGAGCTCAAGGAGTGGGGTGCCAACGTTTACGCCTACGACCCGCTGTGCACTCGGGAGGACGCGGAGCGTTTTGGCGCCGGGTGGAAAGAGGATTTCAGAGGTATTGACGCTATAGTGATAACGGCTGACCACAGGGAGTTTAAGGAGTTGAATCTTGAAAGACTTGCGGGAGAGATGAGGACGAAGGTGATAGTGGACGGCAGGAACGTTCTCGATCCGGAGAAGGCCCGGAAGTACGGGTTCAGATATTTGAAAGTAGGGAACGCAGGATAGTGCCGTCTTATTTTTCTGCCATTTTTAGTCGAGATTGGGGTAAAGGGTACATTTTTAAACCCGCACAAAGAGAGTCTATCGGTGGCCCAAATGAACGGCACCCTCGTCACGGTAATCATCGGCATCACCGCCTTCTGGCTGGTACTCTACGCCCTCTTCGGAAGGGAAGGCGAAAAGGAGGAGGGCCTCTCCGTTGACATGTTCGTCGCGATGTGGAGGACGAAGAGGCTCCTCGGATTCATAGATTCGATGGCGAGAAAGGCCCCGCGCTTCTGGAAGGTTTACGGTGATGTGGGGGTGGCCCTCGGCTTCCTCGGCATGGCGTACGTCTTCTACGCCCTCTTCAAAACCGCCACGAAAACGGTTCAGACAGGCGGCAAGGCCGCTGGAGTTCAGCTCGTCATCCCGGGCATCACGATACCCCTCTGGTACGGCCTGATAGGGCTGGTGGTGGTCATGGTAGTCCACGAGCTCAGCCACGGTGTGGTGGCGAAGGCCCAGAGACTGCCTCTAAAATCGGTCGGCCTGGTTCTTCTGGCGGTCATCCCCGGGGCTTTCGTGGAACCGGACGAGGAAGAGCTTGGAAAAGCACCCCTCCGCGCGAGACTCCGCGTTTACGGCGCCGGGTCTATGGCAAACGTTGTGACCGCCCTCCTGACACTCCTTCTCATAAACTTGGCCATAACCCCCGCTCTCCAGCCCTCCGGAGTTCTCGTCTCCGGAGTCCTCGAGGACGGTCCCGCGGCCGGCGTTCTCCAGGAGGGGGACGTCATAACGGCCATAAACGGGCAGACGATAACCGACATGGCGAGCTTCATAAACTTCATGAACGCCACGAAGCCCGGCCAGGTTATCACGCTCACCGTACTCCGGAACGGGGAGGAGATAAACCTAAACCTGAAGCTCGGCGCCCATCCTGATAACCCTGAGAAGGGTTACATCGGTATATACCCTGCCCAGCACGTGGTCTCAAAGATGGGCCACGAGAACATCGTGCTACCGCTGTTCTTCACTCTCTACTGGATCTACGTGCTCAACCTTGGAATAGGCCTGATGAACCTCTTCCCGCTGGTTCCGCTTGACGGGGGCAGGATGCTCGACGACGTCGTTAAGGCCTACCTGCCGGAGAAGATCGCCAGACCGGTGAGTTACTTCACGATAGGCGTCGGCCTGCTCCTCCTGGCGGTGAACCTCTGGCCTGCGCTGATGAACCTCGTCCATTAGCTAAGCTTTTTAACCTCCTCTTCTTCGGCCAGGTTGGTGAGGGGATGAAGTGCTCGAAGTGCAACCGCGAGGCCGTTTACCACGCACGTTATAGTGGGAGGTATTACTGTAAAAAACATTTCAACGAGCTCGTGGAGAAGAGGTTCAAGGAGACCGTTAAGAGGTACCGGCTCATTGAGAAGGGCGAGAGGATAGCCGTCGGCGTCTCCGGCGGGAAGGACAGCGTGGTTCTCATGCACCTACTCGCGAAGCTCCTCGAGAGGTTCCCCTTCGAGCTCGTGGCGATAACGATAGACGAGGGCATAGCCGGTTACAGGCCGCCGAGCATCGAGGTGGCGAGGAGGAACGCGAAAAAGCTGGGGGTGGAGCACAGGATCTACTCGTTCAAGGAATACATCGGGTTCACCCTCGACGAGACCGTTGAGGTAATGGGGAGCTTCGAGAGGGGCGAGAGGGTTGGGGCCTGCTCCTACTGTGGTGTGTGGAGGCGCTGGCTCCTCAACTACGCGGCCAGGGACGTTGAGGCGGACAAGCTGGCCGTCGGCCACAACCTCGACGACGAGGTTCAGATGTTCCTCATGAACCTCCTCAGGGGGGACGTAGCGCGCCTCGGAAGGACCGGGCCGTACTACGAGGAAGTTCATCCAGAGCTCGTTCCGAGGATAAAACCGCTCCGCGAGACCCCTGAGAAGGAGATAGTACTCTACGCGGTTCTCAACGGCATCGAGGTGGATCTAAGCGAGTGCCCCTACGCGGTGGAGGCCTTCAGGGCCGAGATAAGGGACTGGATAAACGAGATGGAGGAGGAGCATCCCGGCACGAAATATCAACTCCTCAGGAGCTACGACAAGCTCTTCCCGCTGATAGCGAGGACGTACACGAAGAAGACGGGTGAGCTGAACCGCTGTAAGATATGCGGCCAGCCCACGACCGGTGAGATCTGCAAGGCCTGCCAGTTCCGCCTCCAAGTCGAGAAAAAGGCGAGGGAGATGGGCCTGACCTTCAGGGTTGAGTGAGCAGGTTGGATAAGTAAACTGAACGAGTATTTATAAAGGGATTGTTCAACATTATGAACAATGAAACGGGAGATCTTAACGCCGATTCCCCTCGATGAACTCGAGGGGATAAGGGAGGGGAGCGGTGCGGTGGTTACCCTAACCCTCCTCGGAAAGGTAGAGAGGAACGGCATACCCCTGAACATTGTCCAGATCGAAGGGGAAGCCGGGGAAATAGAGCGCTTCATGGAGAGGCTCAGGATGGCGAGGGCGGGCGGTTGAGTTGTGAAAAAAGCGGGAATAGCAACGATCCAGTTCCTATACGCGTTCCTGATGTGGCTCCTCGTGTTCTCGGCCTCGGCCTATGCGACGTCCCTAACGGGAGGTCAAAACCGGGGACCGGGGCATGGGTGATGCAGACGACGATGTGTCTGCTCTCCCTCATCATGATCGCGCTGATAAACCCCGCACTTATGGAGATCCGCTTGAACGTGGAGGTCGCGATCCTGGCGGTTTTGGGCGGTTTCGCCCACTCATTTCCCTGAACCTCCTGGCGAATCGTGTATCGCGGGGTTCTTCTCCTCCAACGCCAGCTTTCCTCCCCGGGGGCCGAAGGACTCATTCTCCTGCTCATCCTCGCCCCGCTGAGCGAGGAAACCCTGAACAGGGCCCTGACAGAGGGCTACCTTCTGAGTTACGGCCACCTGTAGGGCGCAATAACATTCTCAGCCCTGCTCTTCGCCCTGCCGCACTGGATGGCCTTCGAGGGGAAGGGTGAAAAAACGTCCGCGGTAACGGCCGCCTTCCTCCTCGGCCTGCTGACGGGCTATCTCTACGCCCTCGGGGGTATCCTCCTGGCCTTTCTCGCCCACTCGTCGGCGAACCTGACCGGGATGGTCGTCGAAAAAAAGGGTACGAACGCATAAAAAGAACTCACGGGGAGAGGGGGCTCAGCTCCACCTTCCCCTTGACGAGCCTGAAGCGGTAGTGGCTCTTCATGGGGTTGAACTCCGGGAGGGGCGACTTTCTGACGACCATGGTCTCCTCGAGGGGGGCGTTGGGCGAGCTGAAGTCTATCACGTACTGGCTGTAGAGGGACATCCAGGCCACGAGTTCCTCCGATGCCCGCCCCTTGTTTAGGAGGAAGATGTTTATGGGCCTCTTCCTCTTCTCGGTTATCCGCGCCTTCTCCTTCTCGGCCATGAGCTTCTGGAACGTCGAGATGAAGTTCCCGGTTCCAAAGAGGAAGGCCAGCCCGTCTATAGTCAGGTCTACCCCTATGGGCCGCCTGTCCTTCATGTACTTGAAGAGGAGTTTACGGTAGAGTTTCCCGTACTTCGGAAGGAAGGTGCCGGTATCCAGCGTCCTGTCCGTGTAAACAAAGTCCAGAGGGTACTTAATCCCGTAGAACGAGGAGAAGATGTCGATTACCGCGACGTTCCCCGCCTCTCCCTCGGCCATCAGGTCAAAGTTGACCGCCTCCAGCTCCATGGCAAGCGAGGATATCGGGAGGACGGAGTCAATTATCACGCCAAAATCCCCAAGCTCTATCCGGTTTTTAAGGATCTCGAATGCCAGAGTCCAGCCCTTGGAGTACACATCGTGGACTATGAGGAGGTTGCTGTCCTCGAGTAACCCACCTCCAAGGGCCTCATCGAGGACCGGTATCCCGGTACTCAGGATTTCCATCGTACACCACCCTCGCGTAACGAAGGATCTTCATTAGACTTTGTATTCTCATGAAGTATTTAAACCTTATTACCCGCCCGTACCTCTGTATTTCAGAGAAACTTGAGGGTATAAATACCAGAAAATCCAACATAGAGTGGTGGAAAACATGGGAGAAGTAAAAGAAGTTGAGGAGCTAAGGGAAGTTCTTGAGAGGGTGGAGGGCAAGCTTATAGCGGCCGGGAAGCTGTACGGAGCCGTGAACTTTGGGATTTGGCTCTCCGTGATGATGCTCTACTACGTCATCATCGAGATGGCCGACCTCCCACGACAGTTCAACCTCGTTTACTGGCCGGTTGCCTTCATGGTTGCCCTATGGTTTACCGAGAGGGTATGGAGACGGTTCCAGCGGCTCGGCAGGGTCGCGGGAAACAAAATGGAGACATCGAAAAGTGGAGGCATTCTGATAGCCCTGTCCTGGATCGCCGGGGCAACCCTCGGATGGGTGGTCATACCGGAAATGAACCTTGGGGTTAACGCGGAGGCGAGCCTGGCCGTTGGGTTCCTGGGCTTCATATCCCTCTCAGTCTTGGGGATGTGGCTGGTCCTTGCAAAGTACGGTGGAATCGAGTACGAGATGATTCCGGCGTTCCTGATCCCGGCCATGGGGATACCTCTCGCAGGAAGCATGGAAAACGGAGCGATGGCCTGGGCCGGATTTCTGGTGGGACTGGCGTTCTCACTCACCGTACTCACCTACATACACTCGGCCTTCAGAGCGATAGAGCGGTGATATCATGGAGGCCCTCAGGGAGCTGGCCAGGAATCACGTCCTCGGAAACTCGATAAGGCTGGGTATAATGCTCTATCTACTCCCAAGGGAAAAGATTCTCTTCAGGGACCTCCTCGAGGTGCTGGAGGTGACACCCGGCAACCTCGACTCCCACCTCAGGGCCCTCGAGAGAGCGGGTTACGTGGAGATCTACAAGGTCTTCGCCGACAGGCCCCGGACGGCGGTGAGGATAACTGATGTGGGAGCAAAGGAAACAGTGAGGTACCTGAAGGCAATGAAAGAGGCGCTGTCGCTCATTCCTAAGGAGATGTGAAGGGTAGGTACCAACTTCCACAGAGCATGATCTACCTGCGCTCCTCCTCGGCCCTTCTCCTGAGTTCCTTGACGCGCTCGATCCTGTACTCCTCGACCAGGCGGAGGATCCTCTCGGCTTCCCTCTCTTTATCCTCCTCTTCCCATCTGGAGAGGAGCTCTTCGATGGCTTCCTCCAGTCTCTCCCGCTCGACCACCGCGAACTCGTCCACCCGCTTGACGTCGAGCTCCTCGCTCGTGAAGAACGGCACGTGGGCCTCCCTGAGAACCTCCCGAACGGGTTCCGGGAGGGGTTTCTCGGTTATCAACGCCCGTATCCCCCTCTCGACCAGCTCCTCCGCTATGGCCTTCCCGGCGCCGGCGGGGTTCACAATGAAGAGGACGTCGCCCTTCCTGAGGCCTATCTCCCTCTCGATCCTCTCGAGTTCCCTCCAGCTCAAAACACGGAGAACCTTCAGCGGAACGGCCGAGCCCCTCGCCTCCACCACGTTCATCCTCTTCACCTGGACGAGGTCCCTGCTAAGTCTCGCGATGACATCCTTCGCATCCCTCAGCTCCCTTTCGAGAACCTCTATTCGCTTCACCTTCGCCTCGAGTTCCCTCTCGCGGAGGACCTTCCTCCGAACCTCCTCGTCGTAATCGGCTATCCTCCGCTCGAGTCTGCCGATGGTCTTCCTCTGCTCCTTTATTATCTCCCTCAGCTCGGCGTTCTCCCTCTCGAGGAACTCGATCCGCTTCTCCAGCTCGCGGATCCTCCTCATGTAGGGCCGCAAATCGACGTTTACCCTCTCCTCGGGTTCTTCCCCTTCTTCCCCTGGCCTTTCGCGCAGCGTGACCCTCTGCATGGCCTCACCGAGGTTGTAGCCCTGAATAACGAGGGCCTTGACTTCGTCGGCCTTCCCGGTTAAACCGGCCTCGCGGAGTCTGGCGTCAATGTGCTCGAGTTTCGGCTTCAGCCGGAGGTAGGCCTTGTAAGCCGCCGCCAGGGCGTCGCGCTGGTGGTCGTCGTCAACATTAATCCCGAGGTTCCTGAGGAGCTCGTTCTTCTCCTCGACCCTGAGGCTCTCCCGGGGAACGAAGAGGTTAGCTTTAAAGGAGCGGGCTATCTTCTCGACGAACCCTGGGGCGGGGTTCACGTCGGTGGCCACGATGACCGGATGGCCAACGTTGCTCACGAACCTGAAGACCTCGCCGACGAGCATGTTCCTCTCGCTGTGGAGGGCGACGACGCGACCGTTCAGGTCTATGGCGGCTATCCCGACGGTTATCCCGGGGTCGATGCCGACTATGATACTCTTCCTCCCGCGTACGGCCTCCTCGCCCTTCAGGGGGGCGAAACCGAGCTCGGCCCTCTCGACCGGCTGGATCCTGACCTCAACGTCGCCTCCGCGCATCGGCTTTATAAGGCCCGCGAGCTCCTCCCTTTTAGCGTAGACCTTGAACTCCCCCCGGGCCAGGCCGTAGTCCTTCTCCTCGACCTCGAGGTCGAAGGGTATCTCCGCCCTCCTGAGCCTCTCCCCTATCTCCCTGACCTTGTCCCGGACGAGGTTGTGGACGCGCTTTCTGTAACGGTCCTGGCTCCATCCACCCTTCCCAGGACTCCTCCCCCGCGTGACCTTAATTACAACCTCGTCCTCGAAGGCTAAGACCTCGTAACCGACGCCTTTGCTCGCAAGGAGGGCCGAGAGCTTTGCCTCCTCGTAGGGATCAAAGCGGTCCACCACCCTTATTCCGTGCTCCCTCGCGAGGCTCTGAAGGCTTCTCTGTTCGCCAGGTCTGCCCGTCACCTGAACGAGCTTCGTCCCCCCCGGCAGCGCCCGGAGGAACTTCCTCAGATCATCGCCGAGCTCCGTGACGCTGTCTATGGCGACTATATCGGGCCTTTTGGACTGGACGAAGCGGATGAGGCGGTAGAGGGTGAACTCACCCTTTCTCTCGAGCCGCCCGTTGAACCAGCTCACGACGGCAAACCTCTTGGGGTTCTCGCTTATTACGTCAACTCCCAGGATCAGAATAGGCCCCACCCTCTCAGGAAAAGGTTCGGGGGGCGGTTTAAAAAGATTATCGGGCCCGCAGAGAGGTTCTTACGGCGACCTCAACGGCCTTCTTTATCGTCTCAAGCGCCATCGAGGGCCTCGGTTTATCAAGGGCCTGCTCGTGACTGAAGGGGACGTGGATGAAGCCCGCTCTGGCCTCCATTCCAGCGACGGCTATCGTGTGAAGGGCCGTGAACATCGCGGCGTTGCAGACGTAGGTTCCGGCGGTGTTCGAGATTCCAGCCGGGATCTTCGCGTCCCTCAGGGCTTTAACGATGGCCTTTACAGGGAGCGTCGCGAAGTACGCCGCGGGTGCGCCCTCGAAGACAGGCTCGTCTCCGGGGGCGAAGCCGTCGTTATCCGGCTTTTCGCTATCCATGACGTTTATCGCGACCCGCTCAACGGTTACGTTGGGCCTCCCGCCGGCCTGTCCCGTGAGGACCACAACGTCCGGCCTTTCCTCGACGATTAACCTCGGGAGAATCTCCCGAACGCCGTTGAAGGTAACCGGGAGCCGGCGCTTTACCACCGCCGCGCCGTCCATCTCGTCGGGGAGCCTCCTAACCGCTTCCCAGGAGGGGTTTATGCTCTCACCGCCGAAGGGTTCGAAGCCTGTAACGAGAACCTTCATGGTACCACCGAAAAGGTTAGGTTTTTAGGTTTTAAAACGCACTCCCCCCGGTGGGTGAGAATGCGGTACGATGTTCTTATCATCGGCGGCGGGCCGGTCGGGAACTACCTCGCCAACCTGCTCGCGAGGGACTTCAGGGTTGCGGTGGTTGAGAAAAAGGGCTCCTTCGGGGGCAAAGCATGCACGGGGATAATAGGGGCGGAGAACTACGGGAGGCTGGGCCTTCCGGATGAGGCCGTTCTAAACGAACTCCGGGGGGCGGTCTTCTACTCGAGGATACAGAGCTTCGAGGTGGAGAGGAAATCGCCGCAGGCCTATCTTGTGGATAGAAAGGCACTTGAGAGATGGCTGGCCGAGAGGGCGGTGGAGAGGGGAGTGGACTACTACATGGCCACGACCTTTCTGGGTTTCAGGAACGGAAGGGCCGTCCTTCAGAGGCTCGGTGAGAGGATCGAGGTCGAGGCGGACTTCTACGTTGGGGCCGACGGTGTGAACAGCACCGTGGCCAAAGCGATGGGGGCTCAAACGAGGGCGGAGTTTTTGAGCGGCTACGAGGTCGAGGTGGTCGGGAGCTTTAGGAGGGACTTCGTCGAGGTCTGGGTGAACAGGGAGGTGAACCCGGACTTCTTCCTCTGGGTGGCGCCGGTGAACGAGAGGATAGCGAGGGTTGGAACCTTCGGGAGCATCGAGGCCCTCAACAGGTTCCTGAGGATGAGGATGCTGAGGCCGACTTCGGTAGTCGAGTTCAAGGCCGGGAGCGTCGGCTTCGGGACGAGGAAGCCCTGGGCCAAGGGCAACGTCGCCCTCGTGGGGGACGCGGCGCTTCAGATAAAGCCGACCACCGCGGGGGGGATAGTCTACGGGATGCTCTGCGCCCAGGCCCTGAGGAGGGCCCTCCTCGATGGAAGACTCGGGGACTACGAGAGGGAATGCGCCTTCGTCAAGAAACAGGTAAGCTTTGGGCTCCGCTTCAGGAGGGTCTTCCTCGGGTTGGGCCAGGACGATATCGAGAGGGTCTTCGAGATCCTCGGGAGCCAGGAGGCGAGGGAGATTATAGAGAGTCAGGCGGACTTCGACGACCACCTGAAGACCGCCAAGGCTATTCTAAGGAGGCCGAGGCTCCTCGCAAGGCTGATAAGGGTAAGTCCAACGATAATCCGAACGCTCCTGTGAGGTGAGACCATGGCCACATGGAGGATGGGTCTTCAGGAGGAGTACCTGAGGGCGATAGCCGAGGGGAAGAAAAAAGTTGAGGGAAGGCTGTACGACGAGAAGAGGCAGAAGATAATGCCGGGGGACACGATAATCTTCGAGGGAAGGCTGATGTGCGCGGTCAAGGACGTCAGGGTTTACTCCTCTTTCAAGGAGATGCTGGAGAAGGAGGGCCTCGAGAACGTCCTCCCGGGCGTTGGGAGCATCGACGATGGCGTTAAGGTCTATCGTCGCTTCTACTCTGAGGAGAAGGAGAGAAAGTACGGCGTCGCGGCAATAGAGGTCGAGCCCGTGGGGTGGATAGGGGAACCGCCGGAGTAAAGTCAAAAGGAAAAGAGACCCGGGGAGGTCAGAGGTACCTCTCCTTCACCCACCTGACGAAGTAGTCCGGGTTCAGCTCCTCGCCGATGGCTTTCTTCAGGAGCTCCTTCGGCGGGTAGATCGAGCCGTACCTGTGGATCCTCTCGCGGAGCCAGGCCTTTATCGGCTCGAAGTCGGCGCTGGCGATGTGCTCCTCCACGTTGAGGTCCTTCTTCATGTGGTAGTAGAACTGCGCCGAAAGGAGCGTTCCGATGCTGTAGGTCGGGAAGTAACCGATCGTTCCGTGGGCCCAGTGGATGTCCTGGAGGATGCCGTCGACGTAGCTCTTCGGCCTTATGCCCAGGAGGCGCTCCATCTCGTCGTTCCAGAGCTCCGGCAGATCCTTCGCCTTGACGCCTTCGTTGAGCATCATCCTCTCGAGCCTGAAGCGGAGTAGGATGTGGAAGTTGTAGGTTACGACGTCCGATTCAGTCCTGATGAAGTCGGGCCGGACTACGTTGAAGTAGGAGTAAACGTCCTCGGGGGTGTAGTTCGCCATGAAGGGCAGGTTCTCCCTTAGGACCGGGTGGATGAGCTCCGCGAACTCCCTGGAGCGGCCGACTATGTTCTCCCAGAAACGGCTCTGGCTCTCGTGGATGCCGAGGCTGACTCCACCCGCTATAGGGGAGAAGGCAAACCTCTCGTCCTGCTGGAGTTCGTAGAGTGCGTGACCGAACTCGTGAACCGTGCTGAGTATGGTCCTCCTGAAGTCGTAGCCCTCGTACCTCGTGGTTATCCTGACGTCCCTTATCCCGAACTCCGTGGTGAACGGGTGGGCCGAGACGTCCAGACGGGAGCGAACCCCGAGCGGAAAGCCGAACTTCTCGAGGATCCAGAGGTTGACCCTCTCCATCTGATCTTTCTCGTAGCGCTCCTTCTCGAGCGGGTGGCTCTGTGGGACCTTGCCCTCTTCGAGGATCCTGTCGAGGAGGGGTTTTAGCTCCTTCTCCAGCCCCTCGAACATCCTCTCGACGTCTTTGGTGGTCGTACCTTCCTCGAACATGTCAAGGAGGGCGTCGTACGGCTCGTCCTCGTAGCCGAGGTAGTCCGCGGCCCTCTTCGCCAGGTCGATTATCCTGTCGAGCCACGGCTCGAACTTGGAGAAGTCGTCGCTCTTCTTGGCTTCCTCCCAGGCCTTCGTCGCCTGGCTCGTCACCTCGCTCATCTCGCGCAGAAACTCCGGAGGGAAGGACTTGCTTATCCTTATCTCCCTGTCGAGGACCCTGACGACGCCCCTCTCGTACTCGTTGAGCTCCAGATCCTTCGCCTTCTCAACTAACTCGACGAACTCGGGCTTGAGAAGGAACTCCTGGGAGAGAACCGAGAGCTCACCCCGGGCGACGGAGCGCTCCAGTATTCCCTCCTTCGGCATGTTGACCTCCATGTCCCACCCGAGGACGCTCTGAGCGTGGCCTATGGCCCAGATGCGCCTGTACTTCGTGAGTATCTCCTTAACCGTCTCGTTCTGGAAGACCTCTTCCATCTCGATCACCTCTACTTACCTCTGGCGATACTTTGGGGAACGGAACTTTTAACCTTTTCGATGGACATCTAAACGAAACGGTAAAAAGCTATTACTCAAACCGGAAATCGCTTAAAGGGTCATGATAAGTGCTCGAAAAGCGACGCCGGTGATGCCAATGAAGCTCGACCTCGTAGTTCTCGGACACGTCTCTATAGACCACATCAGGTTTCCGGGCAAAGAAGAGGTGCTGTACCCGGGTGGCGCGGCGGCCGCCGTGGCCACCTCGGCGGCCCTGGCGGGGGCGAAGGTGGGTCTGGTAACGAAGGTTGGTGAAGACTTCCCGCGGGAATGGCTCGAAAGGCTCTCCTCGCTCCTCGACATCAGGGGTGTCCGGATCCTGCCGGGGAAGACCATCCACATCCACGTGATATACCACGAGGACGGGAGCGTCGATTCTCCGGTTGAGATGGGCGTGGCCAGGAACATGGGCGAAACCCCGATTCCGGAGGATTACATGAGCGCAAAGGTGTTTCACATAGCCCCGATCCCACCGGAGGAGCAACTCAAAGCCGTGAAGAGGCTCGAGGGCAGGATTATAAGCCTCGATTTCAACCCAACGTACATGAAGAGCTACGAGAAAAAAACCGGGCTTATGCGGGAGATAGTTTCAAAGGTGGAGGTGCTGTTCCCCAACGAGAGGGAGGCCTTGACCATAACCAAGGCCCAAACGGTGGAGGAGGCCGCGGAGATACTCCACGACTGGGGAGCGAAGCTCATCGTCGTAACGCGCGGCGAGAGGGGCGTTCTGGTTTACGACGGAACGTCCCGGGAGTTCCCGGCGCTTCCGATAAGCCCGAAAGAAATCGTGGATCCCACCGGCGCCGGGGATGCCTTCGCGGGCGGTTTTTTAGCGATGTACTCGAAGGGAAAGAACATAGAGGAGTGCGTTGAAAAAGGGCTGGAGAGGGCGAGGGAAGTGCTCAAAAAGATGGGGAGCTGGAGCGTCTAAGAGACCGCGAGCCGGGCGAAGAGGTACAGCACCACGAACAGGAGCGCCGCGAGGGCCGTCACCTCGAACCTCGGGAGAACCGGCGAGAGCATCGCCATCAGGGCGTAGGTCGGAAACGCCATGACAACCGCCAGGGTCAGGATGAGGTAGTGCCTCATCGGAGCGCGCTCTCTATCAAGGTATCCCATCTCGATCGTGAGAACCGTCAGAGCCATCACGGTCAGGCCGTAGAACCCACCTGTCCGGGTGTAGATGAGAAAGGCCGCCGTCGTTACCAGGAAGAGCACGCCCATGAAGTACCACTGAACGGCCATGAGCGCCAGGGGGACGAGCAGGAGCGTTCTGACGTCGCGCATTCCGAGGAGGACGAAGAGGAGGACCACGGGCACAAGGGAGTAAAGTCTTCTATTAATCTTCACAGACCAACCACCTCCGCTATCGCCGCCTCCAGGGGTTTCCTGACGTCCCAGTCGACGATGATGCCGTAGGAGGACATCTTCATCAGCGTGGCCTCCCTCTGAAGGGAGAGGAGCTTGAGGGCGAGCTCCTCCTCACGGTTCTTAGGTTTAACTGCCGTGTACGGGTTCGGGCTTACGACCACCACGCTGTAACCGTAGCGGGCCATTGTTTTGAGGGCCTCCCTGCTCTCCTCCGTCAGGAGGGGCGAGAAGTACAGGAGCTGGGCCCGGGCCGGAAAGCGCGTCCTTATCAGGTGCTCGACCTGGTAGGCTATCATGTTGTTCCTGTCGGGCTTTGCGGTGCTCAGGAAGTCTATGCACTTGAAGAAGTGCCTCTTGCCGTAGTCAACGCGAACCCAGAGGGGGACGTCCTCCGCGAGCAGGAGGCCGAAGCTGGTTCCGTTGTTGAGGGCGTTGAGCATCAGCGAGGCGGCCGCCCTGATGAGGTGGTCAAAGACGAGACTACCGGTGTAGGAGGCATCAACTATGAAGATGACGTCGACCTTCCTCTCGCTCTCGTACTCGTTGGCCATTATCCTCCCCGTCCTCGCGGTGGCCTTCCAGTTGATTATCCTGAGCGGGTCCCCGGGCTGGTACTCCCTTACCGCGTGGAACTCAACCCCCTCACCTACCCTCGGGCTCGGCAGGGGACCGACGGTTATCTTGGTCCCCCGCGTCGAATAGGGCGTCGGAACGTCGGTTATTATTGGAACCCCCACTATCTCGCTGTAAAGTTCAACCTTTCTGTCAACCTTGAAGAAGCCGAAGGGGTCGCGGTAGCTCAGCCTCACCCAGTTGAACTCGTGGATTCCGCGCTTAACGCGGACCTTGTACCGTATCTCCCTCTCCTCTCCCGGCTGGAGGGACAGGACGTGCTCCCTCCGTCCCCCCACCAGCTCCAGTCCAGGTGGCACGTCCTCCGTGATTTTCAACGTGGGTATCCTCTCATGGGACTTAACCCTGAGGGTTATCTCAACCTCGCTCCCCTCGAGGAAACGGCTGTGGGGGACTACGCGCTCGACCTCAACGTCAAGGCTCGGTTTGAAGAAGAACACCGCCAAGAACAGGAGCCATATTATCGGAAGAGTCAGATACGTCATCTCCCAGCGCAGGAGGAGGAAGGCTAACATGACGATTAGCCAGAGCGCGAGGAGAATCTCCTCCGCCTTCTCCGTTGGGAGCATCCTATCGACGGGTTCTTCTTCCCTTTCCTCGACGTAGGTGGAACCGTAGAGTGGGGGTTGGACCTGCACCCTTTCACCTCACTCGAACTTGGGAACCGGAACGCGCTCGAGGAGCTTCTCCATTACGCGCTCCTGGCTGACCCTGGTGTACCACAGCTCCCTCTTGAGGATGAGCCTGTGGCTCAAAGCTGGAACCGCGACCGCCTTCACGTCATCCGGAATCACGTAGTCCCTTCCCTGGAGGGCGGCGTAGGCCCTCGAAAGCCTGAGCAGGGCAAGGCTTCCCCTCGGAGACGCCCCGACCTCTATTTCCTTCCTGTTATCCCTCGTGGCGAGCACTACGTCCGTTATGTACTCCAGGATGGGGTCGCTGACGTAAACGTCCTCTACGGCCCTCTGCATCTCGATGACTTCCTCCGGGGTCAAGACGGGCCTTACGTCGACCTCCTCCTTCTTCCTGGCCATCCTCCTGCGGAGTATCTCGATCTCCTCCTCCCTGCTTGGATAGCCGACCCTCAAACGAACCAGGAAGCGGTCGAGCTGGGCCTCGGGTAGGGGATAGGTTCCCTCCTGCTCTATCGGGTTCTGGGTTGCCATGACTATGAACGGCCTCTCCAGCTCGTAGGTCTTCCCCTCAACGGTGACCTGCATCTCCTGCATCGCCTCGAGGAGGGCAGACTGCGTTTTCGGGGGCGCACGGTTGACCTCGTCCGCGAGGAGGACGTTCGTGAAGATCGGTCCCCTCTTGAACTCGAACTCGAGGGTCTTCTGGTTGAAGACGCTGACGCCGAGAATGTCGCTCGGCAGCAGGTCGGGCGTGAACTGGACGCGCCTGAACTTAACCCCAAGGGCCGTTGCAAAGCTCTTCGCCATGAGCGTCTTGGCGAGGCCGGGCAGGTCCTCCAGGAGTACGTGCCCACCGGCCAGGATCGTCGTCAGTATGAGCCTCAGCACCTCGTCCTTTCCCACTATGGCTTTCCTAACCTCATCCAGGACGGCGTTACCCTTCGAGCTTACCTCTTCTATCCTCATAGAGATCCTCCTCCACTATTTCCAGGGCCTTTTCGAGGTTATCGAGAAAGTCCCCGTCCGAGCGAAGGATTTTTATGGCCTCGTTGGGCTCGGAGATGAGGGTGTGAAAAGTCCGGCTGTAGTCATCGGAGAGGAGGGCGTATATCCCCACAACCTTCTCCTCGATGAGGGAACGGGCGACCCTCCCCTTTCTGGCGCGTTCTATGAGGGTTGCAACCCTTTCGATATCGGTTTTCCTTCTGACATTGTACTCGCGTCCTCTTCTTGGCAGGGAGATGCGTATTTCAAAGCCAAAAAGGACAAAGGCCAGGAAAGCTCCCAGCACCAAAACCGCGAGCCACCTGACCAAGTAAGAGCCGGCTATAACGGCGATGATGAGGGGAACCGTCGCTATTGCAGCAGGACTAAACCTCATCCACGCCCCTCCTCATCGTCCGGTAAACTTCGAGGACCCTCTCGGCGTCTTTCCACGTTATTTTCTCGGGGGCGTATTTGGCCTTTTCGAATAGCCTCGTGAGCTCAACGAAGGCGTCGTGCATGTATTTCACGTGCCTGGCGTGCTCCCAGTGGGTCCAGCTCTCCTCGTAGGGGATGCCGAGGTACTCCAGCCAGAGGACGGCGTTCCTGTAGATTCCCACGATGGCCTCCCTTGGGTTTTCAAAGGCATCGAGGCCGAGATCATCGAGTTTTTTATCGAAGAGCTCCGCTTTGAGCCTCATCTCCTCCCGCCCCTTCTTCCACAGGAGCCCGCGATACTGAACCACGGCGACGTAGGCAAAGACCGCTATAGCGACGAGGAAAACAGCGTAAAGGATGTATCTGAAAGGGAGGGAAAGCCCAGCCCCCGCCAACCGGGTGTCGTTGTGGTACGTTGGGGGCCGTGAAAAATTGGGGGGAGCGGATGAAAGGTTAACCAAGCCGCTGGTGTTGTTGGGCGGAAAAGGCGACGGGGAAGGTGACCACAGTCCAAGGAAGATGAGACCCACCAGAGCACCGGCGATCACGAGGGGGAGGTAAGTCGACAGCCCAAAACCGCCCCAATCGTCCCGCCTGAAGGGGTCCCTCCATTCGAGGAAGAGACCGAGGAGGATGAAGAGACCCACAATCGCAAGAACCTCCAGAAGAACGCCCGCCCATGGGGCCTCCCCCCTTTGGTGAACCTCCGACGTCGTGGCGCTGTGGTTAATCATCAGCGTCATCAGTGAAAACAGCAGTCCAAAGAGGATCAGGAGCTTTGCCCGGGTGTACATTTCCACCGGAAAACATGAAGAGGACATGTTTAAAAGCTTTTACCCCCAGGTAAAAGGTGGTGGTGGGGATGGAGAAGATTCCGAGGCTCTACGTGGAAGTTTCCCCCGACGAATGCATCAAAGAGGGGAGGGTGACCAGGGACTGCGTGATCATAAGCGGGAACGTTGAGGTCTGGGTGAGGGAGAACGAAGCCGTTCCGGAGTTCGTTGACACGAAAAAGGCGAAGGTACTGGGAAAGGAGGTCTACGACCGCTTTTACCTCTACGTCGACAGAACCGAAGGAAAGATGATAAAGGACGCGATACTCGTCCTTCCAGACGGGAGAACGAGGATACATCTGAAGAAGGGGGATGAGCTGATGCTCCTCCCGGTGGAGGGCTACACGAAAACCCTGATAGCGAACGTCGGAAACAGGGTGCGGAAGGGGGACGCCTTCGCGGCGGTGACGACCAGGAAGGGAGAGGTTCACTATCTCAAACCCCCAAAAACAGGAACGGTGGTCTTCATAGACGAGGTGACTAACAGCCCCCATTACGTCTACTACATCCTCCCGGAGGAGTGAGGTCAACCTCCGTTTCTTTCATTTATCAGAGCTAAGGGGAGAACTCCGGCAAAACCGGAAGGGAATTGAAAACACCAAAACCGTTATAAGGCACCGGACCAAGCGGTCTCTGAAAGCAATTTTGGAGCTGAAGGAAATGAAGATTGAAGCTGGAGATTTTGTGGTGTTCCACTACGTGGGCAGGTTTGAGAACGGTGAAGTTTTTGACACGAGTTACGAGGACATCGCCAGGGAAAACGAGATATACGTTGAGGAGAGAGAATACGGCCCACTCGGGGTCAACGTCGGGGTCGGCGAGATAATACCGGGCCTCGATGAGGCGTTGATAGGAATGGAACCCGGGGAGAAGAAGACTATCACGGTGCCCCCCGAAAAGGCCTACGGCATGCCGGATCCCGGGCTCGTCATCAACGTCTCGAAAGAGGAGTTCACAAAAGCCGGTCTCGAGCCGATGGAGGGCATGTACGTCATGACAGATTCAGGGATAGCGAAGATAGCAAAGGTCGAAGGGGAGAACGTTGCCCTCGACTTCAACCATCCCCTCGCCGGAAAGACGCTGATCTTCGATGTGGAAGTGGTGGACGTCCAGAAAGCCGCAGAGGGGGAGGAGGTCTCAGACTCCGATATTGAGGCCTGAGGCCCCCTGAAATATCACCACTCCCATCGTCACAAGCATCAGGGCGTATTTTATGCCCGCTGAGTACTTCCCTTCTCTTATTACCCCGATTCCCAGTCCAGAAACTACCGCCTGAATGGCCACGAAAGCCAGGAGTATTGTCTTCACTGAACCAACAGGGAAAGCCATGCTCCCTGTGTTCATCGCGATCATCGTTTGGGTCACTATGCCCAGTATCAACGGGCCCACAAAGCCGCTGGTTACTATGAAGAACATCACCTGCATCCCCGTGGAGGCCTTCCTCTCCTGTTTTATCCTGAGCACCTCCCTGACGTCGTTTCCAACGTAGGCCAGCACGTCGCTCATTGGCGCGCCCCTCTCGAGGGCCTCTATGATTATCATCATGGAGCGGTAGATAACCGAGGACCTCCGGTTCCTGAGCGCGAAAGCACGGAGTGCATCGACGGTTGGGCGGCCCTTCTTTATCTCGGAAACCGTCTTTTTGAACTCCTCCGTTAGAGCCCCGAACTTCGCCGTCGTCAGTTCCTCCAGAGCCTCCGAGAAGGATATTCCAGCCCTGAGGGAGCTGGCGAGGTAGAAAAACGCGTCCGGAATCATTTTCTCCATTTCATCAAGGCGCTTGGTGAGTCTCCAGTAGGGGTATCCAAAGGCCACTCCAGCAAAGAGCGTTATCAACGTCACTCCAGCGTAGAGAACGTTAGAAAACAGCCAGGCTATAAGTGCACCAATTATTCCAACTATAAGTGCCAGTAAAAGATACTCTGCAGCTAAAAAGTTTATACCAGCGGAATAAATGAAGAAGTCATAACGTCTTATCCAGCGATTGGGGATTATTCTTTCGATGAGTTGTGTTAACACTCCGAACACTCCATCAGCCATCATCCTCACCTCGGCTCTCCCTTCTTGATCATGTTGACGATTATTAACGACAGCGCCGGGAAGGCGAAAAGCAGTATGATGGCCAGGGTCCCGGGGGGCATTATGAGTGCCTGACTCATCACCGAGCTGGCGAGTATCCCAACGACGAACATAGTGGGCATGACTATCGTCATGAACATGTAGATGAACGCTATACCGTTAACCTTCTGGACGTATTCCATAAGTTTCATCCTGTACTCAAAGGAGAAATCCTCGGCCATCTTGTAGAGGATATCGGAAAGGTTCCCACCGAACTTTATTGCCCTGAGTATCTGCTTGACGACACGGCTGATGTTCTCAGAGGCCATCTTCTCATCGAACTTGGAGAGGGCGTCCTCAAAGGAAGATCCCGTCCTCATATCCCGTATTATAAGCTCAAACTCCTCGGAGATGGGACCGTAGTCGGCGTTGGCAACCGACAGGATGGCCTCGGAGATACCAACCCCTGCGCTAAGGAGCGATGCCATATGCCTCAGGACGTAGGGTAAGGCCCTCTCCACCTCGACGACCCTGCGCTTCCACACTGTCTTCGGGTAGTACCTCATGTACATGAAACCGCCCATAAAGCTCAGGAGACCTATTAACAGGGAAGTATCGATCGGCATGTATAGAAGGTAAGCAAAGAGGAATCCGAATATCCCAGCAAAAATCGCCACTCCGAGCATGAGCGCAACGTACTTCTCTTTGGGCATCAGTATGTTGGCTCTATAGAGATCCTTATCCAAACCCCGCAATGAACTTGTAAGCCTGTCAACTGGACCTTTAAAGTAGCGCAGTATAGCCTCGGCGAATCTCTCGGAAAAAGGATTTTTTATCTCCTCCTTTCTCCGTTTAAGCATCTCCTCCAATTCCTTCTCCAGCTCTGCCAGGGATCTTCTTCGGATTCCCTGATGTAGTTCTTTGATGGATCCGATCCTCTCGCGGACACTCTTACCACCGGGGATTCGTTCCAAGAGCTCGTTCATTTTTTTAATCAAAAATCTTAGAAAGTCGACGGTATCATCAACGATGCCCACGGTCACCACCTTTATACCAAGTTCTTAATCTGCTCGCTGATCTCGGTACTGCTCTCGGTCTCAATCCTCTTGAGGAGGGCATCCTCGTCTATGTAGAACTGCCTTATGTAGTAACCAACCTCATCAATGCCCCTGATGCCCCGCTCTATCATCCACTCAAGGATCAACTTGCGCTTCTCCTTCTCGAGCTCGAGTTCGGAGACGCTCATTCCAGTATGGTGGGCGAGCGTATTGAGCGTTCTACTCGGAACCCCCGTGGGAACGAGCTCGTCCTTGGCAGGGTCGTACTTGTAGAGTTTGTTCAGCTGGACGCTTTCCCCTTCCATGCCCGATACCTCTGCGATCTCCGTAATGCGCCTTATCGTTCCCTTTTTCCTGCTGTGGAACCTGACCTGCATTATTATGACGTCGAGGGCAGGTATCATTATCCTCGGAACGTTCATAGGTGGGCTCTCGAGGCGGACTATGGTTTCCCTCGCGCTGTTGGAGTGAATCGTGCCCATACAGTTAGAGACCAAAATGCCGTTTGCGACGTAGTTGTGATGCTCATCAACCGTAAGGTCATAGAGGTACTCTATGCCGAGCTCCTTTGGTTCAACCTCTTCAACGGCCGCAACCTCGTCCCAGTAAACGTCCCCCTCGGCAAGAAGCTCAAGCCTCTTTGCCAGCGCCCATGCATCCCGATCGCTGACGTCCTCGGCGACCCTCTGCATGGCCAGCGCTATTCCTTTGAGGGCCGGAACGCCTGATTTCGGATACCCTATCGTGCTCAACGTGCCGAATTAAGCTTTCTGAAACCTTTTCCCCGGCATAGACAGACGCCATTCTTGAAAGCTCTGCCACGGTTAGGTTCAATCTCTCCCTGAGTGGCTTTATCATCTTGCTTGAAATTGGTATACGATAAACATGGTTCCCGCGATACTTCTTCCTGTTCTCCAAGATGGCCTTGAGTGCCCTCCTGCGTTTGGCGTTGTTGAGGGGAACGCTTTCGTAGAACTTCCTAAGATCTTCAACCCCTCTCACTATGACCCTGAATATGTGGCCCTCCTTAAAGCCCCGGTTCCTCTGTCTTGACACCACGCTTACTATACCGAGTCTTTGAAGGGCGTACCATACCTTTCTCGCACCGCTTTCGCTTTTTGTTATCAACATTATGGAAGGACCCCTTTCATCCACGTAGGCATCCGCGTCAAAGAGACCCGCCAGGAAGTACCTTATGGACTCTCTGCTGTGAAGAACTGCGTCAGGAACGGTCCACTTCTCCGACTTTTTGCCTCTGGGAATTGAGAAGATCCTTGAAAGCATCTCCGCAAATATTCTGGAGCCAAAGGTTACGGTCTTACTCGTCCCATTATCCCTTACAACAGGTCTCGAATTTGGAAGGTACTTCTCCACGGCGTTTATGAAAGCCTTCATATACTGCTCGTCATCGAACGTTGCAGATACGTAGTACCCGTCTGAGGAGAGGTACCCATCTCCCAGTATAACCCCAGCGATGTACGCAAGCTCCCCGTCAAGTTCCCTCACAATCTTTACCGGTGATGAGTTAGTCGAGATGAGGTACTCCGCGTTCTCGGGGGGTACCCCTTCGTTTCTAACCTTCCTGTAGTATCTCCCCCTAATCTCCATAGCCCCATCTCCACTCTCACCGGGGACGAGGTAGTGGTCACTAATCCCGGAGTAGGCTTCCAGGGGGATCCTGTACTTTCTTTCGGACATATCTGGGGGTCTCATCATCACCGCAACCCTGTCCCCAACCCTTAGCTTCCCCGCCTCCTTCCTAACGACGTCACCCTCAGAGAACACAAAGAATGGATGGGTTCTCGTGAGTATAACTTCGTTTCCGGTTCTCGTCGTGATCTTCACAAGCTTCTCTCCTTCCCTCACCTTCCTCCGCCATATCTTGGAAACCGTGTGGGAACCTGACTTCAAATCCGGTCCGACGCTGACGACGCTAAAGCGATCCCCCTCCTCCAGCTCAATGTACTCCATATCCCTGTACCTCTTTATTCTATCACCGTACTTCTCGAACAATCTGTTACAAAGCGTACCGATCAATTCAAATCTTCCATCAGATAGTTGTATTATTGAGAAATCATACAATGCTCCATTATGTCCCGTGTTCATAGCCGTGAACATCGTCCTCGCTTCGGGACCACGAACCTCACCGACTATGATCCTGTCGGGACGCATACGGAGCGTGTTCTTCACGAGGTCATCCATCGTGACCTCTCCCTTGCCCTCGATGTTGGGGGGTCTCGTTTCGAGCCTCACCCAGTGCTCAACGGGCAGCTGGAGCTCGGCGGTGTCCTCAATGCTGATAACACGCTCACTTGGGGGAATGAACATCGCCAGGGAGTTCAGGGTGGTCGTCTTTCCGGAACCGGTGCCACCGGCCACGAGGATGTTGGCGGGCTTTACACCAAGGCCATCGACGAACATCCAGAGCAGGGCGGCTATCTCGGGGTTCATGGTTCCGTATTTTATCAGGTCGATTATTGTGAGGGGGTCCTTCTTGAACTTACGGATGGTTATCGTCGGGCCGTCGAGGCTGATGGGGGGAATCGTCGCGTTAACACGGCTCCCATCAGGAAGACGTGCATCGAGAAGCGGGCTCTGCTGGTCTATTCTCCTGCCCACCTCCCTCGCGATGCGCTCTATTATGTTGAGTATCTCCTTCTCCTCAGGGAAGGTTATGTTGGTCTTGCACATGTTGAAGCGCCTGTGCCAGACGTACACCGGTCTGTTCGTTCCGATGACCATTATCTCCTCGAGGTTGTCATCGCGGACGAGGGGATCGAGCTTGCCGTATCCTATCATGGACTGAACTATCATCTCGGCAAGGACCTCGATTCTTCCCTCAGAAAAATGGGGCACCTCCTCTTTGATCATCCTTCTAACGGCGTTCATGAAGACGCGCCTGCGTTCCTCAAGATTTGGAAAAGCCGTCGGGTCTATCTGGAGTTCCGTTATCGCCCTGTCCTTTATCCTCTTGAGGAGTGCTTCTTCCTCTTTACTCAATTTCGGTAGACGTATCTCGTATATGGGAACAGGCTCCCCCTTCACGCGGAGTATACGAACGTTTCCGTAGGCATCAAGTACCTTAGCTTTCCCAGCGTAATTCATCCCCTCAGAGCGAATCGGAGAGCCCAGTATGCCCTGAAGGGTCGAGCTACCAGTCCTTGAAGTTGACCCGGATCCTACAGGGGGATTTCCCCCTCCTGCCAGTATCCCACCCAGAAAATCAGATCCAGTTGTTCCAGTTGCCCTATTACCAACGGTTTCTTCTCTGGAAGGGGCTTTTTCCCCCGTGCTTGGTATTCCACCGCCTCCAAGCGAGGTTCTCCCCTCACCGGCCAGTATACCCTCCAGGAAGCTCGCCCCAGTTGGTTCAGTGCTTACCACACCTTCTTTAGGCTGAGGTTTTTTCGTTTGGGCGGGGATTCCATTTTCTTGGAACGGGACTTTCTCCTCGTTTGTTAGTATGCCCTCAAGGAAACTTGCCCCGCTTGGTTCAGTATTTACCGCTTTTTCTTTAGGCCGGGCCGTTTCTTCCCCTGCGAATGGCACGCTCTTCTCCTCGGGAGGCCTTCTCTCCTCTCGGGAGGGTGCTCCACCTCCACCCGACAGTATCTCCTCCAGGAAGTTCGCCCCCGTTGGAACACTGTTCACGGATTCCTCCGGAGAGGGACGATTTAATGGTTCGTCGTGGCCAATGTTCTTTTTTTCCCTTACGGGCGGAAGATTCTCCTCTTCAGTCTCACTACCCCCCTTAAGCACGCCCTCAAGGGCCTCGTTCTCGCCGCTCAATATCTCATCGATCCACGAGACGGCTTTCTTCTTTTTCTTCTCATCCATCACAAACGCTCACCGTCCCTCCGTCTTCCAGCTAACGTGGTAGGTTATATCCACACCCTTGCCCATGAATATTATCCAAACCGGGAAGTCAAAATCCACCCGCTTGGACGGTTTAAGCTCCGGGACCCCAACGGAGACCCCGCTTATCAAGCTGTTTGAAAGCTGGAACATTCCGGACATGACCGGAGGATTCTGTGCTTCGCCCTTCTGAGGTGGATTAAGGCCCCTGTATCTCCACACGAACTCCTCCATGTATTGCCTGTAGGTCATGGTGTAGTTGGGGGTGAAGTTCGCCATCTCCGCCCCGTCGAAGATGACGGGTATCGAAGCGGCGAAGAAGGTGTTGAAGACCCCAGCGTCGTTTGGAACGTTGGTAAGGCGGAAGGTAACGTCCCCCTCGTACCCGAGGATCTTGATGTACCCATCGAGGATCGGGAACATGCTCCTCATGTAAATAACTTTTGGGGTGTTTATGAGCTGGGGGTACATGACACCACAGCTTAAAACGGCTATATCGTCGAGGTCCTGCACGATCCCGCTGACGTTGCTTCCGCTGTAATCCACGGAGGTCATCTTGGCGGAGTCGCCGCACACCGTCCGGTAATCCATGGTTTGGAGTACATAGGAGTAATTGGACGTTATCCTGAAGTTGACGACAACGGTTTCGTAGGGCATTATCCAGAAGCCGGTGTAGTAGTTCAGGGTTGTCCTCTGGACGTTCCAGACGGTGTGGACTACACTACTATTGCCCACGCGAAAAGCCCGGGCTTTCTCATCGTTATTCAACCTGTAAACCGTGAAGTCGTAGCGCGGGTTAACAATCACGAACTTTGGGAATGGGGCGGTGTTAACGATAGTAACGTTCAGGTTTATCATGACCTCCCCCTGAACCCCGATGTTGTTGTAGGTATCACCGGGGAGTGGGTACGTAACCGCACTAACCAGGGATGCGGCTAACAAAAGAACAAAGAGAGAGACCGCGAGGCGCTTCATCAAGACCACCTCAGCCGGCTACTTTAGCGATGTAGAGGTACTGCTGGTTGGACAGCACTTCCGGTACGAACATGGAGGGCACCTTCAGTATCACCAGGAACTGCGCGTTCGGATCCAGAACGAGCATACCGGACTCCTTCTCGAGGTCTATTATTTTCCATCCGTACTCCCTGAGCTGCTCCTTAACGTCCTCGCTGGCCTGTATTTTGCCGGCCGCGATGGCCTTAAGGATCTCGGCGAGGTTGACGTTGTAGCTGTAGCTCGCGGAAGCGCTCTGGCTGGAGGTCTGTGAGTTACCGTAGGTATCGCTGATGGCCTGTCCGTTGGTTATGGAATTGCCACCCGGAGTGTACTGCGTGTTGTGCTGCTCGGAGTACTGGTTCGATGAAGTGGTGCTCGATGAGCTCGTCTGACTCTGAGCCTCGCTGACGGATATGGAGCCTGCCTGGGTCGGGAGGAGAACGAGCTCGACGTAACCCCCGTTAACTATCTCTCTGAAGGGCGCGTCGGTGGCGTTCTTGGCGAAGAGCACTACCTCGTCCCCTGGTGTAAGGAAGGCACCGTTTATCCTGCTCCTGGGGAGGACGAGGGCTATGTCCACGTACTCAACCTTATACACGTGGTACTGTGTCAGTTCCCTGTAGTCGAGTATTCCGCCGAGGAGGGCCTTTGCATCCGCCTTGCTAACGATCCTCTTGACGTTGTCCTTCTCAAGGATGACGTTCTTGGTGGGGATGCTGTCGATGAGGTAGTAGTAGTACTCCCTCCAGAGCTCCAGGAGGTAGGGATCGGCGTTTATCGATTTAACCCGATCCTCGCTGGTGGCGTTCATGATTTGTTCCTCGAGGTTCTTCATCGAATCGACGACCTTCTTCTTGAGATCGTCCGGCAGTGGCATGGCGAGAAGAGGACTGAACTGGGCTTCTATCTGATCTATCTTCTCCTTCTTGGTCTGGTTGAGCTGACGCTCCATCTCGAGACGTTTCTGCTCCTGGAGATACGCCTGATACTGACTCCAGGCCTTTTGGTAGGCGGCCTTAACGTTTATCGATTTGACTTGATCAACGCTCTGAGCTGAGTTTATCTCCTTTATCAGCTCATCGCGGGCATTCTTTCCAAAACTCGTGTTCATGAGTTCGCTTCCCGGCTTAAAGTACGCGTTGACCTCGGCGAGCTTCTCCTTCTTTGCCTTGGTGAGTTCGTTGGCGGCACTGCTCTGCAGGTAAACGTAAGCACCTATTGAGATTATCAAGATCACGGTTATGATTATGGAGGCACCTATAAGAATGCGTTTTTTCCTTTCCTTTTCCCGGATACTACCTATACGCCGGGGCCTCCTGGGGGGCTTCTTTACAGGGGTCTTGATCGGCTGGGGAGTCTCTGACTCCGCGCTGGCCCGACCCAGCTCTCTAAGACGGCGAATCTTAGCCTCAATATCCTCGGACACGTTGAGCACCACCATCAATCGTTATCATGACCCGCCTTTCATGTCAAATGTTTTTGAACCTCAATCTTTATTTAGATTTCGGTGAGGGAGATGGAACGGTTGGAGATTACCGTGAAAGAAATCCGCGGGAAATGCCCGGTTTACAAATTGGGTGACAGGATAGTCATAGAGGGGCCGGAGGTCAAGCTCGACGAGACCGACGCCATATGCACCCACGCCTTCGCATCGCTGTTGCCCTACATCGTCGCGCTGCGAAAGGGTATTAAGCCCAGGGAGTTAGGTCTCGGCAGGGGGGAGAAGGCCTACCTGCAGTGCCTCGACCCCGGCGAACCCTACACTGACGGGGGGACCGTGATCTTCGAGGTAACGGTGGTGCGGGATGAAGCAGAGAAAGGCGTGGAGAATAGTGAGGGAGATCGTTGACGAGGCCGACATCATCGTCGAGGTGGTCGACGCGAGGGACCCCATCGGAACGAGGAACGGGAAGCTCGAGAGGCTCGCAAGGGAGGAGGGCAAGCCGCTCCTCGTGGTCATGAACAAGGCGGATCTGGTTCCGAAGGAGTGGGCCGAGGAATACAAGAGGAGAAGCGACGTTCCAGTGGTCTTCGTATCCGCCCGCGAGAGGAAGGGAACCGGAATCCTGAGGAAGGAGATAAAAAAGCTCGCGAAGCCGCTCCTCGAGGAGAAGGACAAAGTTAAGGTCGCCCTCGTGGGCTACCCGAACGTCGGCAAGAGCACGATAATCAACACGCTCAAGGGAAGGAGGGCAGTGAAAACGGCCCCTATACCCGGTTACACCAAGGGGAAGCACCTGATAAGGCTGAGCAAGAGGATATGGCTCCTGGACTCGCCGGGGGTAATTCCGATAGATGACTTCGACGAGCTCGTCATCAGGGGCGGATTTCCCGCCGACAAGATCGAGGAACCCTTGAAGCCCGCGCTGAGGCTCATAAAGCGGATACTCGAGACGAGGAAGGAGGCGATAACCGAGAGGTTCGGCATCGAGGGGCTCGAGGACGGAGAGGAGATACTAAGGCGGATAGGCGAGAGGAGGGGCCTGATAAAGGCCGGCGGCGAGGTTGACCTCGAGGAGACCGCGAGATGGCTCCTGAGGGAGTGGCAGACGGGCCGCTTCACCCTCTTCGGGGAAGGGAAGAAAGGGGAGGAAGGATTCACCCGGGACTTCGAGGACGTCCTCGATGGGGTGGAGAGGGAGCTCCTGCTCGACCCGCGGAGGATAATCTGGAGGTACGGCGACGAGTTAAGGGAAAGGCTCGACAACAGGAAACGCGTCGGGATCAGGGAGATCGAGGGGGTTACGGTCGGAATAGCGACGGGTTTCAAGAGGTGCGACTCCGCCGTTAAGTTCATCGAGAGGCTGACGGGCAGGCACGTCGTCTCGAGCGAGTGCTTCGGGGGAAAGTGGAAGGGCGTTGTGGTCGTACTCGATTAACGGGGTGAGGTTATGAGGCTCCTACTGACGACTTCAAGGGGGATCGAGGACCTCGCGAGGGCCGAGGTCGAGGGACTGTTCGCCAAACTGGGGGTTCCGTTTCGGGTGGAGGAGAGGCCCCTCGGCGTCGAGGGCCGTGTTTCGGCCGAGGTGGGCGAGGCCCATTACAGGGACGAGAAGGGACGGGAGAGGGAACTGAGCATCCCGACATACCTCAATGAGCGTTCGAGGCTCCTCCACCGCGTAATCGTCGGGATAGCAAGCGAGAGGTTCAAGGGCATCGAAGAGGAGGAACCTGAGGTCGCCCTGAAGAGGATCGAGGACTTCGTGGCCTCTCTGCCGGTGGAAAGGTACGTCAAGGTCAGCGAGAGCTTTGCCGTTAGGGGTTTCAGAAAGGGCGAGCACAGAATCACGAGCGTGGACATCGCCAGAACCGTTGGGACGGCCGTTTTCGAAAGGCTGTCGCGGTTCGGGAGCCCGAGGGTGAACCTTGACCATCCGGCCGTCATCTTCCGGGCCGAGCTGGTGGGCGATGCATTCTTCCTCGGGATAGACACCACGGGCGACAGCTCGCTCCACAAACGGCCCTGGCGCGTCTACGACCACCCGGCCCACCTGAAGGCCAGCATAGCCAACGCGCTGATAGAGCTGGCGAAGCCCGACGGTGGTTCCTTCATAGACCCGTTCTGCGGCTCAGGGACGATTCCCATCGAGCTGGCCCTGAGGGGTTACGGGGGGAGGATAACCTGCCTCGAGAAGTTCAGGAAACACCTGCGCGGGGCGAGGATGAACGCCCTCTCGGCGGGGGTTATCGATAGGATCGAGTTCGTCCAGGGGGACGCGACGAGGCTGAGCGAATACGTTGATAGCGTCGATTTCGCGGTCAGCAACCTTCCCTACGGGCTCAAGATAGGGCGGAAGGGGGATATACCGAAGCTCTACATGGATTTCTTTAGGGAACTCGCGGGGGTTCTCGAAAGGCGCGGCGTCTTCATAACGACGGAGAAGAGGGCGATTGAGAGGGCCATTGAGGAGAACGGCTTCAAGATAACGCACCACCGCCTCATCGGTCACGGCGGCCTCACGGTGCACGCCTACGTGGTGGAATAAAAAAACTCAGCAGAGGATCGAGCCCTCGCTCAGGACGTCGAACTCCACGGTTCCGATGCCCTGGATCCACGCCTCTACGTGATCGCCGTGCCTTAGCGGGCCGACCCCGGCGGGGGTTCCGGTCGCTATTATATCACCGGGCTCCAGGGTCATTACGCCCGAGACGTACTCGATTATCTTCGGGACTTTGAATATCATCTCGCTCGTTCTTCCCAGCTGTCTTACCTCTCCGTTGACCCTAAGGCCGATTTCAAGGTTCCCTATCTCCAGCTCCCTCCTATCAACGACCCGCGGACCAACCGGTGCGAAGGTGTCAAAGCCCTTCGCCACCGTCCAGGGGAGACCTTTCCGCCTCGCCTCCCACTGGAGATCCCTGGCGGTTACGTCGAGGAGTATCGTGTACCCGAGGACGTAATCCATGGCCTTTTCCTCCGGAACCCGCCTGGCCCTCTTACCCATTATCACCGCCAGCTCGACCTCATGGTCGACCCTTTTGCTCATCCTCGGCAGGATTATCGGCTCACCGGGGCCTATGAGTGAGCTCGGCGGCTTGAGGAAGAAAACGGGCTCATCCGGGACGTCGCTCTCCATCTCCCTTGCGTGCTCCGCGTAGTTCTTGGCAAGCGCCACTATCTTGCTCGGTCTCAACTCGTAGAAGGTGTCCCTAAACGGAAGGCGAACCATCTTGCCACACCTAAAGACTCTTGGTGGCAGGAATTATAAACCATCCGCTTTCACCGGGATGCCACCGCGGGTAAATCCAACCCGTTAAATGCGCCCACATGAGAGACCGATAAAACACGGCGACGGGAACGACGGAACATGTCCTTATACTCCCGTTCGAGGAGCTTGCTATAAATATAAAAAGAAACGTACCTAAATCCAGAGATAGTGGAAAATAGGTGGGAGGATAGATGAAAATAAAAGCTTCGTTGATCCTGATACTAATCATCCTGTCCACACTCGTCTCATCATCCACGGTGAGCGCATCCTCGCCGGCGAAAGCCCCCAGGTTACTAATCGTATGTAGCGATGCCGAGGACGTGATGTTCGCAAACTCTCTATCAACGAGAGGTTTTGATGTTGATATCCTTTACCTCGGGAAGGATCTGCCCGGAGATCGCTCCAAACTCTCCGACCTCACCTACCTCGTGAAGTACGATGAGGTATGGATACCTGATCTGAACTTCAGATGGACCGAGGGTGGAAGGCTTACCGCGGAGGAAACGGAAGTTCTATCCGAGTACGTTAGGAGGGGAGGGGCTTTAATAGTTGGCCTGAACACGTACACCCAGAGCTGGAGCAGGTCACTCGAAGAGATCACCGGAACGAGGTTGCTCCGCATAGAGGCACCAAAAACCGACTCTGCGGACTGGGACATCGTTTATGAAGGCAGCGAGTACGCTTACAACGACACCTATCAGGCAGTGGTGGTGAACGTTTACAGAGGAGAGGTCATAGCCCGATACAAAAACGGCCTCCCCGCGGTGACGATTTCCAGATTTGGGGATGGGGTTGGGGTTCTAATGACCTTCAATCCCGTTAACGCCCTCATGGACCGTCCAAACTTCGTAGGATTGTACTCTGAAATCGGCCTGAAAGCCATTGAGGAGCGTTCTACCCCCCCTCGGCCCCTGTCTAACGGCGAACTCCTCAAACTACAACTTAAAAACCTCCTCATGAATCCTCTCGTTATGCCCCTTCTCCTCCTTGTGGTTCTGGAGGTTCTGGGTTACGTTGGGTTGATGCCCCAGGGAATCACGGTTCTTCTGGCGGTTCCCCTCCTGCCGTTCTCAAAATTTCTCCTAAAAAGACCCCTATACGAGAGGATCATGGAAACAGTTGTGACTCTCAAAGGAGTGACTCTATCCGAGCTCTCAGAGGAGACGGAGGTAACGAGGAGACGGCTGAAGTTTCCCCTGGCGTTTTTAATTCTCAATCACAGGATAAACCTCGTTGACCTGAGGCATCTTGGAGAAAACGAGACCCTGATAGTTTTGAGGGGCTTTGAGGGAGAGGGGGTAGCTTCGTGGGCCGTGAGGAGGTATCCCCGTCTCATGGAGATAATCGCAAACACCCCTGGGGTGGCCATAATCGACCTCGCCCACAGGGTCAACATGCCCCCCTACGATGTCCTGAGGTTAATGCGCGAGCTCTCGAAGTACGGGGTGGTCGAGGTCAGAAAGATGGTGGTCGATTACGAGGTATACCCCATGAAGCCCCTCCTGAGGTGGTTTGAGTTATGAGAAAGGCCCTTGCCATTGTATCGGCATTCATAGTGGCCGGCTACGTTGTATACCTTGATTACCTTTTCGTTCAGTGGACGGCGTGGAAAATGGTTAGAATTACGTTCCCCGACCTTCCACGGTATCCGGTTTATACGTTTGTTCGGTATCTATTCTACCTAACGGGGGCATTGATCATCCTGGTTTACTTCGCCTACTTCATCTTCTACCTCTACTTCAAGAGCGGAGAAAGGAGGAGACTCACCCCGAGGTTCTTCCCGAAGGTCTCAATAGTGGTTCCAGCGTACAATGAGGCCATGAACATCGAGAGGTTGATAGAGAGCATACAGTACCAGGACTACCCCTTCGAGAACTGCGAGGTAATAATCGTCGACGACGGCAGTCAGGACGGAACCGCGGAAATAGCGAAGAGACTGGGGGCAAAGGTGATAAGACACGAAAGGAACACGGGGAAGGCAAAGGCGCTCGAGGACGGCATAAAAGCCGCAAAAGGGGAGGTCATACTCACGATGGACGCGGATTCGTACTTTGCGGACGGCTCATCTTTAAAAAACGTTGTCGAAAATCTCTTCAGCAGAAGGTTCATCGGAATCTCCACGGGGGTTGTGAGAATCGAAGAAAGGACGGGTGGCCTCATAGAAAAACTGCAGGCCATAGAGTTCATTCATAGTTTTGAGATGGGCCGAAGGGTTCAGGGTTACCTGGACTGGTTGCTCGTGGTTCCCGGGGCTTTCTCGGCCTTTAAAGGATACTTCCTGAAATCCCTTCCATCGATCCCCAGGGACACGCTGGCCGAGGATTTTGAGCTCGCCATGATAGCCTATCGTGCGGGCCTGACCTCAAGCTTCGAGCCGGGGGCTGCGGTCTACACGGAGCCAAAGCTGAGCTGGAAAGACCTTTATAAGCAGAGGGTCAGATGGTACTACGGGGGACTTCAGGTCATGGCCAAATATCATGACATGATAATGAACCCAAAGTACGGGGAGAGGGGGCTCTTTCTGTTCGTCCACATGATCCTTCTTGAGTACATCACCCCGGTGCTCTTCGTGTTCGGGATAATCGTGCTCCCGCTGATTCTGATCCTCCAGTACGCCTTTGGATTCCAAATTCTTGACATAATCCTCCCCATCAAGCCCATGGTGCTAATATTCCTTACTGTCTATCTGCTCCAATACCTCGCAGGGGTTCTTATAAGCGCCCTCGCCATAGCGATGGAAAGGGGCTCCCCAACCGCGGTCAGGTACCTCCCGGCGATCTTCATCTATTATGCAATCTACAACCCCCTCCTGTCCCTGGCAAAGGTTGACGCCATGATGAGGTTCTTCCGGGGGGTAATTCAGTCATGGTAGGGAACAGAAGCTTTTTTATCTCCCTGGGGACGGTGTTGCTTGTGCTCCTCATGGCGTCCCCGATAATCGCAGGGACGGTCACCTACCTCTACTCCGACTCCGGGGACATTCCACTGTACAGGGCAATTTCCAATAAAACCACCGTTGCTCTCTCCGAAAATCCAGAGGGAGGGGTGATCCTCGCCATCGACCTCAACTACGGGTTTATGAACGAGAGTAGCAGAGAAACCCTTCCAGCCCTGCTGAAAGAAGCCCAGAAGGGCAAGACGGTTATAGTCGGACTCAACACCCTGAGGAGCCTCACGGTGGAGGCACCCACGACCCTGAGGTTACTTGGGATATCCGTTAACTTCACGACGGCAGGGATCGTAGAAGTCAAACCCAAAAACGGCTTCAAATTCAAGGCCTTTGGATACGACTCGGACGTTTACGGGGTAGCAATGATAAAAGCTCCTCACGAGAAGGTCATTATTAACTCCTCGGGGATTCCGGTACTCGTTGAGATACCCGTGGGGAAGGGAAAGCTCGTAGTCCTCACCATAAACCCCTCGGCCTATTACCTTGATACAAAGAATCCCGCAGTTGTAGACTTCATAGTCGCGGTGATAGAATACTACTCCAAGGAAGGCCTTCCGTTGACGGCCGTTGCCGCGGCCGTTATTCTGAGCGCTGGTGCCGCTTACGCCACGTTTTCGAACAATCCCCACGCGGAGAAGTTCAGGAGATGGATAAAGTGGATTCCCCTCGCCATAGGGAGGTTCATGATACCCCCCGAGAAGGTGCTGAAGAACAAAACGAGGGAGTCCATCTACAGGTACATAGAGGCAAAGGGGTATTCCACCGTCGTAGACGTGGCCTCAACGTTTTCCATCTCAAGGACAAACGCCAGATGGCACCTTAACGTTCTCAAGAGGGCCGGGCTTTTGGACGAAACCACGATCCAGAACACCACCATATACCACCCCCCGGGTAGAGAAAACAGGCAAAAAGCCGTAAGGGCATTTCTGCTTGAAAACAAGATTCGGAGGGAGATATACAATCTGTTAATCCGGGGAAAGAGCATAAGCGATATAGCGAGAACCCTCGGGCTGAGCAAGTCCACGGTTCACCACCACGTAAGCGTTCTCAGGGAGTACGGGGTCGTGGGCAATGAAGAGGGATAGCGTAATCTTTAACCTCCTGCTCCTGCTCGGATACCTCATCGGATTTTCGATAGTCGTGCTGGTGATAGGGGCGAAATTCGGGAAGCCTCTGGTTTTAATCGAGGCAAAAAACGTCCATGCCCTCCTTAGTTTCCTCGGCGTATCAAACACCCTCCTCGGCAACATGATCTATCTCCCGGGTGAAAGGCTGGCATTCGAGATAACCTGGCAGTGCAGCGGAACGTTTACTTTAAGCCTTTACACCGCTGTGTATTTAGCTTTCCCAAGGATAAGGAGAAACGTACGGGAATGGATCATCGGCGCCTCAGTGATATACCTCCTGAACCTCCTTCGGGTGGCAATTGCCATCTATCTCTACCACCGCTCAGGGGAGGGGGTCTTCAACCTCTTCCACTACACGATAGGACCCGCCATCCTCTTCGGGGCCGTTGTCATCCTCCTCGGCCGTCTCCTCGTGAAGAGCCTGAGGGCCCAACAGGATTGAGCACGATTTCGGCAATTTTGATGAGAAATCTTTTTTAAGCATTGACGATCGACATTAAATTGAGGACCAAAGGCGATGTTCCCTGGTTTGAAAGTTTAACCAAAAATGTTATTAAACAAAAACTGAACCGATTGTTCCAGGCTTACCGTATCGTTCGAGAGTCCGTCTAAAGATATTATAAGTTTCCATGGGGAGACTAAAAAGGGGGTGAGAGAGATGGGAACCCTTAGACTGGTGAGAGATGCGGTGGTGGTAGTCACTTTACTCCTAATCCTCACGGGGTTATCCAACGCCGCCGGAGGGACGCTCAGCGGGAACGTCCTCCACGTCTGGAGCCACGATATGGGCAGTTCGTATACGGAAATTCACAACGTCAACAGGGGCATCAAAAAAGATACCTACGCTATCGAGCAGACGGTTCTGGCGAAAAACTACAGTGGGAGTGCCGGCGTTACGTTGCTTGAGGTCCAGGTAACCGATGGTGGCAGAACCAGGTGGTACAGCGTGTACTGGTATGGCGGAAACAGCGTGGACGTGTTCGGCAAAACCGTGAACCTCGACATGAGCGTCCCCCACACTTACAGGATAGAGGTTACACGAAACAACGTCAAGTTTTACATCGATGGGGGTCTTGTTAAAACCATTAAAAAGAGGCACATAACCAAAATCCAGCAGGTCAATGCCGGAAGGTGGGACGAGGGGAGCACCTACGACCTCTACATAGACGACGTCAGGGAGTACTGGAACGGGGATGTAATCGCTCAGGAAAACTTCGACGACGGGAGCGACGACTTCTATACCTCCGATGTGTCAAGGGGCAGTGGAAACAGCGATGAGGAGATAATACAGAGCGAGGGCGTTCCGGAGTTCCCGTTCCTCGAGCCGGTGATAGATGAAGTCATGAAAGCCCTGAACCTCTGAGGGTCTAATATGAGGCTCGAATCAGCCCGTAAAGAGGCTTTGTTTTTTCTTATAGCTATTTTTATGGCCTTCCTAACCCTGAAGGGCTTTCTTGGAAGCGGTTATCCCCCGAGCTGGGGCGGGGACGCCTACGGCCACCTCTTCAAAATCTGGAAGCTGATGGGGGGTTACCACCCATGGATCGAGGACTGGTACGGTGGCTATCCATTCCTCCGCTTTTATCCACCGCTTGCCTATTACCTCGGGGCACTTCTCGGCGTTTTGACCCATTCTGCGACCTGGGGCTACAAGCTCTCGGCCCTCCTATCCCTGATAATAGGGGCTCTTTCGATGAGGTTTCTCCTGAGGGAGCTCGGGTTCTCAGACCTTCCGTCCTACCTCGCCTCCCTTGCATACGCGTTTGCCCCCTACCATCTGCGGATTCTGTCACCTGAGGGGAACTTCCCGAGGTTCGTGGCGATAAACCTCGCCCCTCTCCTCGTCCTTGGGTTCATATACATCTTCCGCGGTGATAGAAGAAAGGCCCTAACGGCCGGGGTTCTCATCTCCCTCGTCCTCTTAACACACCACACCCTCGCGGTCTCCTTCGGCCTCGTTCTCCTTTTCCTGCTCCCCTATCTCCGGGAAACTAAAAGGGAATGGAGAACTCCTATTCAGAACCTGTTTATCGCCGGGATCGTCGCGTTCCTGATATCGGCCTTCTGGGTTCTGCCGTTCATCCTGGAAAAGGGCAACGCCCATTTCCTAAAGGAGAATGCCATAGACTACCTTTTCAAGTTCCAGAGCGCCAGGCTGGGGGAGATACTCCTTCCCACAGGCCCCTGGTCGTTCTACCAGGGGGCCCTGATGTACCTCGGGATTTTCGGGGCATTGATGACAATTAAGAGAAAGAAAACGCTCTCCATAGCTGTTTTGGCGGGCGTGTTCACCTCGCTCCTGCTCTCGCTCGGGTACTACGGGCCCACACCATGGTTAAACAGACTTCCCATACTCGATTTAATTCCCCCCTACCGGTGGCTCGGCACCGTGGAATTTCTGGCGGCCATCGGGTTCGCCATGCTTCTGGAGTTCGTTCTTAACTATGCCCCGAAAATCCATCCAGATAAGTTCAGGAAAGTGGCTCTGATAATATCCCTCGTTCTCCTGTTGCTTTCGCTCTCGGACCTCAGGTTCCGGGTTGATAGCCTGAATCCGGAGGAATTCCCCGGGAATTACATGGGGGTTCTCAACTACATCGGAAACGACAACGGAACCGGCTGGAGGTACTACCAGTGGGGGCTGGGGATAACGCAGGGCTCAAGGGTCGCCTTCACCCCCGCCCTCACCAAAAAGCCCGCTCTCGACGGCTGGTATCGTCAGGGCGATCCAGCCTATCCCGGGCATAGCTATCTCAACTACGCCGTTCTCAACGACCTCAATTTTGCCAGAAAGGCCCTCAGGGCTTATTCCGTGAAGTACATCCTCCTCGACTCCAGCTTTAAGGATACGCCAAGGGTCGAGGAAAACCTGAAGTCGATTGGCTTCAGGGAGATTTATTCGGTCGGAAACTTCAAGCTCTACTCCTGGGACAACCACAGCCTTTTGACGCCGGAGGCGGGCGTCCTCGTCGTCGGGAACTGGCCCCTTGACACCGGCGTGGAATACGAGAGGGGGAAATTCGTAGATGACCACGCGGACTCACTTGGGAGGTACTCCCTCGTCATCCTGAACAATTACGTGTACAGGGACCCGCTTGTATGGAGGAAGCTCGAGGACTACGTCAGGGACGGGGGAATTCTCGTGGTAAACACCTTCGGAAGTCCCGACGCCGAGGCTACAAGGTTCGGCGTGAGATCAACCATAGTAAAGGTTTTTGGAAAGGCCAACCTCAGCTCCGGGGTTTACAACGTCTCCCGCTTCTCAAACTTCACGTACGAGGGAAAGCCATGGACGGCAACCGCCTACACCGGGAATCTGACTCCCCTGATAAGGATGGGGAACCTCACGGTGCTCGGGGTTAAGGAGTATGGCAAAGGCAGGATATACTTCGTGGGTCTCAACCTGCCCTACCACGCTGTTTACAGCAGAAACGATTACGAGGCCAGGCTCTTAAATGAGATTCTCTCAAGGTACATCGCCCCGCCAAAGATTGAATACAGGATAGTCGAGGTTTCGGATGGAGAAATCGTCATGAAGTACACCGCCGACAGGAGCACGGCGGTCATCCTGAGCGAGAACTACTACCCCCACTGGAGGGCTTACGTTGATGGAAAAGGCATCAAAATTTCAAGGAATGAACAGTTCGGCCTCATCGAGCTCCAGCTCCCGGCGGGAGAGCACGAAGTAGAGCTGAAGTTCGAGGACCCCTATTCACCCCTGGGATATCTGAGCCTCATATCACTCGTGGCCGTGTTGGGGTTTTTGGCGTGGGACAGGGTAAGGAGAAAAGGATAAAGCAGCTCAGCCCTTCAGCGCCTCCGGAATCGCCCTATCCCACTGCTCCCTCGCGAGCTCGCCCGTGTACTTGAACTTCTCGACCTTCTTCTCCGCTTCCTTCCTCCTCCGCTGATGCTCCCTCAGGAAATCCTGGACGCGCTTTATGAGGTCGCGCTTGCACTGGCCGCAGAGGAGCTCGCCGTTTTTGCAGGCGTGGTAGCGCTCCATGAGCTTTTTGTCGTCCGGCTCGAAGAATATCTCGAACCACTTGAAGACGACGCACTTCTCAGGGTTTCCACCCTTCTCGCGCTGTTCCTTCGCCGTAGCCCTTCCTCCCGTCAACGCGTACTTCCAGAGCTTTTTACCGGCTTCCTCGGGGTCGTCCGTGAGGTAGATGGCGGTCTCAGGCTTCGACGCGCTCATCTTGCCTTCGAGGCCCATCAGGCCCGGAACGAACTTGGAGTGGAGGGCGGCGGTCTTGTAGTAACCGAGGCTCTCGGCGAAGTCCCTCTGGAGGCGCCAGTAGGGGTCCTGGTCTATCGCCGATGGAATCAGGCACCGCTTCCTCTCGAAGAAGGTCGGGGCGGCCTGTATCGCAGGATAGAATATCATCCCTATCTTGCTCTGGTCGGTGAACCCGAAGACGGCCTTCGCCATCGAGTAGTTTATCTTCTTGGCTATCGGGATGGCCATCTCGTAGATCTTGGTGAACTCGCTGTCCTGGAAGATGAAGGTTCTGTCGGGATCGAAGCCCACCGCGATTATGTCGAGGATGTTGTCGTAGGCCCATCTCTTCGTATCCTCGAAGGTGAGCCTCTCCTTGAAGAGGAACTTCTCGTCGTCGGTTATCTGGATGTAGAGGTTGACGCCGAACCTCTCCTGGAGCCACTTCGTGGCGAAGAAGGGGATTATGTGGCCTATGTGCATCGGCCCGCTCGGGCCCCTCCCCGTGTAGAGGAAGAAACCCTTTCCGTTCTCGTAATCGGCAAGAACCTTGTCGTAGTCCCTGTGGGAGAAGAAGAACCTCCTCCTGAAGTATAGCGGCAGTTCGCTCTTCGTGAGCTGGGCGGTCTTCTCGAGCAGCTCGTCCGTCAGCGGGCTCGTTCCGAACTCCTCTATGAGCCTATTGTAGTCCACCAGACCCTCAACGTCCCATGGGGTGACCTTAAATCCGTCGTCCATTCAAACACCTCCATTTCCAGTGGAAACGAAACTCCGGCCTAAGCCCGAACAGAAGAGCGGGGCATCATCAGGGCCAAAAGCAATCACCGGGCATGGAAGTGGAAAGGAAAGGAGAGGATTTAAAGTTTTCCGTTCTCCCTCAACCACTCGCCGTACTTGACGAGGGCGTAGACCGCATCGACGCCGTCCTCGACGGTCTCGTAAACCGGGACGCCCCTGAGCTCGATGTTCCTTGCCATCTTGTGCGGGTAGTCCCCACCGGGGGCGACGAAGACGATGGACTTGCCGTACTCCCCCATCTTTGCAACGGCCTCAACGATTCCCTCGTCGAGGGCGGGGCTCTGGAAGAGCGCTATAACGACGAGGAGATCGACGTTCTCGTCCTCCAGCGCGTAGCGCATGGCCCTCTCGTACCTGCTCGACGGGGCGTCGCCGATGACGTCGATGGGGTTTCTGTAGCTCATGTGCTCCGGGAGCCTTCCCTCCTCGATGTCCCTCCTGAAGCGCTCCCTGGTTTCCTCGCTCAGCTCGGCGAGCTTCATGCCGCGCTCGAGCAGGCCGTCGCTCATCATGACCCCCGCTCCACCGCCGTTGGTTACGATAGCAACGCGGTTGCCCTTCGCGGGCTTCTGCATGGCCAATGCCTTGGCGTAGTTGAAGAGCTGGCGCATGCTCTTTGCCTCGAGGACGCCGGCCTGAGTGAAGGCCGCCCGGTAGATGGCGTAGGAACCGGCCAGTGAGCCCGTGTGGGATGCGGCGGCCTTGGCTCCCGCTTCCGTTCTCCCGCTCTTTAGGACGATAACGGGCTTCCTTAGGGTGACCTCCCTGGCGGTGTTGAAGAACTTTCTACCGTCCTTAACGCCCTCGATGTAACCGGTTATGACGCCCGTTTTTGGATCCTCCCCGAGGTAAGCCATGAAGTCGCTCTCGTCGAGGTCGGCCATGTTACCGAGGCTGATGAACTTGCTCATACCTATCTTGTGGTTGGCGGCCCAGTCGAGGATGGCCGCCCCGAAGGCGCCGCTCTGGCTCATGAAGGCTATCTTCCCGGTTGGCGGCCTCGCCTGTCTCTCCGGCGGGTTGAAGTTGCAGTCGAAACCGTTCTCGAGGTTCGTGACGCCGAGGCAGTTGGGGCCGACGACCCTGATGCCCCACTTCCTGGCCCTCCTCACGAGTTCCTCCTCGAGTTCAGCCCTCCCGGCCTCCTTGAAGCCGGCCGAGATGACAACGGCCCCCTTAACGCCCTTCTCGCCGCACTCGTCGATCACATCCGGAACGAACTTAGCAGGAACCGCTATGACCGCAACGTCGATCTCGTCGGGGATCTCCTTAACGCTCCTGTAAACCTGGAACTTCCTCCCGTTGACCTCTATCTCGCCTCCCCTGACGTTGACGGCGTAGACCCTGCCCTCGTACTTGAGAGTTATCGAGCGCATTATGGCGTTTCCAACCTTTCCAGGAACGTTCGAGGCACCTATAACAGCGACGCTCCTCGGGTAGAACAGGAAATCGAGCTCTGGAGCCTCCATATTGCCACCTCCGAAGGTTTTTCGGGAGGGCCTATTTAAGCCTTCCCGTAATGGATATTTTGTCCAGTGTGGTCCCAAAAACGCCATCGAGTTTACATATATAAAGCTACCGGGAGGGCAAAAGGGTTATATGCCATAACGTTAAAAGAAACGTTGGAACGTTTAAATTGGGTGGTTGAGATGGCTAAGGTCAAGGTGATAACCGACCCGGAAGTCATAAAACTGATGCTGGAGGACACGAGGAGGAAGATACTGGGCCTTCTACGCAACAGGGAGATGACCATCTCCCAGCTCAGCGAGATTCTCGGAAAGACGCCCCAGACGATATACCACCACATCGAGAAGCTGAAGGACGCGGGACTGGTCGAGGTAAAGAGGACGGAGATGAAGGGCAACCTCGTGGAGAAGTACTACGGGAGAACCGCCGATGCGTTCTACATCAACCTCTACCTCGGCGACGAGGAGCTCCGCTACTTCGCCCGCTCCCGCCTGAAGACAAAGCTCGAGATCTTCAAGGCCCTGGGGTACAAATTCAACGACGAGGAGCTCCTCGACGTGATGGACCGCCTACTCGAGAAGGAGCACGAGTTCAAAACGGCGATATCGCGGGAGATAGAGGCCAGTGAGGAGGCCCTAAAGGACTTCTCCAACGAGGACATAATCCACGCCATCGAATGGCTCTCAATGGCGAAGATGGGACGCGATGAGGAGTCGCTCGAGCTGATCCAGAGGCTCGGTAAAATACTTAAGAAATGACCCCCAAAGGGGATGCGATGGAAAATGGCGAAGGGGATACGACTCCTGGTGCTGGACGTTCTAAAGCCGCACCAGCCGATGGTCACGGAACTGGCGCTGGGACTTAGCGAGCTCAAGGGCGTCGACGGCGTCAACATAACCCTCGTGGAGATAGACAAGGAAACGGAGAACGTCAAGATAACAATGGTGGGCGACGACCTCGACTACGACGAAATTGCGAGGACGATAGAGGAGTTCGGGGGCGTCGTTCACAGCATCGATATGGTAGCGGCCGGGAGGAGGATAGTCGAAGAGGGCGAGACGCCGCAGGACAAACTGGAGGAGTACTGAGTGAGGGAAGTTCTAATCATCACCGAGCCCGAGAGGGTTAAGGTTCTCTCGGAGGAGACCCGCTTTAGGATCCTCCAGCTGCTCAGGAACCGTCCCATGACCATCAACGAGCTCAGCAACTCCCTGGGAAGGGACAGAACAACGGTGTACCGACACGTGAAGATACTCGAGGAAGCCGGTCTCGTGGAAGAGCTCGAGGTTCAAGGAAACGAAAGGGTCTACACCAGAAGCGCGAGGCTCTTCCTCATAAAGGCCGACCCGGACGAGAGCATCGAGGAGTTCAGACAGGCCTACCTGCAGGTGGAGGCGGAGAAGCTGGTTGGGATCCTGGAAAAGGCCGGATTCAAGGTAAGAGACCGGGAGGCCCTCAGGAGGCTCGCGAAGGAAGTGCTGAACGATATAGAGGTCGGATCCCAGCCGGTAATCAAGAGGATCTCGCAGGCGGGCGTTGAGCTCACTGAGATAGAGCTCTTCCACCTCCTCAACATGCTCGTCTTCCTCCAGAGTTGCGAGCTCTGTGAAAAGGCCCGAAAGGTAAGGGAACTGATAAGGTTCTGACCTCCTTTTTATATTCCCCAAATGAAACACGATGTTTCGTTTCTCCCCCAGGGCATAATGAACAATTACGCTCTATGATGAACATTGATGGCAAAGCTCAAATATTTCACCATCGGTGATACATTATAATTGGATGGCGGGTGTTGACCATGGCCAAGAAAATGGTGGTTGCACTGCTGGTAGTTCTGGTAGTCCTCAGCGTATTCGCGGTTCCAGCGAAGGCGGAGACCCTCGAGAACGGCGGTGTCATAATGCAGGCCTTCTACTGGGACGTTCCGAGCGGGGGAATCTGGTGGGACACGATAGCCCAGAAGATACCTGACTGGGCCAGCGCCGGTATCTCAGCCATATGGATTCCACCGGCGAGCAAGGGCATGAGTGGTGGTTACTCCATGGGCTACGACCCCTACGACTACTTTGACCTCGGCGAGTACTACCAGAAGGGAACCGTGGAAACGCGCTTCGGCTCCAAGGCGGAGCTCGTGAACATGATAAACACCGCCCACGAATACGGGATAAAAGTGATAGCCGATATAGTCATCAACCACCGCGCCGGCGGCGACCTGGAGTGGAACCCCTTCGTGAACGACTACACCTGGACCGACTTCTCAGGAGTTGCCTCCGGAAAGTACACGGCCAACTACCTCGACTTCCATCCGAACGAGGTTGAGGCGAGCGACCCCGGGACGTTTGGAGGCTATCCAGATATATGCCACAAGAAAGAGTGGGACCAGCACTGGGTCTGGGCGAGCGATGAGAGCTACGCGGCATATCTAAGGAGCATCGGCGTCGACGCCTGGCGCTTCGACTACGTCAAGGGCTACTGGCCGTGGGTCGTCAAGGACTGGCTGGACTGGTGGGGCGGCTGGGCCGTCGGCGAGTACTGGGACACCAACGTCGATGCCCTCCTCAACTGGGCCTACTCGAGCGGCGCCAAGGTCTTCGACTTCCCGCTCTACTACAAGATGGACGAGGCCTTCGATAACAAGAACATCCCGGCCCTCGTCGACGCCCTCCAGAACGGCGGAACCGTCGTCTCCCGCGACCCCTTCAAGGCCGTAACCTTCGTGGCGAACCACGACACGGACATCATCTGGAACAAGTACCCCGCTTACGCCTTCATCCTGACCTACGAGGGACAGCCGGTCATATTCTACCGCGACGACGAGGAGTGGCTCAACAAGGACAAGCTCAAGAACCTCATCTGGATACACGACCACCTGGCGGGACTGTTTCATAAATTGGAAAACAAGTGGATCTTTTGATGACTTTTGTTTTCCGAAATTTTTAAATAGTTTTGAGTCATATTTTTTTGATGGTGTGGCAGTCTCCGATATGTGGGGTTTTAAGCCCGAATGGAGGCTGAAAAAACGGAAGATGTGGGGAGTTTCCGTTCCCCCCGAAAGCCACCCGATGAAGCTGGAGGGCGGAAGGTTATCTGTTACGATAGTTTCAAAAGTAGCGGATAACCAGAACGGGAAGCACCAGCATAGTCTACTACGACAGCGACGAGCTCATCTTCGTGAGGAACGGCTACGGGAACAAGCCAGGCCTGATAACCTACATCAACCTCGGCTCGAGCAGGGTTGGAAGGTGGGTCTACGTCCCGAAGTTCGCGGGCTCGTGCATCCACGAGTACACCGGCAACCTCGGAGGCTGGGTCGACAGGTACGTCTCCTCCGGCGGCTGGGTCTACCTTGAGGCTCCCGCCCACGACCCTGCAAACGGGGAGTACGGCTACTCGGTCTGGAGCTACTGCGGCGTTGGGTGAATATTTCCTTTTTCAACGTTTCGTTGATTTTATTTTCTACCAGTTCTGCACGGGATTCAGAACTCCTCAACCCACTTAACGGCCCTTGGAATTCTCCTCGCGACCTCCAGGGCGGTGAAGTTCTCGCCGAGCTCCTCTTTAGCCATATCCCCGGCGAGGCCGTTGAGGAAGGCCCCAACGGAAGCGGCCCTTAGGGGTTCATTGCCAAGCGCAAGCAGGGCCCCAACGATGCCAGCTAAAACGTCCCCGGTTCCTCCCGTTGTCATCCCCCTGTTGCCCGTCTTGTTGTACTTCCATGTTCTTCCGTCGCTCACGATGTCGTAGGGGCCCTTCAGAAGGATCACACCACCCATTTCTTCTGCCTTTTCCCTCACGAGCTCCCCCTTCCCCTCAAGGTCTCCTCCGGGCTTAAACCCGAAGAGGAGTTTGAACTCGCCGGCGTGGGGCGTCAGGACGAAGGTTTTGCCCTCCAGGACGCCCGGGTTCTCGGCGATGGCCTTCAGGCCGTCGGCGTCTATCACGAGGGGCCTTTCACAGCGGCTTACAAACGCCCGCACGAACTCTTTAGTCTCTTCGTTTAATCCAATGCCGGGCCCTATAACTATGGCATCAACCTTTTGGGCGAGTTTTAGCAGAGAATCAACGTGTTCTTTTCTGAAATTTTTCCCTTCGAAGGGCCTCAAAATCAAGTCGGGGTCGCTTATTCTCATAGCTGGATACTCCGGCATCGCGAGGTGGACCAGGTCCACGAGGTACGAGGCCGCCTTCCCCGCCAGGTAGGGCGCCCCGAAGTAGTCCTCGCTCCCCCCGATTATTAAAAGCCTCCCGTTCTGGCCCTTGTGCTCTCCCCCCTTCCGTAAGGCGAACTTGGCATCGCCCGGACCGACGAGGTGGTGGAGCTCCCGCGGGTAGCCTATCTTAACGACCACGCGCTCAAAGTCTTTATACTCCTCCTTGTCCCACTGGAAGGTGACCGCGAAGTCGGCCCTAACGCGAACCTTAGATGGATAGCCGCTCGGCAGGTCAACGCTCACTATCTTCGCCCTTCCCGCGTACTCGTTTATCTTCTCTATCGCGCTCCTTACCGGCTCCCTCGGCTCGCCCCTCGTCCCGGCCCCGAGGAGGGCATCAACTATGACGTCGAAGTTTGAGAGGTCGAGGGCCTTTACGTAAGAGGAGTCCTTGAGAACCTTAACCTTCAGGAGGTCGAGGCCCTTCAATATCTCCCAGTTGTGCCTGGCCTCCTCGCTCCTTATCTTTGCCTCATCGCCAACGAGAAAGACGGTAACGTCGTTGTCGAAGCTGAGGTGCCTCGCCGCCACGAAGCCGTCGCCGCCGTTGTTACCCGTTCCCGAGAAGACCGCGATCCTGAGGTTTCTTCCAAAGCGCTCCTCTATGGTTCTCGCAACTCCCGCCCCGGCGTTCTCCATGAGCTGGAGGGGGGAGATACCGAGCCACCTCGCGTTGATGTCCCAGACGTAAACGTCCTCGATCCGCATGGGAATCACCGTGAGAAACTTGGGCAAGGTGGATATAAGGGCATCGGGGCATCAGGGGGTTACGTAGCCCAATGACTCAGGGGCACAGGGCACAGCCAGCGGTCGATTAACATAACGCCCGGATAAATCCGATATCCACACGCCACGAGCGAAAATGCGAAAAGCGAGCTTCAGAGGGGCATGTTACCCCAGGCTCCCGCTTACTTTGTTCTCACCGCCGGCGATCTTCGGTGTTATTCAGGTTTCCCAACCCCACGAGTAAAACGAAGAGGACGGAGATCACGAAAACCGAGACGAGAACGTCGACGTTATGGATGGTCGTGGGTCCCGGCCCGAGGGACGCCGAAGTGCACAGGTCACTCGTCGCACATGCGAGCTTTCTGATGGCGTAGTACAGTATCAGGAAACCAGACAGGAAGAGCATCGTGAATCCAACGGCAATTCTTCTGATAAGGGCCGCAACCTCCTCACATGACATACTGATCCCCGAGGAGTTTTACCTTCAAGGGTTATATAGTTTTCCATCCAACGGCGGTTTTCTTTTCGAGTCTTCGTTAAGAAACGGGGAAGGGCGTGAGTTGAAGGGGCTAACCTCCACCCAGAACCTCAACGGCCCTCCCGTAGTCCCTCTCGGAGTAGAGAACGAGATAAATCCGCTCCAGGCTCCGCGCTTCCTTTTCGAATTCCCGCACGACCTCCGCGAAAGTCCTCACAACCTCCTCCAGCGGACAGCCGTAGATGCCCGCGCTTATGGCTGGAAAGGCTATCGTCTTAACGCCGAGCTCCTCGGCCTTTTTCAGCGCACCGAGTATGGCCCTTCGGAGCTTCTCCTTCTTGTCTTCATCCCAGCGACCGCCGCAATACGGCCCGACCGTGTGGATAACCCAGCGAATCCCATGTTTTTCGAGTCTCAGGGCGGGGGTAACGACGACCTCGCCGTGATCTATGTAGTCCTTCCCGAGTTGCTCCCTCATGGCCTCCTTGCTTATCCTGATGTACTCGGAAACGTCGCCTGCCGCCGCCCTGGCTATCGCGTAGGCCACACCGCCGCCGTGCTCGAGGTAACGGTTGGCGGCGTTGACTATCGCTTCGGCCGGAAAACGGGTTACGTCCCCGCGGACGATCTCAAAGGAGGGCATGGAAACCACCTCAGTCGAAGAGCCTCCTGAGGATCTTCCTCCCCCTCTCGTCGAGGAAGGAGTCATCACCCGTCACTATCACGGTCGCCCCGTTCAGGAGGGCGTAGTCCCTCAGCGTCGAGAGGAACTTCATGACGGGTGTAAAACCGTTCTCGAGGATCAGGTACTCAAGGCCGTCTATAACTACGACCGCGTTCTTCCCGGCATCGGCCGCGCGCTTCATGAACTTAACGGCGGTATCGAGCATCTTTGCGAGGTTCGTTGGGCTTATCGTGCGCTCCCCGGACAGTTTGGTGATCCAGAACCAGTTGGGTCTTTCCTCGCGTGTTCGGGAGAACACGAGAGCCCCGTCCAGGACATCGTCGGGAACGCTGGGCATCCTCGTGAGGCCGCCATTAAGCTCGAGTTTAACCTCGGAGGGCTCGAATTCACCGATGAAGGAACTGTCAAGAAAGGCCTTTATTGAAACGTAAGCCAGGAAAAGGGCGAATAGCGCGGTGGTCAGTCGTACGTATTCCCGGGCAAAGAAATAGCCCCCAAGGAAAAGGGCCACGGCAAAGACCACCTCCAGAATCGCCAGCAACCGGGAGGGATTCGTTGTTTGCAAAGAGGAGGAACGCACCGGAGAAAGCCACGCACCCTGCCAGAACGATCAGGGAGTACAGCACATGCTCAGGGAAAAGGAACAGAACGGCCGCGAGGGGAACGACCGCGAAATACCTCAGCTCGTGGGCGTAGGGAATGCTCAAGAGGAGTTCATCCGAGGCGCGGATGTTACCGAGCCAGAGGAGGGAAGCGAAGAAGGCGAGGCCCACTATGTAAATGGCTTCTCCCCGGACGAAGAAGGGAACGGAGAGGCTCAACCACGCGAGGGCGTAGTAGATCAGGGCTTTCCTCCCCGTAAGGTAATAGTTGTAGAAAAGTAGGACGTACGAGACCACGAGGGCGACCCCAAAGACGAACTCGATCATACCAGCTCACCGATCACCCGTTCGGCATCGTTAAGTATTCTCTCCTCGTCCAAAGTGAGTACTTCTCCGTCCAGCATTAAAACTTTTCCGTTCACTATGGTGGTCTCAACGTCGTTCCCGTTGGCGGCGTAAACCAGGTGGCTTATAACGTTGTTCATCGGCCTCAGATGGGGCCTGTTGAAGTCGATGATGGCCAGATCTGCGAGGTAGCCCTCCTTCACGACGCCCGCATTGAGCCTTAACGCCCTCGCACCGTTGACCGTCGCGGTCCTGAAGACCGTTTTTGCATCGGCCACCGTCGGGTCGAGGTTGTGGACCTTGTGGAGCAGAGCGGCCAGCTTCATCTCCTCCAGCATGTCGAGGTTGTTGTTGCTCGCCGAACCGTCCGTGCCGAGGCCGACGTTCACGCCCGCGTTGAGGAGCCTCTGAAGGGGCATGACACCGCTGGCCAGCTTCATGTTACTCCCCGGGTTGTGGGCCACGGTGACGCCGTTCCTCGCGAGTATCCGGACGTCCCTACCCTCGAGCCAGACGCCGTGGGCCATGATGACGTCGCTCCCGAGGAAGCCGATGTCGTCCAGAAGAACCACTGGGCTTTTACCGTAGCGTTCGCTTATCTGGCCTATCTCGGCCATCGTCTCGCTCACGTGGATGGTTATGAGTTTGCGGTGCTCGTTCGCGAGCCTTCTAATCTCCTTGAGCAGGGCTATGGAGCAGGTGTAGGGGGCGTGGGGCCCGAAGACGAAGTGAACCCTGTCCGAGCCGAGCTTATCTATGAACTCCATCGTCCTGAGGGCCTCCTTAATCTCCTTCTCCGTCTTTTCGGGATCGCCGAGGTCTATCATCCCGTAGGAGAGGTAGCCCCTGAGACCGCTCTCGAGGGTCACCTCGGCGACGGCGTCCATGTGGAAGTACATGTCGAGGAAAGTCGTCGTCCCTCCTTTTATCATCTCCAGCGCGCCGAGGTAGGCGCCGACCTTCGTGTACTCCCTCGTCAGCTTCGCCTCCCGCGGCCAGATGTACTTCTCCAGCCAGTCCATCAAAGGCAGATCGTCGGCCAGGCCGCGGAGCAGGCCCATCGGGGAGTGGGTGTGAAGGTTCACGAAGCCCGGAGAAACGACCCTGCCCTTGGCGTCTATCACCGTATCGGCGGCCTCGTTGATGTTCCTGGCGACCTTGGTGATGCGGTTGCCCTCGATGAGAACGTCCGCCTCGATGACCTCGAAATTCTCCCCATAAACGACGTGACCGTTCTTGATGAGAATGCTCATAGTTATCACCATTGCCCTTTAAAAGGAGTCTTGAACCCGAAAATTATAAGCCTTACCGTAATGGAGATAACGGGCGGGTCAATGGCCGTTAGCTCCGCAACAACCAGCCCGTGCCATTAATCCACAAGTCACCTGCCCGAGATCAAACCCCTGAATTTCCTGTACATCCGCATATACTCAGAGTGAGCCTCCGAATTGTCCACGAAGAGGTACTCGTAGATGCTACCCGCAACCAGTGCCAGCAGGATCAAGAGTTTTCCCCCAAGCGTATGAACGTTATCCAGCCCGTAAATGAACAACAGGGAGATGGTCAGGTAAACGGCAAGGTCACGGAGCTTCGATCTAACACTCACTTTCATATCACATCCCCCCATATTCTCCTATGGGCGCGAGTAATATATAAACATTGCCACCCGATAAAATCCTCCTCGATCAAGCGCATTCATTCACTTGGCCGGTGATTCCTTATACCCCCTCCACATCAATTTGTTGTAAAGGATGCTTTTCCGAACCAAAGGCCGGTAACCTACTGGGGCAGGGCCAGGAAACCCGTCATGGGCGACCAGTTTCCTTAGAGAGGTCATAACGCCCCAAAACTATCCAGCTTTTTTGTATATAGCCATCTCATTTTTCCTCACCCAATTTAGTATCGACTTCAACTATATGTTTTTTGATACCCATTAAATACGCAAAAACAATAAAAAGCACCCAAAAATAAATGGAGCTGGGATCATGAGGACGTATAGATTGGATAATTCTCATACCCACGTATCCATCCACAATCATTGATAAAGTGTACTCGGCTATTGATTTAATTTTGCCATCCAGGTAATAAGAAAAAATTCCTGATACTGTGATGTATAGAGCCAACAGTATTAAAATTTCAGTGATAGATAAAAAGTGCGCCCATACCAGAACAATCACTAAAAGAGAGAGCAAAACAACAAAAGACGAAACCCAAACTTTTTTCACTTCAACCAGCCCCCAATGCATTATTCAATTATAACCAAACCCGAATCTGTTAATCTCCTACAGATAGATTCTCCCGTCTCCTCATATTTAAATTTTACGCTTTACTATAACACTATTATTTTTTTCGATGTGTTCTAAAAGGAATTACTTAAAGGGTATTTAATTCACCATAAAACAGATTAAAAGAGTAGAACATTAAAACTATAAAAAGTAGTAAAAACAAAAAAACTCGCCCAAAACCTTCTGCAAAACCTTTTCTGAAGGAGGAATCAGCCCGTTCTGGTTAGCCGTAACTTTTGTAAATATTGTTACGGTTAACCTTCCGTTCATTGGAGGGCTTTCGGGGGGAACGGAAACTCCCCACATCTTCCGTTTCCAACCCCCATTCGGGCTTAAAACCCCACATATCGGGGACATCAATAGTTAAACACGGAGCCATTTAAAGTTTTTTGAAAAACAAAAATATTCAAACGTTGTGATAGTTACTATTTAGAGAACAGCCCACCCTCGCAACCCCAACAAAACCTGCACTCCTTCCCGCTCGTACTCCTTGGCTTCGTCCAACGCCCGGAAGATACCCTTTACCTGCCCGTCAACATCCATCCCTTCCCCATAAACAACGTGACCGTTTTGATAAGAATGCTTATGCTCACCACCTCTGTTTAAAGGGATGTGTTTCCGGTGGAAGTTAAAAAGGTGTCGGGAAAGAAAGGCATCAGATCGGGACCCAGAGAGTCCAGGAGTAGGGGTTGAACTCGTTGTAATGATCCCAGATGCTCGCGTAGCCGTTCTCGACGAGCCACTCGTTGATGTTGAGGGCGTAGCCGTAGTTCCAGAACGGGAGGTAGAGAACCGCGACGACCCTGCCGTAGTGGTCGGTTTCATAGACGTCATCTACGTCGAGGAAGACGTAGTAGCCGTAGTTGTCGAGGAGCCACTCCAGGGCGGCCTTCGATTCCTTGCCTTCCTCCGTGTATATCTCTGGGGCGTTTATGTCGGCGAAGCGAATCTTGAACGTCTCCCCAGCCCGATATCCGTAATAGGAGTGGAACCACACCGTGTCCCCATCGACGACCTTTGTGATGCGACCGTAGGCCTGGAACTCGTAGGCACCGGCAAAGGGCATCAAAAGCACCGAAACGAACACCAGTCCGATCAGTAGAGCAACCTTCCGCATTTGAGGTCACCGAAAGACGTCGGGGCCCGGATTTATAAATTTTTTGTATATTGACCATATATGAGCCCCAAAAATATACATAATAATGACAAAACATAAACATTAAACGAACATGCTCTTCAGCACGTCGGCGCAACCGCAGTGCCTCTCCTCCGGAATCCTCGGGATGCCCTTCCTGAGGAGCTCCTGAACCTTGTAGTTGTTCTCCGCCATGACTTTGAGCACCTCCTGGGCATCGACCGGCTTCTCGGCCCAGACGTCGTAGTCTGTGACGGTTGCGATGTTGACGTAGCACATCCCGAGCTCCCTCGCCAAGTTCACCTCCGGGACGAGCGTCATGCCGATTATGTGGGCGTACTGCCTGAACATGAAACTCTCCGCCCTCGTCGAGAACCTCGGACCCTCGATGCAGACGTAGGTGCCCTTCCCGTGTACGGAGAAGCCGAGCTCCTTGGCCGTTTCGTAGAATATCTTCCTCAGCTCGGGGCAGAAGGGGTCGGCCATCGAGACGTGGGCAACCCTGGGCCCGTCGTAGAACGTGTAGTCCCGTTTTTTGGTGAAGTCGATGAACTGGTCCGTTATGACGATGTCGCCGGGTTTGTACTCCTCGCGGAGCGAGCCAACGGCCGTTATCCCGATGACGCGTTCGACGCCGAGCTCGTGGAGGGCCCAGACGTTGGCGCGGTAGGGAACCCCGTGCGGCGGGAATTCGTGGTGCTTGCCGTGGCGCGGTATGAAGGCGACCTCGACGCCCTCGATCTCGCCTATCTCCACCGGGGCCGAGGGGCTCCCGTAGGGAGTGTGAACTTTTACCGTCTCCTTCGGCTCGAAGACGCCGTAAACGCCGGAACCGCCGATGATTCCTATCCTTGGCATGGTCACCACCCTGTAAAAATCGCACCTGAATTATTTAAAACTTGCCTTTCCAGTGGAAACAAAACTCCGAAACTTTAATAACCTTTAGAGATTAAAAATCTCACGGGTGAGAGCATGGGAAACGAAAGCCCGGTCAAGATAGTTCTGCCAGAGGTGGAGAGCCCCATCCTGATAGAGGGCTACCCTGGAATAGGCCTGGTCGGCCACATAGCGGCCAACTTCCTGGCGAAGGAACTCGGGATGGAGATGATAGGCTACGTGGAGAGTCCCTTCATCCCGCCGATGGCGCTGATCCTGGAGGGGAAGCCAAATCCACCGCTGAGGTTCTACGGCAGGGACAACCTGATACTCGCCATGGCGGACATCTACGTCCCGCCGACGCTCGTGAGCGAGATATCGAGGGGACTGGTTGAGTACCTCAAGAGAACGGGCGCGAAGAAGGTCATATCAATCGGAGGCATCGGGATAGGCTTTTTCAAGGAGCGGATGGACGTCTGGGGCGTCGGAGCGAGGGAAGAACTTAACAGGGAGCTCGAGAGCGCCGGAGCCAAGATCCTCCAGTACGGCTCGATAATGGGGATGAGCGGGGACCTCCTTTGGAAGGCGAGCAAGGAGAAACTCGACGCGTACGTTCTGCTCGGCGAGACCTTCGGAGACAGACCGGATCCGAGGGCGGCCGCCAACGTAATCGAGGTTCTCAAGAAGATGGTGCCTATAGACGTCTCAACGGAGCCTTTAATCAAGGAGGCCGAGATGATAGAAGCCCAGCTCAGAAAGATGCACGAGCAGGTGGAGCAGGCGCGGAAAAAGGCCGGAAAACAGTACGAGAACATATACCTGTGAGGTGGGAGCATGGAGGCGATCATCCTGGCGGGAATCGCGAGGAGGGTCCTGGACGAGCTCTTGAAGAACCCGTACAAGACCATTGAGATAAGGGGGGCCAGAAACGTCGTTGCGCTCGAGAGGGCGAGGGAACTGGGCAGGGTCTTTCTAACCTACGAGACCTATCAGGACATAGCCCCCGGAACGGAGGGACTTCTCGCGGAGCTTCTGAAACTCGACAGCATGGAGCAGAGGATCCCGTGGAAGGAGAGCGATGAGAGGGAGATAACGGTCTGCAGGGCACAGATAAGGCTCCTCGGCCTCGGAAGGGTTGTCAAGGTCAGGGAGAGGAACACAGTGCTCATGGTCGAGGTCAGGGAGATGATGCCCCACGAGATGGACATGGGCTAAAACAGGGTTTTTTGCTTTCCCCTCTTAAACTCTCCACGCTTCGGCGGCTGGACCTTCCGGAACTCGAGGCCCTCCTTTTCAAGGAGCCGTCTTGCGCCGGATGTTAAACCGGGGGCCACGAGGATCCCGCGGACGTTACCGTGCTCCCCCCCAAGCGCCTCAACGTAGCGCTTCAGCTGGCTGACGGCGTGCAGGTCGGCCTTTCTGCGCTTCAGCTCGAGAATGACGAGGTTCCCTCGATTGTCTTTCCCGAGGATGTCGACTATCCCGGAGCCAACGGGCTTCTCCCGGAAGAGGGGTCTGAAACCGGGTTCGATAAGTTCGGGGTTTTTGAATATCATCTCCGCCATCTCTGCTTCGCTGCCCGTCAGATCTAACTCCTCGTAGTCCTCAGCACGGAAGAGGGATGCCAGATAAATTTCCTCGAGTTCGACCTCGAGCGTCTCCTTCGGCTTTCGCCTCACGGAACGGAGGATGACCTTTCCGTTGCGCTCTTCAACGCTTACGAAGCTCCCTGGGGGCTGCCAGTTAACGGGTTCCCGCTTCTTGCTCTGGTGAACGAGGAAGGAGCCGTCAGGTTTAACCATTATTATCCTGTCCCCGGAACCGAGCTCGCTCTTCGCCCGGCCATCGTAGTGGACCCTACAACGGGCGAGGACCACCAGTATGGCCTCGGACGAGAGAAAGGAATCCACGAGCGTCATAAACTCATCGTTAGAGGGATTCGTTACCGTCTCGACCTTCGACATGAAAGGGGGTAGAGAAGAGGGGTTAAAAAGCTAACTCAGTCCTCGGCACCCTTCTCTGTGATGCGGAATATCGCCTCGCCCTCGGGCAGGTGGGGGCTGTCTATGAGCCTCGCGACGCGCTTTCCGGCCTTGCCCTTCCGGAGGTATATCCTGAGCGTGGCGGAGTGGGCCAGGATGTGTCCACCAACGGGCCTCGTGGGGTCGCCGAAGAAGGCGTCGGGCTTGGCCTGAACCTGGTTGGTGACGAAGACCGCCACGTCGTAGAGGTCCGCTATCCTGTGGAGGTCCGCGAGGTGTTTGGCCAGTTTCTGCTGTCTCTCGGCTAAGGTTCCCCTGCCGACGTACTCGCTCCTGAAGTGGGCCATGAGGGAATCCACGACGAGCAACTTGACGGGCCTCTCCGTCTCGGCCTTCTCCTTGATTATCTCCTCGGCCTTCTCGATGAGGAGCATCTGGTGGTTGCTGTTGAAGGCCCTCGCCACGTAGATGTTCCTGAGGGCCTCATCCGGGTCGAGGCCGCGGTTTTCTGCGATCTGCCTTATCCTCTCGGGCCGGAAGGTGTTCTCAGTGTCTATCCAGATGACTGAACCGTGGAGACCTCCCTCTTCCTCGGGAAGCTGAACCATGACCGCCAGGGTGTGAGCGAGCTGGGTCTTGCCACTGCCGAACTCACCGAAGACCTCGGTTATGGCCTGTGTCTCGACTCCGCCACCGATTAGCTTGTCAAGGCTCTTGCTTCCGGTGGAGATCTTACCTATGGACTCCCTCCTCTCCATGTACTCGTCAGCACGCATGAAGGTTCCTATGTTGGCGGCCTCGCGGGCGGCCTGGATGATCTTGAGAGCCGCGCCCTCGCTTATCCCGGCTATCTCCTTTAGCTCCATCGGAGAAGCAACAGCTATGGCCTCGATGCTATCGTAACCAGCCTCACGGAGCTTTTCGGCCGTTGCGGGCCCGACACCCGGCAGGTCCTCCAAAGTTTTTATTTCCTTCTCCTTCTTTTTCTTGGTTGAGTCCGATGACTGCTCTTCAACGATATCGAGCTCCTCAAACTCCTCGAGCTCTTTTATTTCATCGTCAGCTTTCTTCTTTCTCGGCATCAGTCTCACCTTCCACGCCTACCTTCCATGAGGGTAACCGGTCAAAGGGTTATATACTTTTCTTTCCGGTGGAACCGGGGCGATAAATCAATTTACAAGGCAGTATTGCGTATTTGAGCAATTTAACCAGTTCTAAGGGGAATCAAAAGCCATACTGACGACATAGGCGTGATAAACCGGAAGGGTGACTTTTATATTTCAAGTGCAGAGCTTATACACCCCGACAAAGGTACGACCACATTCTTAAGAGTCGGTGAATCATGCAGGATCATCTTGTGTAGACGTATGATTGTAATGAGGTTCGCCCCAGGTCCCCGATTAAACACCTCGAAAGGGTCTAAAGGGATCGACACCGGCACCAAAGAACGATCCTCCCTGGCCCCGTGAGCGGACACGCAAGAACAGCACCACGGAAGACCGTTCCAAGCCAGTTTTCCAATGGAAACAAAGGTCTCTTTCGACGTCCATCTGAAAGACCCCCCAGAGTTCCATTTCCACTGGAACCCACTTTTGCAGATGGACGGATTTAAGCGGATTATTTTTAGAAAGACGGATTTATAAAGGATATTACTAATATCAAATTCATTGCTTTTGAATCCTCCAGGAGATTATCTGAATAATTTCCATTATTTCCGGTTTATTATCTTATTTTTATGAACATTGTTCACAGAAAAATATAAATATGAGTACTCCATGAAACAGTGGGAGAGTTTCACCGAAAACAAACAAAAGAAAAGCGAGTAGCCACAAACCTGGTTCCAGTGGAAACAAAACCCTGGGGGAGGTCGTTACTGTTTACATTCTGTTCTATTGTTAGCACTTATGTTTTCCCTAAATGTACTTTAAAGGACTTTAATGAACGTATTTAGATGTACATAGATGTGCTTTCTCCTTCCAGCGGAAACCGCCCACCGTACCCCAGGCCCCTTTACAAACCTAAACTTCTCATGCACAGCACAGTACATAGAACTGTACGGTTTCCTCTGGAAATCCGGGTGGGTAATGTGATCGACACACCGTAATGGGGTGCCAAGTCTTACGTCAGCTAAGGTTCACGTAGAAAGCGATAAACGCTGATTTAAGCAATAACCGGGGAGAATCGCCCTCTTTTCCATGGTTATCCTTTCTGTTTTTATCTCACCTTTTTACATCCCCCTGTCCAACAAGACATATAAACCCCGCCGCTCGATTACCTATGCTTTCCTCTGTGTCCGGTGCTTCCTCTGGAGTATGTGCCGGATATCCAAAATAATGCTGTATGTTGGATAAAATTGTTGATTTATCCTGATAATGTTGGCATATGTTTAGAAAATGCCCTGTATATTGGATGAAGATCAGTAGTGGGGCTCGATTTCCAGTGGAACGGGTGGTGGCGATGGACGACAACTACCTCGGTTCGATCTTCGAGAAGTACCTTCACGCCAAGAAGATCTTCAAGAACAAGGAGGTCCTCCGGCATAGTTACACCCCTCGGGAGCTCCCCCACAGGCATGAGCAGATCGAGAACCTCGCCCACATCCTCGTTCCCGTTCTCCGCGGTGAGACCCCGTCCAACGTCTTCGTCTATGGAAAGACCGGAACAGGTAAAACCGTGACCATCAAATTCGTGACCGAGGAGCTCAAGCGAATATCCCGGAAGTACAACATCCCCGTGGAGGTTGTGTACATAAACTGTGAGATAGTCGACACTCAGTACAGGGTTCTGGCCAACATCGTGAACTACTTCAAGGCGGAGAGCGGTGTGGAGGTCCCCCTCGTTGGCTGGCCGACAGACGAGGTTTACGCCCGGCTCAAGGAGGTTATAGACGCCAAAGAGCGCTTCGTTATAATTGTTCTGGACGAGATAGACAAGCTCATCAAGAAGAGCGGTGACGACATCCTTTACTCCCTCACGAGGATAAACACGGAGCTCTCCAGGGCCAAGGTCAGCATAATCGGCATCTCCAACGATCTCAAGTTCAAGGAGTACCTCGATGCCCGTGTTCTCTCGAGTCTGAGCGAGGAGGAGGTAGTCTTCCCGCCCTACGATGCCAACCAGCTCAGGGACATTCTGATGCAGCGCGCCAAGGACGCCTTCAACGAGGGCGTTCTCGACGACGGCGTCGTCCCCCTGTGTGCGGCCCTGGCCGCGAGGGAGCACGGGGACGCAAGGAGGGCCCTCGACCTGCTCCGCGTGGCCGGCGAGATAGCCGAGCGCGAAGGGGCCAGCAAGGTCACGGAGAGGCACGTCTGGAAGGCCCAGGAGAAGATAGAACAGGACACGATGGAGGAAGTTATAAAGACGCTCCCTCTCCACTCGAAGGTTCTCCTCTACGCGATAGTTCTCCTCGATGAGAACGGTGAACTGCCCGCGAACACGGGCGACGTTTACTCGGTTTACAAGTCCCTATGCGACCATATTGATCTCGAACCGCTGACTCAGAGGCGCGTTAGTGACCTGATAAACGAGCTCGACATGCTGGGCATCATCAACGCCAAGGTCGTCAGCAAGGGTCGCTATGGCCGGACGAAGGAGATTCGCCTGAACGTAACACCTTATAAGGTGAAGAACATATACCGGCACGATCACCAGCTTCAACCCCTGCTCACCGTAAGCATGTCCAGCCAGAGGAGGCTGCTCTGATGGGCCTGATAGATGATTTGCTGGCCAACAACTACCTGATCACCCCCTCGGCCTACTATCTTCTCGCCGATGCCTACAAGCGGGAGTTCACGCTGGCCGAGTTGATAAAGTTCGTAAGCGCACGGGGAACCTTCGTGGTGGACTCCAAACTGGCGAAGGAATTTCTATCCGAGAGGGGTCTCACTCCAATGGAAACGTCCACCGACTCCATCGCCGGGGAGGGGCATCCCCTGGATGAATACATCTCTCCTGAATCCACTTCTTCCGGTGAAATTTCGAAGGAAACCGGGATTTATGGCGAATCTGTCGAGTTAACAACCCCCACACCAGAAATAACCGAAGAAATCACTCCTCATGAAAGTCCCCCCCAGACCTTTATTTCCACTGGAACCCCCTCTGAAAAAAGCCCGGAAACATATGAAACACCCAAATCAGGGGAAGAAGAGGGCAACTTTTCTGCGGATGAGAGTTATGTTTCCACTGGAGGTGCCGGGGTCGAGGGGGCTGGGGAAGGCCCCGAGCTCGAAACGGAAACCGGGGAACCGAAGTTATCAGGGGATTTGGAGAAATCCCTTCCAGTGGAAAGCGAACCCGATGAGGAACTCCAACCCGAAAACGGCAACGGCTACCTCAACGGCGATGAGAACGGAAACGGGGTTAAACCCAGGGTCGTCTACGGTGACTACGGCGTTCCCATAGCCTACGAGGCTGAAGAGGTTCCTGAGGAGGAAAAGAGCTACTCCGTTTACTCAGATTTCAAAACATCTCCGAAGGAGGGCTTCCACTACCGAGCGAAGGAGATCCCGGATGATTACGAGGTGGCCTTCGACGTAAAGAACGTTAAGTTCACCCCCCCAAAGGCGAAGAACGCCGCCGGAAAGGAGGGGGACGTCATAATAAAGGTTTACTCCGATTACTTCCGCAGCAGGCTTAGAAAGATGCGGAGGATTCTACGCGAGAACCCCGAGATAGGCGGGGTCATAGACATAGGCAAGCTGAGCTACGTGAAGGGCGAGGAGGATGTAACGATAATCGGCCTCGTGAACAGCAAGCGCGAGACCGCCAAGGGCTTCATGTTCGAGGTCGAGGACAACACGGGTATCATCAAGGTCTTCATCAACCGGAACAACGAGGAGAGCGAGAAGTTCTTCCAGATAATGCCCGATGCGGTGGTGGCCTTCAGGGGCCGTCCTTCCGGAAGGGGGATATTCTTCGCGAACCGTATTTACCTGCCCGACGTTCCGAAGTTCCGGCGCGAGAAGCCGCCGCTCGAGGAGAAGGTCTACGCGGTTCTCCTGAGCGACATCCACGTGGGGAGCAACAAGTTCTGCGAGAAGGCCTTCATGCGCTTCCTCGAGTGGCTGAACGGTGAGGTGAACAACCGCGCCGAGGAGGAGTTCGTCAGCAGGATAAAGTACATGGTGCTCGCGGGGGACGTCGTCGACGGCGTCGGCATCTACCCCGGCCAGTACAACGAGCTCGCCATCCCCGACATCTTCGACCAGTACGAGGCCCTCGCGAACCTCCTGAGAAACGTTCCCGACCACATCACGATGTTCATCGGGCCCGGCAACCACGACGCGGCGAGGACTGCCCTCCCCCAGCCGGGTTTCTACGAGGAGTACGCCCGGCCGCTGATGAAGCTGAAGAACGCGGTCATAATAAGCAATCCGGCCGTTGTACGCCTTCACGGCAGGGACTTCCTCATCGCCCACGGGAGGGGGATAGAGGACGTGGTGAGCATCATTCCGAACAGGAGCCATCACCGCCCCGCGGAGGCGATGCTCGACCTCCTCAAGCTCCGACACGTGGCACCGACCTTCGGGGAGAAGGTCCCGATAGCCCCGGATCCGGAGGATACCCTCGTTATAGAATCGGTTCCCGACCTCTTCCAGGCGGGCCACGTCCACGTCATGGAGTACAAGACCTACAACGGCGTTTTTCTGATAAACTCGGGCACGTGGCAGGCCCAGACCGAGTTCCAGAAGATGGTCAACATAGTCCCGACCCCGGCGAGGGTTCCGATAATCGACGTGGAGACCGCAAAGCTGAGGGCCGTCGTGAGGTTCGACCGGTACTGCGAGGGGGTTTGAGATGCGGATTTTAATCGGCTCGGATGAGGGGAAGATAAGCTTTGTGGGGAAAAGGGGGACGTTCATAGCCCGCATTGGGGTTGCCGTCGCCCTTCCCAAAAAGGGTTACGACTCTTTCGTTGAAGACTACTACGAGTTCTTCGAAAAGTTCAAGGGGGAATTTGGCATGGAAACCCCCCTTACGGTGATTAAGATGATGGGACGAAACCTTTTTATGCGTTTACCCATTAGTATCAAACGGGGATACCGCCAGGCCAGGCGGTGTCTCTTCGTGTCGACTTATGTGCCTCTGTCATTTTTACATTCCAATTCTAAACCCAACTCCCCAAAGGCCACGTCACCATCCGCGGTTTCTGCCCTATCGCCTTCCGCTGAGGTGATTCTTGATGTCTGAGATTTATTCTCCAGAGATGAAGGCTTACTTCGAGTCCCTCCAGCGGGAGATAGACAGGGCCTACGAGATAGCTCGAAAGGCGCGCGAGCAGGGGAAGGATCCGAGCCTCGAGGTCGAGGTTCCCCAGGCAACGGACATGGCCGGCCGTGTCGAGAGCCTCGTGGGGCCGAAGGGCGTGGCCGAGAGGATACGGGCCCTCGTCAGGGAGTACGGCAAGGAACTGGCGGCCCTGAAGGTCGTTGACGAGATAATCGACGGCAGGTTCGGCGACCTCGGGGGCAAGGAGAAGTACGCCGAGCAGGCGGTGAGAACCGCCCTCGCGATCCTCACGGAGGGGATAGTCTCGGCCCCCCTCGAGGGGATAGCCGACGTTAAAATCAAGCGCAACACTTGGAGCGATGGTTCCGAGTACCTCGCCCTCTACTACGCGGGCCCGATAAGGAGCTCCGGCGGGACGGCCCAGGCGCTGAGCGTTCTGGTCGGGGACTACGTCAGGAAGAAACTCGGCCTCGACCGCTTCAAGCCGAGCGAGGAGCATATCGAGAGGATGGTCGAGGAGGTGGACCTCTACCACAGGGCCGTCACGCGCCTGCAGTACCATCCCGAGGCAGACGAGGTAAGGCTCGCTATGAGGAACATACCGATAGAGATAACCGGTGAGGAGACGGATAAGGTTGAGGTCTCCCATCGGGACGTCCCGGGAGTTGAGACCAACCACCTCCGCGGCGGCGCCATCCTCGTTTTGGCCGAGGGTGTGCTCCAGAAGGCGAAGAAGCTCGTTAAGTACATAGACAAGATGGGTGTCGATGGCTGGGACTGGATAAAGGAGTTCGTCGATGCCAAGGAGAGGGGTAAGGTCGAGGGGAACTCCGAAACCCCTGAATCCACGCCCGCTGAGTCGGGAACCAGAGAGGAGACCGTGGAAGCGGTTGAGAGGGGCTTTTACTACGGGCTTTACGAGAAGTTCAGGGCGAACGTTGCCCCCAACAAGAAGTACACCAAGGAGATAATAGGCGGGAGGCCGCTCTTCGCCGAGCCCTCAACGAACGGCGGCTTTCGCTTGAGATACGGTCGCTCCCGCGTCAGCGGTTTCGCCACCTGGAGCGTGAACCCCGCCACGATGCTTATTCTGGACGAGTTCATAGCCATAGGCACGCAGATGAAGACGGAGCGGCCCGGGAAGGGCTGTATCGTGACCCCCGCTACCACCGTCGAGGGGCCGATAGTCAAGCTCAAGGACGGAAGTGTGGTGAGGGTCGACGACTACGAGACGGCCCTGAAAGTCAAAGACAGGATAGCGGAGATACTCTACGTCGGGGACGCCCTGGTGAACTTCGGTGACTTCGTCGAGAACAACCAGACGCTCCTGCCAGCGAACTACGCCGAGGAATGGTGGGTTCAGGAGCTCGTTAAGGCCATAGCGGACACCTACGAGGTCGAGCTCAGGCCCTTCTCCGACAACCCGCGCGAGGCCGTTGAGGAGGCCGGGGAGTACCTCGAAGTCGACCCGGAATTCCTCGAGAGCCTCCTGAGAGACCCCCTCCGCGTCAGGCCCACCGTCGAGGTCGCGATACACCTATCGAAGGTCCTCGATATCCCGTTCCACCCTTACTACACCCTCTACTGGAACACGTTAAAGCCCGAAGAGGTTGAGGAGCTCCAGCGGGCTTTGCTCGGGGCTCAAATCGAGTGGGACGAGTACATGAAGAATAAATTCGCGAGGAAGGTCGTCCTGGAGAACGACCCGAAGATCAAGCGCTACCTCGAGCTCCTCGGCCTCCCGCACAGGCTCGAGCGCGTTGAGGGGAAGAAAAAGGTCATCGTCGTTGACTACCCCTGGAGCGCCGCCCTTCTAACCCCCCTCGGCAACCTCGAATGGGAGTTCAAAGTGAGGCCATTCCACACCGTCGTGGACGTAATCAACGCGGAGAACCGTATAAAGCTCCGCGACAGGGGGATAAGCTGGATAGGGGCGAGGATGGGGCGGCCCGAGAAGGCCAAGGAGAGGAAGATGAAGCCGCCGGTCCAGGTTCTCTTTCCGATAGGTCTCGCCGGCGGCCCGAGCAGGGACATCAAGAAGGCCGCAGAGGAAGGCAAAGTGGCGAGCGTGGAGATAGCCTTCTTCAGATGCCCGGAGTGCGGCCACGTGGGACCCGAGCACGTCTGCCCGGTCTGCGGCACGAGGAAGGAACTCCTCTGGCACTGCCCCAGGTGCAACGTCGATTACCCCGAGGGAGAGGCAAAGAAGTTCGACTTCCACTGTCCGAAGTGCGGCGCCGAGCTGGAGCCCTACGCGCGGAGAACGATAAAGCCCTCCGAACTCCTCCGCAGTGCGATGGAGAACGTCAGGGTCTACGGGATAGACATGCTCAAGGGCGTCCGCGGTATGACCTCCGGCTACAAGATGGCCGAGCCCCTCGAGAAGGGCCTTTTGCGGGTTAAAAACGGTGTCTACGTCTTCAAAGATGGTACGATTCGCTTCGACGCCACCGATGCACCGATAACCCACTTCCGGCCGAGGGAAATCGGGGTGAGCGTTGAAAAGCTGCGGGAACTCGGCTACACCCACGACTTCGAGGGCAAACCCCTTGAGAGCGACGACCAGATACTCGAGCTGAAGGTTCAGGACGTTATCCTCCCGAAGGCCGCGGGGGAGTACCTGCTCAAGGTGGCGAACTTCATCGACGACCTCCTCGAGCGGTTCTACGGCCTGCCGAGGTTCTACAACGCCGAGAGGATGGAGGACCTCATCGGCCACCTCGTCATCGGCCTGGCCCCGCACACGTCCGCCGGCATCATCGGCCGGATAATAGGCTTCTCTGACGTCCTCGTGGGCTACGCGCACCCCTACTACCACGCGGCGAAGAGGAGGAACTGCTTCCCGGGCGATACGAGAATTTTGGTTCAGTTGGATGGCAAACCAGCTCGGATAACACTCCGTGAGCTCTATGAGCTGTTTGAAGGGGAGAGTTATGATAACATGGTCTATGTCAGGAAGAAACCGAAAATAGACGTTAAAGTTTATTCCTTCGACCCAGAGAGCGGCAGGGTCGTTCTTACTAACATAGAGGACGTTATAAAGGCGCCGAGTACCGACCATCTCATTCGCTTTGAGCTTGAACTCGGAAGGAGCTTTGAAACGACGGTTGACCATCCTGTTCTGGTCTATGAGAACGGAAAGTTCGTGGAAAAGCGGGCCTTTGAGGTTAAGGAAGGCGACAGAATACTCGTTCCAAAGCTTGAATTTGAAGAGAGTAGTATTGAACGCTTCGACTTACTCAATGCCTTCTCCGATGAGAGGTTCACGGATATGTGGGATGTCATCATGGTTCGTGGACTCTCAAAGTGGCTATCTTCACGTGGATTTAAAGTTAAATGGGATTACCTTCGCAGGGATTCAATACCTCTGAGGGAGCTTTTGGTGATCCTAGAGGAAAATAGGCTTTCGTTTGAAGACGTCCCAGACTGCTGGCTGGCTTTTAAGCGTGATAAAGTTAGAATAAAGAGGTTTGTGCCGGTAAAACCACTGATGAGGGTTCTTGGCTATTATCTTGCAGAGGGCTATGCAAGAACGAGCGACAGCGTTTACCAGATAAGTTTCTCCATAGCCGAGGAGGAAGTACGCGAAGACCTCAAGAGGGCATTGAGAGAGGCTTTTGGCGATGGCTTTGGAATCTATGAACGTGGGGAGAAAGTTACAGTGGGTTCCCGCGTCCTCTACCTGCTCTTTACTGAGGTCTTTGGTGCAGGAAAGAATGCCCACACAAAGCGCGTCCCGCAACTAATTTACCCCCTATCTAGGAACTTAGTGGCGGAGATGCTGAGGGCTTACTTTGAGGGGGATGGGACGGTTATTGGCACCAAACCTACGGTAGTCGTGTACAGTGTTAGCAGGGCACTTTTGGAAGATATCGACACCCTGTTGATTTCCAAATTTGGTCTCTATGCGAGTTGGAGCGTGGATAGAAACGCCAACTCCCGTCCGGGCAACGTTGTTCAAAAATATCACCGGGCAAAGGGTGATGCAGTCCCAGTATCTAAGGTTTATCATCTCACCCTCTACGGCACTCAGGCATTGAATTTCATGAAACAGATTGGGTTTGTCAGCAAAAGAAAGAACGACGTTGCTAAGTGGTGGAGTGGCCATAATTTCAAGCCGTATAGCCGTGCCACGGATCTGGGCGTTCTTCTCAAGGTTAAATCCGTTGAGTTCACCAAGTCTCCCGATGAATTCGTGTACTCGCTGAATGCCTCTAAGTATCATACTGTTATAGTTGGTAATAATATTGCTACTTCAAATTGTGACGGAGACGAAGACGCCGTCATGCTCCTCCTCGATGCCCTCCTCAACTTCAGCAGGTACTACCTGCCGGAAAAGCGCGGCGGGAAGATGGACGCGCCCCTCGTCGTCACCACCCGTCTGGACCCGCGCGAGGTCGACAGCGAGGTCCACAACATGGACGTCGTCCGCTACTACCCGCTCGAGTTCTACGCGGCGACCTACGCGATGAAGTCTCCTAAGGAGGTTAAGTTCATCGAGCGCGTCGAGGACCGCCTCGGGAAGCCGGGGATGTACGAGGGGCTGAAGTTCACCCACGACACCGACGACATCGGCCTCGGCCCGAAGATGAGCCTGTACAAACAGCTCGGCGACATGGTCGAGAAGGTGGAGCGCCAGCTCGCCCTGGCGGAAAGGATAAGGGCCGTCGATGAGCACCACGTGGCCGAGACGATAATCAACTCCCATCTCGTCCCGGACCTGAGGGGCAACCTGAGGAGCTTCACCCGGCAGGAGTTCAGGTGCGTGAAGTGCAACACGAAGTACCGCCGTCCACCCCTGGAGGGCAGGTGTCCCAAGTGCGGCGGCAAGATAGTCCTCACGGTCAGCAAGGGGGCCATAGAGAAGTACCTCCCGACCGCGAAGCTTCTGGTCACGAGGTACAACGTCCTGGACTACACCAGGCAGAGGATATGCCTAACGGAGAAGGACGTAAAGACCCTCTTCGAGAACGTCTTTCCAGAGAAGCAGAGAACGCTAATGGGCCTATCCGCTGACGTCTGCGAGAAAATGATCAAGGAGAGGACGGGCAGGTCCAACGGCAGGAACGGCTACCTCGACGAGTTCAACGGGAAGCTCAAAAAATCCGGGGCTGGAAAAACGGCCGAGAAAAAGAAGGAATCGGTCCCCAAACGCTCTGAGAAGAAGGGAACGGCAAAGGAGAAGGGGAAGGAGAAAAAGGAAACGAACGGGAAACCGTCCGAGGGGCTGGAGAAAGCGGTTAAGAAGGGAAAAACCTCAAAGAAGAGAAAGAAGGGCATAAGCCTCGACGAGTTCTTCGGTTCTTAATCTCTTTTCCGTTAATCATATATACCATTACGTCGCCCTTCCTTTGATGGGAATGGACTTCAAGCTGCTCCCCAGCGTTGCCTACCTGCGGGTCCAGAGGCAGGCCTTCGTGGGCTACTCCATGCCCTTAGCGGGGTGGATCGGCGAGTACCTCGTGAACTACGGGAAGCTCCCGAGGCCCCACTTCCTGGGCAGGGCGATGGGCAAGCTCGGTTTCCGCCCCGCCGGGGAGGAGCGCGACGATGGGTACGTAACCCAGTTCTTCACCAGGGGGAGCGTCTCGATAAGCGCGAGCTGGGACGTCGAGAGGGAGAGCCTTTTCCTTCAGCTCTTCCCGCTCCGTTCGAGGCTCTCGCGGGGTCTGACGGTCAGGACCGAGCGCATAGACTTCTACGACCAGTACGTCGTGAGCATAGAGCCGACGGGCAAGCTACCCCCGGGCGTCAGGGGCATCGGGATAAACGCACTTGTTCTGGAGGATTTCTACCCCGTCCAGACCCCCTACTGGGGGATGCTCCACGAGGACTGGGAGGTGGAGCTCAACCTGCTCGTCATGAAGGATGAGATCTACGATAAGCTTTCCCGCGAGGAGTACCGCTGTCCCGTCTGCTTCTCGCCCTTAACGGAGGAGAACGGCGTTCTGAAGTGCCCCAGCTGCGGCTTCACCTACGCCCCGGAGCACGACTTCGAGCGGGTTCTGGAGGAGTTCACCGTGGAGGAGTTCGCCTTCTGAGGGACTTTATTCACATGGCGCTTGAAAAGGGATTTCCTAACCGCCGATAGGACTGCAAAGGCCGGGGTTGCGCGTTCCCTCTTTTCTGGGCGGATATCGCGTTTTTATCAGTGGGACTTCGCTAAACTTTATAAGTTACCCTTCGGCTCTTCCTATGGGCAGCCCCGTGGTGTAGTGGCCAAGCATGCGGGACTTTGGATCCCGCGACCCGGGTTCGAATCCCGGCGGGGCTACCATAAGTTTCTTACACCTATTGTTGAACAACTCGGATAGAAGAAAAAGTGGGCTTAGCTGAAGCTCGCGAAGCCTATCTCGTAGAGCTGACGGAGCATGCGGAGGACTTTCCTGGCCGTGTGCCGGTATTTATAGTCCCCAGTTTTACCAAGCTCCTCGATAATGCGTTCAACCAGTTTTTTCAAGGCATCCTCTCCAAGGATATCTTTCCATAGTTCATCCGTTCCCTTCTCCGCCTCGTCCCCTTTGAGCCCTCCCTCTTTTGCCATCTTGAGGACCACCAGCAGGGGCTTCTCGAGTTTCCTCCTGTTGCCGTGGAACTTCGGGAGGACCTTCATGAGGAGGGCCAGGTCGAAGATCTCATCCTCGTCTTTGAACTCAACGATTCCCCCTTCCTGGCTTTCTCTGGCCTTTTTGAAGAAGAGCGCTATCTCGTCGACGACGCGGTAGCCGAAGTGAAGGTCATAGGGCTCGAGGGCCTGGTTGAGGTTCTCGAGTGCGTTCCAGTATTTGGTTCTCTTTAGCTCCTTAACGGCCTTGTTGATCTCCTCCTTGGAACGGGCAAGGAATTTTCCGTTTTCTTCCCTTAGATCGTTCAGTATCTCCCTCCTGAGAGTTTCGGGGAGTTCAGACGATTCCTGCTCTGCCGTTTCAGGCGGGTATCCTTTGAGCTCTACATCATGGAACTCCACCGTGAAGGCCCTGTCGAGGACTTTGGGGCTGAAGGAGTAGGTGGTCTCGTCCATGTTGACGGTTCCGATGATGTACAGGTTGGGCGGGAGCTTTATCTCCTTTGGAATTCCCTGTTCCTCTTCGACTTTTTCGACATCGTGAAGCTTTATGCTCTCCCTCGTGAAACCGTTCTCATCCCTGCCGCTCTCGAGGACGCTGAGGAAGTCGGCGAAGTAGTACTCCACGTGGGCGAGGTTCATCTCGTCGAGGAGGACGAAGTAGGGCATCGCGTTCTTTCCGTTTTCTTTGTAGTCGTGGGTTGCTCTCAGTAATAGATCCAGTAGAGGCGTTTTTTGATACTGATCAGTTAATAAGGGATTGTAGTAGCCGAGCAGGGGCTTTGAATCCCTCCAGTCAGGGCGAACCGAGAGGAAGATGAAGTTCTCCTTTGAGGGATCGAGTAGCTCGGCGAGCTCCTGCGCTATCTTCGTCTTTCCAGTTCCTGTGAGGCCAGAGAGAATGACGAATCCCTTGGTCTTCAGGGCCGTGTAGAACTGGGCGACTAAATGTGGGGGATAGTAGTACCCTGTATATTCAAAATATCTTGCCAACGAGGGAAGTTTATGCTCCCTTTTGTTTTCCTGTGAGCTCTGTGGGATTTTGTTTTCTTCCTGTTTATTTTTAAGCCACCATCCAAAATAATCCACCACTATGAAGTTGATGGGTTTATCTCTGCACTCTTCCTTAAATATGTCCCTTAACTCTCCAAGATGCTTAAGGACTTCTGAGTACTTCTCTGGTTTTCCCCACCCGAATTCCGTAAAGTACCATTCAACCACGTTGTTCCATGGAGCAAAATATTCCGGATAGTAGAATGCAAGAACCTCTGAAATCAAACCTTTTCCTGCCCCTTTAATTTGTTTCCACCTCTTAAATCGTTCATCTATGTCTTCGAGGAGCTTTTCTGGTGGAGTTTCTAAGACCTCTTTGATGAATTTCTCCCAGAGGTTTTTTAGATCTTCTGTTGTTTTGGCATGAAATCGAAGGATATTTTTCCCAGAATGTGTCTTTAGAAGTGCTTCCTTCAGTTTTTCGTAGTCTTCGGTTTCTCTGATCTCATTGAGAATTTTTTGAAAATCTTTAATATTGGATATCACCTGCTCATTCCTTTCATCACAATATTCCCTAATAAACGTTCTGAGATCGGCTTTATCTATCATCCCCTCACCCCCGGAACGAGTCTTATGTAACCAACACCCTCTATCTTAACACCCCCGCCAGATATCAAATCCTCAAGAGCCCATGGTTCCTTCTTCTCACGATTAACCTTAAAAAATACGCTCCTCCTTCCCGGATAAACCACCACCGCGAACTTCGCTTTTAGAGCATCCCGGTAGGTGTGCATCTTGTAGATATCCTCGAGTTTTGCCCACGTTTCCAGACTTGGGCTGGTTTCCATCGCCTCGTCTTCTTCCGCGAACTTCTCTGGATCAGGAAAATCGAGCTTGAACTTCGCGTCGAAAACCCCGACGACTTCCCCATCCTTAACGAGTGAAAAATCCGGCCTGACGGATACCGAGTAGCTGTCCTTGACGAACTTCCGGTTGTAGTACAGCCTCCAGCCTCTTCTAAAAGACGCATACGCTTTTGCTCCCTGTGAAAGTCTTCCCTCCAGAGTTACATCGATGTGGAGCTTTGGGTTCCTCAGGATCTCCCCGAGTTCATTAGCCAGTTTGAAAAACGCCCAATACTCGTAGAGCGTGGCGATGTCCTTGTTCTCGACCGCCCTCCAGAGGTTGTCGAAGAACGGGGAATAAGCCGTGAACTCGCGGTAGAGCTGGAGCAACTCCCTGTAACCGTCGCCCTTGAGGAGGGTCTGCGAGGTGTAAGGAAAGAACTCCATCTCGCCCACTTCGCCCCAGAGGGAATGGCTCCTTATGAACTCCAGCTCCTCGAGCGTTTCCTTAACCGGTGAGAGATCTATTTTGCCTCCAAAGCTCTCGATCACCCGTTCGGCCCAGGTTATTAAGGTCTCTAAGAAATACTTCGCGAAACGGTTCTCAGGGGTGTCGAAGCTCTCGTACTTCCTTGAGCTGAGAACCCTGGTCGGTACGTGGCCGTGGAGGTACTCTGCTATCGGAGCGTTCACTTCCGCGGGCGTCAGGTACTCCGAATGCTGAGCGATGGAGAGCAGGGTATCGGGCGAGACCTCCGTAACTTCGTATGGCTCCATCCACTCGCGCTCTTCCACGAGCTTCCTCCTGGCCCTTCTGAGCACCGTCTCAAAGGCCTCCCTTATGCGCTCCCCGTTGTTGCGGAGGTAGTGGTAGGCGAAAAGCTCATTCATGGAGTCGTCGCTTTCTTCCGGGATGAACCCCGTTGGTGACTCGATGGAGAACGGCAGGGAAGGGGAGATTCTTATAATGTCCTCAAGTAGGGCTCCGTAAAACTCCTCGTGGGCGTTAAGGATGGTTTTGAACGTTTGGCCATCCCTTTTAACTCCCATTATGTCGAGAACCTTGGAGGAAAGAACTTCGATGGGCTTTTTGAGGAGGGGTTGTCCGTCTTTCAGGATCTCCATGATGCTTTTTCCGGTGTAATTTCTGAGCTGGAACTCCGCTATATATGTCCCGTCTTTAATTTCTTCGGCTTCCGTTTCCTGATTCAGGAGACGAAGGGTGAATTTCTGGTTTCCAGCGAGCAGATACGGCTTCCACTCGAAGAGGTAGATGGTTCCGTTCTCCTCGTGGAGTTTGGGTTCTCCCTTTTCTTTGCCCTTTGAGCGGCCCTTCACTTTAAGTTCATACCCGTCCTCAAGTTGAATCTCCTCGACCTCTTCCACGAAACTGCCCCCAACCTTTCCATCCTTCAGAACTCCCAACTCTCCCCATCGCTTAGCGTGACAACCCTATCCCCCCAGTTCTCCACGAACCACCCCTGGCTTTCCGTGTGGACCGGGATGATGTAGTCCGGGTCTATCTCGTCGATGACCTCCCTCAGCTCCTCCCTTGAGATGTGGCCGGACGCATGAAGGCCCTTTTCGAAAACTGGATGGCCGTTCTCCGTTATCCTGAAGCCGTGGACCTCAAGGCGGAAGTATCGAAGCCAGTTCCAGAGCCTCTGGAAGCTGAACTCCTGCTCCTCTCCAAACGCTTCACTGGAGGAATAGACGTAAACGCCGCCCTCCGGCATTACGTCGAGGAGGTGGGGCATATCGTAGAACGAAAAGCAGAGGATGTAGTTATCAGGGTTCTCCTTCAGCTCCTCCGGGGAGATTCTCAGCTCGGGGTGTTCGTTGAAGATCCACTCCTCCCACTTCTCGAGCTTCGCCCTTGAGCTACCGTAGACCCTGAGGCCGTCGAGGTGGTTCCTCCCCTGGACGATGCCGAGGGCGTGGAGGAAGTAGGCGTCCTTTGTCGTGACGACGAGCTCCCTACCGGTTCTCCCGGCGATTCCCTTAAAGCTCTCCAGCCGTTCGAAGTTCCTGGCCGAGAAGTCCGCGACGACGAGCCCCTTCGCCTCTTCCACGATTTCCAGCGCGTTGCTGTAAACGTCCTCCTCGGAGACGTTTACGTCCTCGTCCCTGCCCACGCGCGTTCCCTCCGTTATCAGCACGCTCGCGCTCTTAGCGGCCTTAACGAACCCCCGGGTTTTGTCCCCCCGCTTCCCGTGGAGCCTGAAGTCGCCGGTGTAGGCAACGGTCATATCCCCCTCCAGGAGGTAGGCGGTGGCCCCGTAGATGGAATGGTCAACGGGGAACGCCCGGACGTCGAATCCCATATCGACCCCGTCCAATCTCCCGATCCTGCCCGCCCTTATCGGTTTGACCCTGCCGGGATTCTTCGCGAGCTCAACGCTGGCCCGCCATTGCAGGAACTCCCGCCCCTCGTCGGCGAGCTCTTCCGTCAGAAGCATGTCCCTGCTCGGGTAGTATCTTACGCTCCGATCTGCCTCAAGAACGGAGGGGTTCCCCTTGCTCGGGCCCTTTGGGCTGTAGTAAGGAAGCTCCATGCCCAGGTGGCCCCCTCGGGAGGTGTCGCGGAGGGCCTTCAGGATCACCATCGTGGTCGGCGAGCCGGCCAGCGGAACGTTTTCATGAAGGAGGGCGATGTTGCCCACGTGGTCGAGGTGGGCGTGGCTTATCAGGACCGCGTCGACGGGAACCTTAGGTGATTTTCGCACCTCGTCCGAGAGGTCGGCTGGTATCAGGTCGGAGCGGTAGACGTTGAGCCTTGGTATCAGGCCAAGCCGCCAGAGGTCGTGGATGCCCCTCGCGGGCCTCTCGCTTATGAACTCCTCGTAATAACGGGAGTATTTCGCGAAGTTCATCCCGAAGTCCAGGAAGAGGCCGTGCCCCCCTTCCGAGACGTGGATCTTCGAGCCGCCGATGGTCCTGGCGCCGTCGTAGAGGGTTATCCTCATATCCCCTCACCCGATAAATGGAACGGAGTTTATTCTGCCCGATGATAGATAACGTTTTCTATCGGAGTGTATCCGATGGTGCCACTGGAACTTACCGACTGTTTTTACCCGTCCGTACTATCGAGGGGATGCATCTCGCGTGCGTTTGGACTTTTAACGGGAAATAAACCCGGGTGGCCCTTCTTTGTTTCCAGCTTGTCCCCTTCGTTTGGCCCCCTGGTGTCTTCTATCTGCTCAATCCGGTCGATGAGAAATCTTAAATAGAACAAAGTGGAAAGATAGAATGGTGAGAACGATGAAGGGGATTACACCCTACGAGTACTACGTCCCGGGAAGCCTCGACTGGTTGCGCGTGGTCAGGAGGATACGGGAAGCAAAGGACGGCGGGGAGATCCCGGAGTCGAGGAGGCTGTACCTCGTAACGAAGGACGTCATCGCCGTGATGCCCGTCCGCATGCCCCTCTACAAGGACGAAGACGGCAGGCTGTTCGTGGATAGGGAAGATCTGGCCACTTGGGACGAGTTCGAGAGGTACAGGGGATTGTTCGAGTGACAGGCGGTGGGGAAACGTCATGGCCCGTTAAAATCCTGGCAAGGCCTAAAAGATAGAATAAAGCGCGGGTAGGCTCTTCACTCCCGTAAGTTCTGGCTTTCGATTTCCTCGGGAGTGATGCCGCCGTTGTGGCCGCCCCCTACATGACGCGCTTCTCCATCTTCTGAACCTCAGAAGGGATGTGGAAGGTTATCCACGAGACCCTTTTCTCCTCAACAGCCCGTTTTATCGCCCTTTCCCTTGGCGTTAGATTTTTGGTCCTGCCGCTCTTGACCTCGATGAACACTATCTCCTCCACTTTTCCTTCCTCGAGCCCCTTGAAGGCGATGAAGTCCACCGGCTGGCCGAGGAACCTTACTTCTTTGGAGTTGATGCCATAGTTCGTGAAGAAGAGCAGCGGTGCGAGTTGTTCGCCGATGCGCCCGAGTATCGTGGCCGTTGAGCGGGAGATTGCGTCCTTTCTTATTTTCTCCTCCTCTTTCTGCCTCCATTCCTGGAATCTCGCTTTGTACTGACTCTCCAAGCTCTGAAATATCAACTTCTTCTGTTCTTCCAGTTCCTTTGTTCTCCATTCGTTGAACATTTTTTGGGCTTGCTCGGTGGCTATCGCCGAATTCTTGGCTTGAAGCTCTGTTAACTTTTTATCCATGTCCACGAGGGCCTCTTGAAGTTTCTTCGTTTCTGCCTTTGACTTCAGCAGCAGCACCAACAGGACTATCACTAAAAGGAGTAACAATATCGAAAGCATGTCCATCATTTTCACCTCCATCATTTCGTTCTTCAACATTAACCACATGACGGAAAATCAAAACTCAACTTTCTCCCCCTTGTTCTTCCATTCCTCGATGGGGATGAGATATTTGATCTCTCTGTGCTCCACTGGCTTTAGGTTCTCTGCAGGGTTTTGGATTACGTAGAGAGTGGGGTTCTCACGGACATTCGCCACGATATAGAGCCAGTATTTATCCCCAAGTCTTCTTGCAGCAATCCATTCGTTGTACGTTAGTTCTACATCCCCCAAATGGGCACGTGCTTTGACTTCTATGTACCTCTCACTCTCAATGGGGATCGGCTTGAAAATCCAGGAGGTTCTTAATAACAGTTATTTTCGTTAACATGTCTGGCGTGATGACGACTTCCGCGAGGTTCTTAGAATTGATGTATTTACCCAAGATAACTACATTATCTCCTACTGGCATAGTTGTAATAACTTTTAGTTTTTCAGAGAGAAACGGAGCGTGAATTATGTCCCCTTGTTTTATTTTCACCATTTCCATCCACCTTTAATATCATCTTGAATTGGGAATAATAAGTGTTTCGGATAAGATAAAAAGGATATTATTGAAATTTAGTTACGTTCATTTGCTTAGAGTTTTGCTCTTAATGGACAATTATCTTATGCGGGTAGACAGAAAACCATGCAAGTGATTGCACCGAAGAAGGTCAGTTCATTGACATTGTAGCAACGTGTTATTGACATTTTTCTTTTTCAAACCTTACCCCTCAGGGCTGGAGGAGGTTGGATTTAAAAATCAATCACCATAAGAAGAAATGAGGGGTACCCTACGGGAGGGCCTCCGTGGAGTTTCACCTTGGCAGAACCCAGCACAAACTCCATGCCCATATACATAAATGAGATAGGGTGGAAAACTCCAGGACAAAGACAAAGGAAAACCCCTCAAACTATCAGAGAAACCAGGTCCCTTATCGCCTTCTCCGGGTCCTTCGCCTTCGTCACGCCGCTGGCGAGGAGAACGCCGACGCTCCCGAGCTCCAACGCTTTCTTGACGTCCTCCCCCGTGGAGATGCCGGCCCCGGTGAGGACCTTGACGTCCGGGTTCACCCTCCTGACGAGCTCGACCGTGTCAGTTATGACCTCGGGCTTCGCCTTGCTGACGGGGATTCCCGTTCCTATGAGTTCCGGCGGCTCGACCGCGACGTAGTCCGGCCCGAGGGCGGCGACCGCGGCGCTGACGGCCGGGTTGTTGGAGCAGACCATCGTCATCAGCCCTACTTCCTCGGCCCTCCTTATCGCCGCCTCGAGGTTGGCCAAGACCATCCTGTTCTCCGAGTGGTTGAGGAGAGTTCCAACCGCTCCGGCCTCCTTGACCGCCTCCGGCAGAACGTGGCCGGTGTGGCTCCCCGGCGTTATCGGGTCGATGTGCTGGGCGAAGACCGGGATCTCAACCTCCTGGGCCACCCTGTAGAGGTCGGCGAGCTGGGGGGCGACGACGATGGTTATCCCCGTCTCCTTCCACACCTTCTCGGCGGCCTTCGCTATCCTCAGCGCTCCATCGCCCGTGGCCTGGGCGTAGGTCTTGAAGTTAATCGCTATTATCGGCTCCTTCAGCTTCGACATCCGTATCACCGAGGGTGAGTTAACGCCCGGCCCTTAAATCCTTTTGCGTGTTGAATGGATCGTGGGATATAAGCTCCTTCCCACTTGAAGGTTCCCCTTCTTGGCCCCCTCTCCAAGCCACCCTCATGATTATATCTAACCACACGCCACCACATCGACTATCCTGACGCCCTCTACTCCAGGACCCTTCCGGACCGAAACATTTATAAAGTACAAGCACATATGTAATATTGAACTTACATATGAAGAGGTGAAGAAACATGTGGAAAAAGTTGTTTGGAATAGGATTGTTGGCTTTGGGTCTGTTTGGTTTAGTGTTTGGAGCAGTAGCAGCATACCAAGGGGAACCTGGACCAAACCCAGAAATCAATAGAGAAATGATGCCTGCCCAAGCTATGGAAATGAAAGGATATGGACACCATGGAGAAAGAGGAAAGCCCCAATTTATGGGCTTAGGAGCTATGGGACAAAATCTTGAAGAAGTCAGCATAGAGGAGATTAGTGAAAAAGCTGAAGAAATTTTGAGCCAAGTAACAATTGAAGAGTTCACCAACCCAAGAGGTCTCACAATTCAGAGGCTCGTCTATGATGGGCAATACATTGGAAAAGTAGTTGGCGACTACAACCTCAGTGAGCTGAGCATCTACAAAGCCTTTGAGACACAGATGGGCATTAAGGTCTTCCTAGGCTATGAGGGTCAGATAGTTGGATTCTTCCTAATAAAGTGATTTCCCTTTTTCCAATCTTTTAAGTAAGTGTGATGATATGAAAGTCAGTGAAGGAGGCGACTGAATGAGGGTTCCCAGATGGGTAAGACCAATTTTAGATTTATTGCTAACCATCGATTTCATAATAGAAGCACTATCAGGAATAGCCCTTTACTTAGCACCAAGTGGCAAAATAGCAGAGATTACAAAGTGGACTTTCCTAGGGCTAAACAAAGATGTTTGGAACGCTTTACATGTGTATTTTGGCTTTGCTATGATAGTGTTAGTTGCAATACATTTGTTTGTGAACTGGAACGCAATGATTTGCCTGCTTAGGGGCATGATAAAAAACAGAAAAACAAACAAGATAAACGTTAAAAATGTCCTTGGAATAGCCATAGTTAGCCTCTTATTCATAGGGGGGGGCGGTAATATATTCACTAAAAAGCCTAGAAAGTGAAAGCGATTATTACACATCGAGTGAATATGAAACAGTATCCAACACGGCAGAAGAGGTAGAGATCACGGGAAGCATGTTAGAAACATTCACGATAGAAGAACTTGCTCAAGCATACAATATTTCAGCTGATAAACTAATAGAAATCTTAGAGAAAGACTATGGTATTAAAGCGTCAAAGAACGAACTTCTTGAGGTTGTCATGGCAAACAATGGATATGCAAGAGGAGATTTCAAATACATCCTTGAAGAAGCTATATTAAAAGCTAAGGAGGGCTAACCATGCCCGGACCTTATTTTTCTCCTGCCTATGGATGATTCGCAAAAGCCGAGTATTTACTAATGATCTTTTGGCTAATATTGTTAGTTGTGTTTTTGGTATCCTTTTGGCATTTGAGACAAAGTATCAATGAAATAAAAGAAGAAATCAATGAAATTAGACCAAAAATTGTTGAGCTTAATCGAGAGAGTAAGGAAATAGTGGAGATGCTTGAAGAGGTGTGAATTAGTAAATTAAAAAAGTTCAAAATTTTGAATTGCTGTCCTCTTACGTGCTTAGAAAACTTTTTATTTTCCTCCAACGACTCTTTATCTATATAATTAACAGCTGCCTTATGTAAGTGATAGACATGGTGAAAACAATAAAAGAGCTCTCAACCATCACAGGGGCGTTGAGTTCCCCGGTGCGTATCAGGATACTAAAGATGCTCGTTGAAAAAGAATGGTACGTTTATGAGTTAGCCAAAACTTTAAACATCTCCCGTCAGCTTTTATATCTCCATTTAAGAAAACTTGAAAAAGCAGGCTTAATAGAGAGTGAGCTTCGCTTAGAACCAAATGATCCAAGAGCTAAAAAGTATTATAGGGCAAAGCCTTTTAGGATTATCATAGATAATGAGCTTATAAAAAACTTAAAGGAGGAGTGAAAGATGGCACCTTATGGTGTAACGCCAAGCGGATGGGTTTCAATTGTTTTAGGGCTTATACTTCTCGCGATAGTTGTTTTTGCCTTCTGGAGCATGAACAAGACTATGAATGATCTTAAGGTAGAGCTTAACAATTTAAGAAATGTTCTTGAGGAGACAAGAAAAAACACTGAAGAAGTAAAAAAGAAGCTTGAAGAAGTTTGATTTGGAGGTTTAAATTTGAATGGATTATTTTACATTTTCTTGCTCTCACTTATCCCAACCTTTGAAGGAAGATATGCCATGGGGGCGGACACCGGAGGGATGTTCCCTAGTAGGTCTTTTCCTCGGGTTCCCGAGGGGGTCTATCAGGCCGGCCCTTATCAGGGAAGAGCTGATTTTGGGGCCGATGGCGCTCTTAACGAGGCCTATCTTGACTATCTCGAGTGGTTTAAGCCCCTTCTCCACCCTCGCCCTGTTGACGATGAGCGCGCCCTTGTAGGTCTCCTCGCTGACGACTATCGCCTCGAGGCCTTTCATCCCGTCGGCGAAGCCTATCGCGGTGTGTATCTTGATGACCCGGTAGTTCGAGTAGCCGTTCACCTCGAAGAACTTGAGGAGGTCCCTGAGGCGGATCTTGTAGGGCAGGATTCTGTCGGCGTAGGGCTTGTCCCGTATCATCTCGTCCGATGTTAGACCGACGTAGACGTACTCCCCGACCTCGAAGGCCTTCCTCAGCAGGGCCTTGTGGCCGAGGTGGAGCCTGTCGAAGGTTCCGCCAACGACCACCTTCCTGTACCTTTTTCTCATGGAAGGAACTTTGTGGATGAACCAATAAGCTTTTTTATTCGTCGGGGAGATTTCGATGGAGGTGGTTGAATGAGGCGGTTAATGGCTATGGTAATCGTTATCCTTCTTCTCACCCCGCTCCTCAGCGAAGCCAGCGCGGCGGACAAGCCCCAGTCCCTTTTCATGATCGACATGACCATCAGGGTGAGCCCGGTTAACGTCGAGAACGCGTCCACGTGGATGGGGCTATTCCAGATACACGCCGTTCTAAAGGACCCCGGCCAGCGGGCCTACTTCCAGTACCTGGCAGCCAACAACAGCACGAAGGCCAGGGAGGAGTTCGGGGACTTCGTGAAGCAGTTAATCTACGACAACATGAGGGACAACATCAAGAGGAGGTTCAACGCCGCCAACGTGAGCGGCACGATATACCTTCCCCCCGGGGGCCCCGTAGAGGTCCTCAACAACTGGTCCGCGGTTGTGACCTTCTACCTCACAAACTTCCTCATCAGCGACGGGGACGTTCTCAGGTGTCCGCTGAGCGGCCCCCTCGATTTCGTCTACAAAGGCCACGTCTTCAGGTACACCTGGGACAGGCTCACGCTGATTCTGCCCCGGGGTTACGGGATAAAGAACCTGGCCCCCGTCCCGGACGATCTGAGCGATGGAGTCGCCGTGTGGAACGGTGGGTACTTCATCCCGCTGATAGAGCTCTACGCCAACAACTCCACTTCCACCGGAACCCGGGTGCTCTCCTACGCGGAGTTCCTCAACTCGACGAGGAAGGAGATTTCTCTCGTTTACGACCCAGACGAGGGTTACGTCCAGTTCAACGCAACGTTCACCGGCGCCAGCGCTACCCCCTCGATAACAAGCCGGCTACTCGCGAGCTTTAGGGCCACGATGAACGTTATCAGCATGGACGCCAGGGAGGGGAACGGTTCCCTCGTCATCATCGGGGTTGCCAGGCCCGAGGTCGCCTACCAGGAGACGTCCTCCGAAAGGATATGGAAGGCGGTGGTGAGGCTCCCGGGGAGGTTTGACAACGTCTCCGTTAGGGGAGGCGAGTACGTCCTCGCGCCCGACAACACCCTGATAATAACCGTCAAGGAGAAGAAATCGAGGCTTAAACTCTACGCCGGTGGAGTGGCCGCCGTGCTCGTGATAGCGGCCGTTGCTATTCTGTGGAAAAAACGGGCCGGTAAGGGGCCCGAAACCTCCGGCGAGAACCCGTCATCCAAAACCGAACCCGAAACGGAAGGAAACGGGGGTTCCGAGGAACCCGACGGGGGAGGTGAATGAATGGACTTCTTCTTTTATCCCTCCAGCGTCGCCCTCTTTGGCTCCTTCAGGGAGGGAGCGATAGCCCGTGAGATCCTCAGGAACATCGTGGAGGGTGGCTTCGAGGGGAAGATAATAGCGGTCAACCCGAGGGGCGGGACCGTCGAGGTCGCCGGAAAAACCTTCGAAGTCCGCGATAGGCTCGATGAAGCCGTCGACCTCGCGATAATCGCCGTTCCCGCGAGGTTCGTTCCCTCCCTGATAGACGAAATCGGTCCGCTGATCAAGGGCGCCGTCGTCATAAGCGCCGGCTTCTCCGAGGTCGGGAACGATGAACTCGAGCGCGAGCTGATTGAGAAGGCTAAGAAGCACAAAGTTAGGATAATCGGACCGAACTGCGCCGGGATCTTCGGGGTCCACGCGAGGTTCTTCGGCTCCTTCGAGGTCCGCGTTAAGCCTGGCGGGCTGGCACTGATAAGCCAGAGCGGGGCCTTCGGCGGGGCGGCCCTCGCGATGGGCAACGAGGAGGGGATAGGCTTCTCGGCCTTCGTCTCCTACGGGAACGCCGCGGACCTGAACGAGAGCGACTTCCTGGAGTACTTCGCGGACGATGAAAACACAAAGGCCATAGCCCTCTACGTCGAGGGGGTTAGGGACGGGAGGCGCTTTCTGAATGCCCTTCGCTACGCCTCCCGGAAGAAACCGGTCATCGTCCTCAAGGCCGGAAAGAGCGTTAGCGGTGCTAAAGCCGCGGCCTCTCACACGGGCTCGCTCGCTGGGAGCTACGAGATCTACCGGGCGGCCTTCAGGCAGGCGGGGGCGATAGAGGTCGAGGAGATGGAGGAGCTCTTCGACGCGGCGAAGGCCTTCGAGATGTACCCCAAGGCGGGAAGGAGGGTCGCGGTCATCACGAACTCCGGCGGGCCCGGTGTCCTCGCGACGGACAGGCTCGAGAAGCTCGGCCTGGAGATGGCGGGGCTAAGCGAGAAAACCGTAGGGGAGCTCCGCTCTTTCCTCCCACCCCAGTGTTCCGTGAAAAATCCGATAGACCTCATAGCGGATGCCGACTACGAGCGCTATAAGAGAACCATCGAGACGGTCTGCAAAGATGAGAACGTCGATTCTCTCCTGGTCATCTGCGTGCCGCCCATATTCGTCCCGAGCCGGGAGGTGGCGAGGGCCATTCTTGACGCGAACTGCAACAAACCCGTCATCGTCAACTTCATGGCGGGAGAGCTCGTGAGGGACGGCGTTGAGCTCCTTGAGAAGGAGGGAATCAAGAACTTCCCGACGCCGGAGAGGGCCGCAAGGGCCCTTCACTGGCTGTCCCTGCGCTCGTGAATTTTTATGGCTCTACATCCGTCAGGTTTTTATACCCTTTCCTTAACCCCCTGGCGATTGTCGATGATAGCCTTGGGAATAGAGGGAACCGCCCACACGCTCGGCATAGGTATCGTCACGGAAGAGAAAGTCCTGGCCAACGTATTCCACACCCTCACCACCGAGAAAGGGGGCATACACCCGAAGGAGGCCGCGGAGCACCACGCCCGTCTCCTCAAGCCCCTTCTGAGGAAAGCCCTGGAAACAGCCGGAATAACCATGGATGACGTTGACGTCATAGCGTTCTCCCAGGGGCCCGGCCTCGGTCCCGCGTTGAGGGTGGTCGCCACCGCCGCTCGGGCGCTCGCGATAAAACACGGCAAGCCCATAGTCGGGGTAAACCACTGCATAGCCCACGTCGAGGTAACCAAGATGTTCGGCGTTAGGGATCCCGTCGGCCTCTACGTGAGCGGGGGTAACACCCAGGTCTTGGCCCTCGAGGGCGGCCGCTACCGCGTCTTCGGCGAGACGCTCGATATCGGCATAGGCAACGCGATAGACACCTTCGCGAGGGAACTCGGCATAGGCTTTCCCGGCGGGCCCAGGATAGAGAAACTCGCTCAAAAGGGGGAACGCTACGTTGAGCTCCCCTACGCGGTGAAGGGGATGGACCTCAGCTTCTCCGGAATACTCACGGAGGCGGTCAGGAAGTACAGGACCGGGAAGTACCGCGTCGAGGACCTCGCCTACTCCTTCCAGGAGACGGCCTTCGCGGCCCTCGTTGAGGTGACGGAGAGGGCCTTAGCTCATACTGGGAAAGACGAGGTCGTCCTTGTCGGTGGCGTCGCCGCCAACAACAGGCTGAGGGAGATGCTTCGGATAATGGCCGAGGACAGGGGAGCTGAGTTTTTCGTTCCGCCCTACGACCTCTGCAGGGACAACGGTGCGATGATAGCCTACACCGGTTTGAGGATGTACCGCGGGGGCGTCCGCTTCAGGATAGAGGATACCGTTGTCAAGCAGAAGTTCAGAACGGACGAGGTGGAGGTCGTATGGAGCTGACGGTTTCTCTGCCGGTGTTCATCGCCGATCTAATCCTGCTTGCCGTCATCGGCTACGCGGCTTTCTACGGCCTCAAGCGGGTCAACCGCTACGAGGGGGCTCTCAGCAGGTTCATAACAATAACGACGCTCTCGCTCCTTCTGGCCTTCATAGGGAGGGTGATTGACGTAGTCGACGATTTCATTGGAAACCAGAGCGTGCTGTTCTACATTGAAGAAACTCTCTACTTCTTTTCCATAATCGGGGTGACATACGGGGTTATAAACTACATCGGGAACGTTGAGAAGCGGATCTTCCCGGTACCCTCTGGAGAGGCTTTCGGGGGGGAGCTGGTTCCGGGCGGTTTTATGTACCTCGGTGATAACTTGGGTGAGATCCTGGAGTTCCTGAAAAAGGCGGAGATTCCCGCGATGGTCGTCACAAGGAGCCCGTGGAGGTATGAGGGAGCCCCCGAAAACGTTAGAACCCTCTGGGTGACGCAGGCGGCTGAAAACGGTGTCGGCCCGACGAAGCTTCACGTTATTCTGGATGGTGCGGTGAAGTTCTTCCGGAGCGGCGGGAAGCTCGTCGTGATAGACTGCCTCGAGGTCCTCGTCCTCTACAACGACTTCCAGTCCGTTTTCCGGTTCCTCTCAACGCTCAAGGACTACGCGATCGAAACGGGTTCAACCGTCCTTCTACTGGTTGATGAGTCCACCATAGACGAGAGGCAGATGTCGCTTCTGAGGAGGGAGTTCACCCCGGTAAAATCTCTGAGGGAACTCCTCAGAACTTCCCCTTGATCTTCTGGGTGTACTTCGGATAAACCTCGTCCGTGAAGCGCACGAACCTCGCCTTCCTGGGGGAGAGCTTCACGGTTATCTCCGTCTCCGGCTCGAGATGGATGTAGAACTGCCCGTCGATGGCGAGGATTATCTCCCTGTTGGCGGCCATGTTCCTCACGTCCACCGTGCTCCCCGCGGGCACTATCATCGGCCTCGAACTGAGCGCTATCGGTGCGAGGGGGGCTATGACAACAACGTCCAGCCTCGGATCGACGAAGGGCCCGCCCGCGCTCATCGCGTAGCCCGTCGAACCTGTCGGCGTTGATATTATCAATCCATCCGCCCGTATCTCGTCGGCCAGGCCCCCGTCTATGTAATACTTAAGGTGGATTATCTTCCCCGGGATTCCCGTTAGAACCGCCACCTCGTTGAGCGCGTCCGGGACGGTGCTCTCCCCGTTGATGTAAGTCCTGAGCTTTATGCGCTCGTCTATGTGGTACTCCCCCCCCAGGAGTTTGGTGAGGGCGAAGAACGTCTCGTGGGGCTCCACCTCCGTTAGAAACCCGAGGGTGCCCATGTTTATCCCGAGGATCGGTATCTCCTTCCTCGTCCTGTGCTCTATCCTCAGTATCGTACCGTCCCCGCCTATCGCGATTATGAAGTCCACGTCGAAATCCTCGAGCGGACGGACGTCCTCCTCTCTGAACTCGGAGAGGTGCTCGTAGGTCTCGCTGTCCACAACCACCTCGTATCCGCTGACCCTGAGGAAATCGTAGACGCGGTAGGCCAGCTTCAAAGCCGCTTCCCTATCCCTCCGGGCAACTATCCCAAACCTCATGTCCGTAGCTTCCCCCGTGCGCGGTGTTAACTTAGATGATGCCGGAGGAGGGATTTATACCTTTCCCTTTCCGTTCGATTGCCTCCCGGCCCTAACCCTCACGCCGAAGTGGGCGGTGACGACCGCACCTATTGCTGTGGGGGCCCAGTAGGAGATAAGCCTCTCGAGGAGCGTCGCGGTTACGGCCGCGTCCTTGTTTATGCCGAGGAGAACGTAAACGGTGGAGTTTATGGCCTCTATCAACCCGGCCCCGCCGGGTATGAGGGAGAACATCCCGACCACTATCCCTATCGTCTGCACCACCATGACGTCAGGGAGGGTTATCGACCGGTTTATGCTGAGGAATATGAAGTAGGAGCGAAGCAGAACGAGGAACCAGAAGAGGAAGGAGTAGAGGAGGGCGATGAGAAAGGCCGACCTGTGCTTCATGAGGAGCTTGAAGTTCTCCTGGAAGCGGGGCACGTCGACTTCGACGGCCCTGATGAACTTTTCCTCGTACTTCAGCGCCTTTCCAGGCATTATCCTCTGGAACCTGCGGTAGAACCAGTACAGGATACCCTTGGTTTTCCTCTCGCTCAGGAGGATCCCAACGGTGGCCAGCACCACCGCGGCGAAGAACACGTCCAGGAGGAATATCGTCAGGGTTAGGGTGAGTGAGCCGAGCCTGTAAACGTGAACCGTCGCGAGGAGGAGCATCACCACAACCGGGATGAGGTCCATTATCCTGTCCATGGTTACGGTCGCGAAGACGTGGCCGTAGGGCTGGCCCGTTCTCTTGGATATGTAGTACATCCTGACCGGCTCTCCCCCACCCCTCGCTCCGGGCGTGACGTTGTTCACGAAGATCCCAACGAAGAGGCCGCCGACTATCGTCTTCATCGGGGCGTCGATGCCGAGGCTCTTCAGCAGAACTCGCCAGCGGAGGGCCCAGATGATCACGGCCAGAACGTAGGCCAGAACAGCCAGCAGGAAGTATTCGAGCCTTGATTTCCTGAGTATCCCAAGCACCTCGCCTACCCCGGCCCACCACAGGAGCAGCAGGATTATGAGCAGGCCGATGCCCAAGATGGAGTACTTCCTCCAGTCCATGGCTACACCTTCCTGAACCTGGCTATGAAGAACCCCTGCGTTAGGTGCCTGTTGGGATAGAACCTCTGGACCCCTTCGATGCCTATGCCGCTCGACCCGATGAAGAGGCTCTGCTCCTCGAGCTTTAAACCTTTCCCGAGGATGTACCGCACGTTACCCTCGTTCTCCTCGTAGCTGAGCGTGCAGGTGGAGTAGACCAGAACCCCTCCCCTCCTCAGGGACTTTATCGCGGCGTTGATGAAGTGCCTCTGGTAGCGCGCCGTCGCCTCCACCTCCCTCGGGGTTCTGCTCTCCCATAGCTTGGGCCTTATCCCCAGCGCGGTGCACGGTGCGTCAAGGAGTATCTTATCGGCCTCGATTCCCAGTTCCGGAAGCTTTCGCGAGTCCATGCGGACGAGCCTAACGTTCTTCACTCCGAGTCTCCTGAGTTCCTCCTCCATCTTCCCCAGCCTGTTCCTTGACTTGTCCATCGCTATTATCTCGCCCCGGTTCTCCATCAGCTGGGCGATGTGGCTCGTCTTTCCCCCCGGCGCGGCGGCCATGTCGATTATCAACTCCTCCTCGCTCGGCTCGAGGACGCGGGCGACGACCATGGAAGGCAGGCTCTGGGCGTAGAAGAGGCCCTTCTTAAAGCTCTCGAGCTCGCTCAGGCTCGGGAGTTTGAACTTGGGCAGGGTAACCTCCACCGCCAGACCCCTCGTCGAGACCACCATCTCCTTTGCGCTCATCCTCGCGATCCCGATCCCGACGAGAAGCCCCCGTGGGTCCCTTATCTCCACCTCGTCGCCGGGCTTTATCCTTTTATCCGCCTGGAGGACGCCGGGAGCGTAGAGCATCGCCCCCTGGTAAACGCTCTCGCTCGCGAACTTGTTGGCCCTCACCACGGGCAGGTGGGGCTCGTAGTCGTCCGGGAAGTTCGGCCCCTCGCGCTCGAAGTAGATCCCCTCCTTGAGGTGGGGACTTCGCTTTGGCCTGAGGCCCTCCCGCCTGAGGATGCCCATGAGCTTCGAACGGCTCGTCTTGAGGGTGTTCACCCTTATGTAGTACTTCTCCACCGGCGTTCTGAGGGACGCCATTATCTCCTCCGCCTCTCCCCCGAAGAGCCTTTGATAGTACTCCCTCAGCTCCGCCGGGAAGGCTTCCTCGTAGCTCATAGCCCCACCTCAGAGGTCGAAGATACCGAAGCGCTCCCCGAGGTCTATCACCCTGAGGATCCCCCGCTTCAACGCCTCCGCGCTTCCGAAGTTGGCCTCGAACTGGAAGAGGTTTTCGTCGCTCTTCTCAATCCTCTCGAGAACCTCCGTGGGGGAAACCCGTCCGTCGCGCCTCCAGTTGTAGACGTCGCTCAGGAAATCGCTCGCCCCGTATATAAAGCTCCTCGGGAATATCTCGAGGAACAGGCCGACGAAGTTCTCGTTTACCCTCTCCCTCGGAACGGCCACGACGAGGTAGTAGCTTTCCGGCGTCGCGCCGGCCTCCATCTGGGGCTTTATCTCGAAGGCCGGGTGGGGGTACCTCATCGCTTTCCACTCGCCGTCGAGGAAGATGTAAGCTCCGAAGACCTCCTCGACGTCCTCAACCTGAAACCCCCTCTTCCCAAGTTCCTCCCTGAGCTCCTCGTTGAGGGTGAAGATGCTCTCCCACATCCCGTTGAGAAACTCGTGGATCTCCCTGACGTTCATTTCTCTCACCGAAAACAGAAGAGAGAGGGGACTTAAAAACCTTCATCCGAGGGAGAGGTTCTCGAGCATGCCGTTTATGGTGCCTATGATGTCCGTCTCCAGCGTCTCCTCGCGGCTTATCAGCTTTATGTGGTAGTCCCTCCCGAGTGCGGTTATGTCCAGGTACAGGTTGACCTTTAACCTGCTGATCTCCCCGTTCTTCACGTGGGCCTCCCAGACGCCTGGGAGGGCGTTTTCGTCGATGAGAGTCTCGACGTTCACGGTTGCGTAACCTCTGGCCGGGATAACCACCGTTTTGAGGCTCTTTCCCTGGCCTATCCTGACTCCGTTGGCGTAGGCATCGAAGCTCACCTTTCCCACCGGGACCGGGAAGCCGTTGGGGTTGTAGAGCTTCATGTGGGCTATGAGAACTGCCTCACCGTTTCTCTCCCCGACCCACTCAAATTTCGTCCCCACCAGAGCGGGGGTTTTAACGAGCCCGCCGGCGAGCTCTTTGCTCTCCGTGGTGAAGTTCAGGTGGGAAAGGATGTCCTCGCTCACCTCCTCCTTCTGGTCGAGGTTAACGGGTATCACCCAGAGGAACTTTCCCCCGAGGTGAATCCCGAGTTCCCCTCTCTGGCCGTTGTTCATGTAGGCCACGAGGGCGCGGATGAGTTTCCGGTTGTCTATCGCTATCGCCATGCTTATATCCGGTCTCGTCGCACTGTAGTCGAACCTCGCGACCCTGGCCACGGGGATTCCCGCGAGGCTCAGACTGAGGTTGTCCACCTCCACCGGAACCAGCAGGGGTTTGTCCAGCTTTGCGTTAACCCATAACTCGGTGGTGTTCTCGTCAACGTAGCCCCAGCTGGCGTGAACCGTTGGGCTGGCCGTTACGACGGCGTAAATCACGTAGCCCAGCCATACCATGACCACCAGCACCAGGCCGAGTACCGGGAGCTTCCAGTTCATCCCTTTTCACCCGTTATCCTATTCTCCCCGGAGGTTTAAACGTTTCCGGCTTACCCGACCCTCTTCCTGTACGTGTAGAGCACCGCCACGATAACCAGCACACCGATCACAACTGCCAGGTTCCTCAGGTTGGTCTGGCTTTTCGTGTTTTCCTTCACTCCGATGGTTATCGTCCTCTCGAAGACGTAGACGTTGTCGTCCCCCTGGTTGGGGTCTCCGACGGCCCTTATGCGCAGCTGGAAGTTGTAGTCCTTGGGAATCGCGTCCTTCTCGATGCTGAGGACTATCACACCTTCGCCGGTCTGGCCCGGCTCCAGGTCGCCCACGTAGTCCGTTCTCTTGTCCAGGCTGAAGGGCTGATCCGCCTTTACGACGCCTTCGATGAGCACGCTCGTGGCCTTCTCGCCTCCGGTGTTCTTCAGCTCGACGTAGACGTTGACGCTCTCCCCCTGAATGGGCTCGGGATTGAGGTGAACCCCCACGACCTCTATATCGGGCTTCGCACCGATCATGACCGGAACCATGAGGGTGGTGTTCTTCTCCACCCCGAGGTCGTTGGTGTACGTCACGAGCAGGGGTATCTCGTAGGTTCCGGAGCTGGCGTTGTCGGCGACGTTTATCCTGAAGGATCCCCTCGCCGAGTCGCCCTTCCCCAGACTCCCCAGGCCGATAACCTGCTCGCTGCTCTGGCTGAAGGAGAAGGGCCATTCCGGCATGGGCCTGGCCACAACCGTTCCGGCAGTCCCCGTGCCGACGTTTTCCACCTGGAAGTCCACCTCCACGTTGTCGGTTCCGGGGAGTATCCTGTTCGGGGAGGTGGAGACCCTCGAGAGTATCAGCTTCGCCCTTCCCGTAACGTCTATCCCGACGAGCCTCTCGTCCGTTATCTCCTCCCCGTTCGGCTCGGTGAGGTAGTCCAGCCCTATCCTGAGGGGATAGACCCCGTTCTCAAGCCTGTCGTTGGCCTTGACCCTGAACTCGAGTGTGGTCTTCTCCCCCGGTCCGAGCTCCGCCACGTACTTCACGTTGTCCTCCCCAACCGGCAGGAACGCCTCCACGTTCTGCTTGGCGAGCTCGACCATGATCCTGTTGAGGGCGTCCTGAAGGCTCTGGCTCAGTTGCTCGCTCCCCTGGACCGGGAGCCCGGAGAGGGCGGCGAGATCGACGTTCTTTACCTCCCCCTGCACGGGCACCTTGTAGGATTCTATCTTCAGGCCGATGGCCCTTGCCGGCTCCTCCCCGGTGTTTTCGATGGTGAAGCGGACCGTGAACGTGTCCCCGGGGCTTATCTCCCGCGGTGAGGTGTCAACCCCGGTTATCTCCACGAAGGCCGCTCTGGGCTTCTTGACGGTTAGCGCCACGAAGTTGTAGCCCTGCATCATGCGCATGGTTGAGCCGAGACCCGTGAAGTAGGCGACGCCAACGTAGAGGGGATACGTTCCAACGTCCGCGTCCGGGTTTATCTTTATCCTGAAGGTCAGGGTCGCGTTCTCCTTGCCCTCGAGGTACTCGATGTACTGAACGGCGCTCCCCTCGGGGTAAAAGACGCTCTTCGACATCCCGCTCTGGCTCAGGGCCATCGAGACCGCGCTCGCTATCGAGGAGCTGTCGTTGAAGCCCATCGGCGTCGGGGTGACGAAGACGTTAAGGTAGCGCACCTTTTGAGCACCCTCGTTCCTGAGGTGGACCTTAACGGTGACGGTATCCCCGGGATGGACCGTATCCGGTACCTCAACGCTTGAAACTACCATCCCGGGTGCGGTCGCCGCCCTCCACTCTGGTGGTCCACTTATGCTTATCCTGACGCCATTGGGGTAAACCTCGTTGGCGGTAACGTAAACCGTCTGGTTGTCGACGTTGAGCTCCACGGTCTCTCCTTCCCGGACGGGGGTTACGTCGGGGTAGGTTACCTTCATCAGAACGTCTTCCTTGTTTATACCGAGTTCCGGGTGCTCCTCGATGGTTTTTACAACGGCCTCCGCTATCTCCCCGGGGGACGCGGAGTTCAGCCACTGATAGAAACCCGCGGCGTTTGCCAGGAGGCAGGCGTTGAAAGCGGCGCTGTTGTTCACGTACTGCTCGCACTGGGCCACGTCGTAGCCCTGCGTCTCCGCCATCGCCATCAGGAAATCCGGGTTGAGGAGAAGGCGGTTTATCTTGTTCGGATCAGGCACCAGTATCGTCCTGTACTCCGCGTTGAGTATCCTGCCGTCCTTCACCACGAAGAGGAAGGCGTAGTAGTCGCCGCTCCCGTAGTCCTTCTGGGTGTCCACGAGGGTGACCAGGAGCGGGCCAACCAGGATGGCCTCGCCCCTGTCGAGGTACCCCTCGAAGAGCGGACTCCCCGTTGAGGCGCTCACGCCACTTGAGAACAGAGCGGTTATAAGGATAAGAACAACGGTCAATCCTATCCTCCTCATTCTCCATCACCTCCGGTGTTCCTTCCGTAAAAGATCTGTAATAAGGCGGGGGTTACGAGGTAGGCTGCGAACATGGACGCGAATATTCCAAAGGCCAGTGTTTTTCCGAAGTCGTGTATCGTCGGGAGCTCGCCCGCGAGTAACGCTAAAAAGCCCCCGGCGGTGGTCAGCGCCCCGGCCAGTATGCCCGGCCCCACGCTCTCGACGGACGTGACTATGGGCCTGGGGTTGCCCTCTTTCACCTCCTCGAGGAAGCGGTGGGTGAGGTGCATGCCGTAGTCCACGCCCAGCCCCACTATCATAGAGATGACCCCGGCCAGGCTCTGGGTGAAGGGAATCCCCGCGAGCCCCATAAAACCGAGGGTCCAGAGCGCACCGAGGAACATCGGCGTTATCATCGCCACCGAAACCTTCGGACGCCTGAAGAGAAGGAGAACTATAAGCACGACGAAGAGGGTTCCGTAAGTGGATACGCGGTTTATCTCAACGCTGGTGATCCCGTCGAGCACGTAGTTCAGGTAAGTGTCCCCCGTGGGGGAGAGCTCAACCCCCGGCGGAAACTCCGTATCTTCGGCCCTTGTCGTTTCCTCCTCGAAGTACCTCATTATCCTCCTGAAGTCGTCCATCGAACCCCCGAAGTCCCCCTTGAACTTGATAAGGGTCATTGAGTAGTCGCCCGAGACGAGCCCCGTGTTTTTTATGGCCTCCGATATCTCTTCCCTGTCGTTCGGGATGTAACCGTACTTGTCCCTGACTACGTCGGCTATGCTCTCCGAATCAATGACACCGTTGTAATCGGAATCGGCCTTTATCTCGTTCTCGAAGCGGTATATCCCCCTCACGATCGCCGGGTTTCTAACGTCATCCGCCTTGAGAAGGACGTAAAGCTCACTCTGGCCACCAAAATTGTTCGTGATGTCGATTAGGGCCTCTATCTCCGGTACCCCCTCGGGGACCATCTTCTCGAGCCTGACCTCCGTCGTCACCCGGGTCACCCCGTAACCGAAAAGGATGGTTATCAGAAGGACCGCCGTCAGAAAGACCGAGGGTTTCCTCCTTATGGCCTCCCCCAGGCCGTGGAAGACCTTAGCCACCAACCCCGAGCTGGAGCGGACCTCCGGAAGGACGTGGTGGCCCCTCAGGCGCTTCATCACGTCCTCCTCAAGGATTATGACCGCGGGGGTTATGACAACTGCGTTGAGCGCCGAGAGGCTTAAACCGAGGATCAGGGCGGTGGCGAGGTGGTGGAGCATGGGTATGCTTGAGAGGTACATCGCGGCGAAGCCGGCTATGGTGGTTAAAGCCGCTCCAAGGAGGGCCTTTCCGGTCTCGGCCACCGCCTCCTCCGCTGATTCCTCCACGCTCCTTCCCCTCCTTCTCTCCTCGTAGTAGCGGTTGGTCACGTGGATCCCGTAGTCTATTCCCATTCCTATCATCATCGCCCCGACCGTGGTGGTCGCCAGGTCGAGGGGGATGCCCATGATCCCCATGAAACCGAGCGTCATCGTAACTCCAAATAGGAGTGGGATCAGCGGAATGGCGGCCTTTACCGGGGAGCGGTAGAAGTAGAGGAGAAGCGCGAGAACGAGGATGAGGGCTATCGCCATCGTGCTGTTCAGGTCACTCTGAAGGAGCTCAAGTATGCGGTAGCTTATCCCCACGTTCCCTGTCTGGATGACTTCGACGTTCTGGGGAAAGTTGACGCTCTCTATGTCCTTTTCTATATCATCGTGGATCCTCACGAGGGTTTTCGTGTTCTCCTCCCGGTTTATCGTCACGGCTATTATCGTGGTCGTGTAGTCCCGGCTCACGAGGCGGTACCTCTCCTCTTGGGGGAGCATGTCCAGGACGAACCTCGCTTCCTCCTCGTTATTGGGAAGCCTTCCCAGAACCTGAATGTAAACGTCCGCGATGCTCGCGGTGTCCGTCACGTACGCCCTCTTCCTGAGCCTCTGCTCGAGATCGTAAATCGCCCCGATGACCCCTGGGTCACGGACGTCGTAAACGCCCCCGGGTTCTATCGAGCTCACCTTGACCATTATCAGCGTGCTATCCCCGCCCTGGAACTCGTTCTGGAGGGCGGTGTAGTCGTCTATGGCCGGGTGGTTTTCAGGTAGCATGCCCCTGAGACCGCTCTCAAAACGCAGGTTCTGGATGCCGTACAGCGAGAGAACCAAGAGGAAGACCGCCACAAGCGCGAAGGCGATTCTGTACCTCACGATGATCCTCGCCGTGGCCCTTAGTGGATCCATAGCCTCTCCCCCAATTTTCGGAAATTTCCGAAAGTTTTAAATATAAAAAACTTAAAAACCTTTCCTCGGTTGATTGCCTGGTTTCGTTTCGACGATGACATAAAAGCGACGTAGAAGAGGGTGTTGGCCGTGGGAATCGAAGAGGCCCGGAGGATAATCATGGAGCATTTCGCTGGAGCAGCGAGGAGATTTGGTCTCAACGAGCTTTACGGTTACATCTACGGCGTTCTCTTCCTCGCGAAGGATCCCCTGAGCCTGGGTGAGGTAGCCGAGGCCACGGGTTATTCCCTTTCCCACGTGAGTACCGCCCTCAAGTTCATGGAGCGGGTGGGCCTCGTCGTGAGACTCAAAAAGCCCGGCGACAGGAAGGTTTACTACACCGTCCCAAAGCTCCTGAGGGACTGGAGGCGGGCGACGTACTACTCCAGCCTACTTGAGGACGTCCGGCAGACCCGGATGAACCTTGAGAGGGCCCTAAAGGAGCTTGAGGGAGAGGATGGTGAGGAGGCCGAGTCGATAAGGAAGGCGATTGAGTTCGTCATGAGGAAGAACGCCCTCGTCGAGAGGATCCTGGCGTTCCTCCTCGAGCACGATAACGAGGTGGTCCTCGAGAGGCTCCTGAACTGCCTCGAATCGGGCGGGGAGCGGTAGCTTTAAAACCCGCCCCGGATACTCAGGCTGGGTGGAATAATGGGGTCACTTTCATCCCTCCTCTGGGCGCTGTGGTACGTCCTCCCGGCGTACTTCGCCAACGCCTCCCCGGTTCTCGTCGGCGGCGGGCGGCCGATAGACGGTGGTAGGACCTGGCGCGACGGGAGGAGGCTCCTCGGCGATGGGAAGACGTGGAGGGGCCTCGCAGGGGGGGTCACGATAGGCACCCTTGTAGGGGTCCTCCAGTACTACATCACCCCCGGCTATTACGGAAGCCTTAAGACCGCGGTTCTGCTGGCTTTTCTCCTCTCGTTCGGCGCCCTCATCGGGGACCTCACGGGTAGTTTCATCAAGCGGCGCGTGAACCTGCCGAGGGGTGCTCCAGCCGTAGGCCTCGACCAGCTGGGTTTCCTAATAAGCGCGTTGGCCTTCGCCTATCCGGTTAAGACGGTCTCCAGCGGCCAGATGCTCTTCCTTCTCCTCTTTACCCCCTTCGTTCACTGGGGCGCCAACTACCTCGCCTACAGGATGGGCTGGAAGAGCGTGCCGTGGTGACTGCTTTGGTTTTCTGTCTTTTGTTTACCCTTCCTGATTGTGCGCGAAATCTGGAAGGGAAAAGTATTTATGGCCCGGCGCGTCCTTCATTCGGGGTTGAATAATGAGACGATGGAGCGGGATCCTGGTGGCCTTCCTCGTCGGGGTGGGTCTTTTAACCCTCTCCTCTGCCACTCCCCAGAACGTAACGGTGGCCTCGGGCCCCGGTTATCACCTGACGGCGTGGATGGAGTGCGCCCCCAAACTAATCACGAAGGGCGAGGATTCGGTAACGTGCAACGTCACGGTGCGGAACTCGGGAAGTGCCCCCTGGAGGATCCGGTTATTGGATGTCTACTTTGCCAACGCTAAAGTGTACGATGATGGTACGAGCCACAACTTGGTGGTTCCAAAACCGCGTAGCCTTGACCTCGAGCCCAACTCCTCCGGGTTCTTCACCTTCACGATACCGATTAACGATGAACTTGAAAGGAGGCTCCAAAAAAGCCCGCGTGAACCCGGAACGCCGGTAACCGTTAGGGTATATCTGGACCAGATGGAAAAACCCGTGGTGTACACCGTGAAAATGGACCCGCGGCCGGTCGCTGACCGCAATCCTGTGGATCCGTTGGAGCTGTTCCTCTATTATTTCGGCTTTACTTTTTTCTTCGTTGTCCTGTACGCCTACAGGATAACCGTGGGCAACTTCTCCCGCGGCTGGGGGGTCTGGGCCGGGTCTGTGCTTCTGTGGGCTACGGGCATGGCCCTCATGCTGCTCATGGGGCTTGTTTACAACGCTCCCGACTCCCTCTGGGTGCCCCTCTTTATGTGGGTGGTTACCTTTGGGGATCCTGAAACCAGTGGAAAACTGTTCAAGGGGCTCTCGAAAGGTCTGGCGGGCCCCTTACTCTACCTCGCGGCCCTCTTTGCGCTCTCGTACGGTCTGGTTTACTGGAAACTGGGTTTGAGGGGGGCCTGGATTCCCCTCGGTATCGTTCACCTGGCCTACGCGGGCCTGGTGTACTACGCCTACAGGATATGGAGGGGGGAGAACCCGGCCGGCAACAATGAGGTACCTGGCGATTCGGGGTGATGCCTTCGGTCTTCCTGAACCTCTGGGTGTTCAATAGACCACTTTGGCGGGTTCGTAACGGCCACCGAGCGGACATCTTAAATACCCCCGGGGGAAGCCCTCCTTGGGTGATTCCATGAGCCGCATCCTGAAGTCCCAGCTGGTGAGGTACTCGAGAAGGGCCCACGAGCGCGGTCTCACCGCGGCCTTCGGCGGAAACCTCAGCGTCCGCTCCGGGAACCTCGTCTTCATAAAGGCCACCGGTGCCGTGATGGACGAGATGACGGCGGGGCAGGTTGCCGTGATCGACATGAACGGAAGGCAGATCTCCGGGGTGAGACCCTCATCCGAGTACAGGCTTCACTTGGAGGTTTACGGGGAGAGGGAAGACGTAAAGGCCATAGCGCACCTCCATCCGCCCTACTCCATAGCCGTTTCGGGGCTTGTGAAGGGTGAACTGCCCATATTAACGCCCGAAGCCGAGCTATACCTCGGAAGGATCCCGGTGGCGCCGTTCAGGCCCGCCGGAACCCGGGAGCTGGCGGACGTGGTGGCCGAAGCAATAAAGAACTCCGACGCGGCGATAATGGAGAGACACGGTATAGTGACCGTCGGAAGGAGCCTGAGGGAAGCCTTTTATAAGGCCGAGCTCGTGGAGGAGAGCGCGAAGCTCTGGTACCTGACGAGAAAAGAATAGCACCAACTGCCGGGAGGTTTTTATTTCCGTGGCACCGCCTTTCCCCTCAAACGCAGGGAAATGAGCGTAGAAAAGAAAACGCTCACTTTACCTGCTCGAGGGCACCGAGGACTTCCCAGATTATCGTCCTCGTGTGCATCGGCATGTTCGGGTCCTCGCTTACCTCCTCGAGGATGGCTATCGCGTCGGCCGCCCTCACGGCGGGCTCCCTGCTCTCGTCGAGGAGGGCCTCTATGGCCTGCTCCGCGGCGCGCCTTATGTTCCTTGGAACGACGGTGTCCTGGACGACCTGTTCCTTGAGAACCTGAACGATCTGGCCGATGAGCTCGCTCATTCCATCACCCCCTTTTCTAAAGAATTGTTACTAAAAACTTCCCGGGTTATCTTAAGCGTTCTTAACTAAAAAACTTTTCGGTCAACGTCGAAACTATGGGGGAAAGGAGATCTCAGAACTCGACGCCCCTCCTCGCGAGGATCCCGCGCCCGTAGGGGTGCTTCACCTCCCTCATCTCGGTTACGTAGTCCGCTAACTCGAACAGCCCCTCCGGGCAGTACCTCCCCGTCAGGACGAGCTCCGTGTGGGGGGCCCTGTTCTTTATCATCTCCTCAACCTCCCCAACGTCGAGCATCCCGAAGCCGAGGGCGACGCAGAGCTCGTCGAGGATCACCAGGTCCCACTCACCGCTTGAGACGACCTCCTTGGCCCGCTGGAGGGCCTTTTGAGCCGCCTCTATGTCGTCTGGTTCCGGCTTTCCGTGGACGAACTTGGGCAGGCCGAAGGACTCTATACGAGCTCCGCATTCCTCTATCTTCCTCTGCTCTCCGTAAACCCTTGGGGCCTTCATGAACTGGATTATCATGACCTTCCCGTCCGAGCCGAGCATCCTGACGGCCAGGCCGAGGGCGGCGGTCGTCTTCCCCTTCCCGTTTCCCGTGTAGATGTGAACGAGACCGAGTTTTTCCTTCCACGACATCGATTTCACCGGGTGGATATAATCGCCAGGGGTTTTAAGGGTGTTGGATGCTGAACAACCCGGTAAAGGGGACCCCAACGTTTATAGTGAGAATAGCACATGGTCAACGTTGAGTATTTTGGTCTTCCGGGGAGCTTGATAAGTCAAATCAATTTAACTTATTATTTAAGCCAACTTAATCGAAACTTTTTTAAGCTGGTGGGTGTAGTAACATGCAGGTGTTTCACATGGCGAGGTCCAAGTCCAAACCCAAGAACGGTGCCGACGAGTGGGCGATTCTCGAAAAGCTCCAGCCCTGGGTCGTGAGGAGGTACTTCCTGATAAAGGAGCACTTCAGGGATAGGGAATTCACCCCCGAGGACGTTGAAAAGCTCTTCGAGATGAAAAGGAAAGAACTCCAGGAGAAAACCGGTAAAGACGAGCCGGAGTTCACGACCAAGAACGTCGGCGAAGTTCTCTCGATCCTGAGAAAGGCCGGACTGCTAAGGGCCAGGAAGGACGTTTACGATTTCAGGAAGACCTATTACAGCCTCACCTTCCCGGGCGAGACGAAGGTAACCCGCGACAGGCTGATATCCCTCCTCAAGGCGGCGGCGGACCAGATAAGGGGAGGCCTCGACTACAAGGCACTGCTCGTTTTCCTCTTCTACAAGGCCATAAGCGACCGCTGGATGAAGAGGGCCCAGAACCTGATCAAGGAGGGGAAACCGCAGATTCAGGCTTACCTCCTGACGAACAAGGGTTACTACAGGCTCTTCGATGAGGAGAGCGGGAGGCTCTACACCTGGCACGAGGTCGTCAAGAGCAGGGAGAGCATCAAGGAGCTGGCGAACGCCCTGATAAAGATCTCCGAAATGAACGAGGAGCTCTCCGATCTGAAGAAGCTCGTCGAGGTTCTCGGTCTTATCGGCTTCATCAAGGAGGACAACCTCCACAAGCTCGAGGAGATCGTTAGGATATTCAACCGCGTCGATTTCGCCGAGTTCGACAGCGACATCCTCGGCGACGCGTACGAGTGGATCCTCTCCTACTTCGCCCCCCAGAAGGCCAAGGAGGGGGAGGTTTACACGCCGAGGGAGGTCATAAGGCTCCTCGTCGAGCTCCTCGACATCGAGGATGAGAGCGACGTCCTCGACCCGGCGAGCGGCTCCGGTGGAATGCTGATCGAGGCCTACCGCTACGTCAGGGAGAAGGTGAAGAAGGAGGATCCCGGAGCAGAGCCCGCGATAATGCTCTACGGTCAGGAGATAAACGAGACCACCGCGGCGCTCTCGAAGCTCAACCTCATCCTCCACGGCATCCAGGAGTTCGAGATATTCGAGGGTGCCGACAGCCTCGTTAACCCGCGGTGGGAGGAAGAACTCAGGAGGAACGGCGTCGAGGACGGGAAGGCCGATTACGTCATCGCGAACCCGCCGTGGAACCAGGACGGCTACGACGAGGCGAGGCTGAGCGACAGAAGGATAAAGCACATCTACAGGTACGGTTACACGTCGAAACAGTCGGCGGACTGGGCGTGGGTTCAGCTGATGCTCCACTACGCGAGGAGGAAGGTCGGGGTCGTGCTCGACAGCGGGGCCCTCTTCAGGGGTGGGGCCGAGAAGGCCATAAGGCAGGGAATAGTTGAGGACGACCTCATCGAGGCGGTGGTTCTGCTCCCCGAGAAGCTCTTCTACAACACCGGCGCGCCGGGGATAATCATGGTGCTCAACCCCAACAAGCCCGGGGAGAGGAGGGGGAAGGTGATCTTCATCAACGCATCGAGGGAGTTCAGGAGGCACCCGGACGTCAGGAGGCTTAACCAGCTGGCCCCCGAGCACATCGAGAAGATAGTGACGGCCTTCAGAGGGTTCAGGGAGGTGGATGGCTTCTCGAGGGTCGTGGGGCTCGACGAGATACGGAAGAACGATTACAACCTGAACGTCTCGCTGTACGTCTTTCCGGAGGAGGAGGGAGAGCACATCGACCTGAGGAAGGAGTTCGAGGAGTTCAGGAAGGTCGAGGAGAGGGAGAGGGAGCTGGTCGGGAAGGCGAAGGTCTACATCGAGGGCATAATAAGGGTGATGGGCGATGAGTGAGCTCGAGTTCTACAGGGAGACGAGGTTTAAGGACACCGAGATCGGGAGAGTTCCGGAGGATTGGGAGGTTGTTGAGCTTGGAGAGGTATGCAAGAAAATAACAGATGGTACTCATAAAACACCTAAATATGTCGATAAGGGGATTCCATTTATTTCTACGCAAAATATCGTACCATTCAGGCCAGGTTTTGATTTTTCCCAATATAAAAAGTATATTTCCTTGGAAGAGCATAGAGAACTAATAAAGAGATGTAAACCCGAGAAGGGAGATATTTTAATTTCGAAGTGTGGTACTATCGGTAGAACTAAATTAATTGATGTAGATTACGAATTTAGTATTTTTGTAGGTCTTGCATTATTAAAATTAAAAAAAGACCGTGTCTCAGGAGAGTTCCTTGAGCAGCTTTTAAATTTTGAACCGTATATTAGAAGAATGGAAATAGCGTCCCCAGGTGCAACAAGAAAGACTTTAACTATCAATGCGATTAAGAAATTCAAAATCTCCCTTCCTCCTCTCCCCGAACAGCAGAAGATCGCCGAGATCCTCCGCTCCATCGACGAGGCGATTGGAGCGGTTGAGGATAGCATTACAAAGCTCGAACGTCTCAGGAAGGGCGCGATGGAGCACCTGCTCACGAGGGGGGTAAACCACACCCGGTTTAAGGAGGTTGAGCTGAACGGGCGGAGGGTGAAGATCCCGGCGGAGTGGGAGGTTGTTGAGCTCGGAAAAAAAGAATATTTTGAGGTAGTTATGGGGCAGTCTCCACCTTCCTCTACATATAACCAAAAGGGCGAAGGATTGCCTTTTTTACAGGGAAGTGCAGAGTTTGGAAGGTTATATCCAACGCCGCTTTTATATACCACCCAGCCAAAGAAGATAGCCAACAAAAATGACATACTAATATCGGTCAGAGCACCCGTGGGGGATGTGAATATTGCACCATTCAAGCTTTGTATCGGAAGGGGGCTAGCTGCGATTAGGCCAAATCTAAGAAAAATTGACTATATGTACCTATTTTATTACTTAGCATTCGCAAAGCCGATAATGGAGAAGCTTGGGGGTGGATCCACATTTAAGGGCATAACTAAAAAAGCCCTTCAGAATTTTGAAATCCCGCTCCCACCGCTCCCCGAACAGCAGAAGATCGCCGAGATCCTCCGCTCCATCGACGAGGCCATCGAGGCCAAGCGCATGAAGAAGGCGGGGCTCGAGCGCATGAAGAAGGCGGTCATGGAGAAGCTCCTGACGGGGGAGGTCAGAGTCCGATGAGGTTTTAAACCCTCGCCCTTTTTCCCGGGGGTTAAGCAAATGACGGTAACCCAAGCTTTTGTGGACGAGAGCGGTGACCTCGGAGGCAGTAAGAGCAAAAAGAGGTACTTTACACTCGCCGCCGTGCTCTGCAATGAGAATGCAATTGAAACCCGGATACGGAGGATATCCCAAACGTTCGCTCTTCCCGAACTTAAGTTCAGTGATCTATCGTACGATGAAAAAGTTGGGGCCACAGAATTGCTCTCTTCACTGGAATTCAGTGTCGCGTACGTTGTTCTTTCAAAGAACGACGGAGGTTTACAGGTATGGCTGGACAAGAGCAAGCACAACAAGAGTTTGGCGGCCATAAAGCTTTATGGAGCTTTAGTTTCGGGTTTACGTCCCTATCTACCCCGGATGGCCATTGTGGTGGACAGGAATCAATATTCTGGGCCGGTCTCTAAGTCACTTGTAAAGAAGTATTCAGTCAATGTTATTCCAGATGATTCGCAGAAACGGGCTGGCCTCCAGCTTGCGGATGCAATGGCCAACATCGTTTACCTCCACTATCAACATAAAAACGGGGAGCTAATTGGAATGATACGGGATAAAATTATCTTTGAGAGACTAATCAACGAGAAGAGTCTTAGAAAGTTGTAACGAGTCGGGTGGCTAGTCCCCTTCCGGGCGACCCCCACCCTCATTTCTCTATTATAAATTTAAAGTTTAAACTTATTAACCTTTCGGTGTCTCAAAAACTCAAACGTTTTTATAAAATCGTTCGGAATTTTGAGACTTTCCAGTCCCCGCGTTTTAATTAAGTTTATTAATTACGCCGGTGACCATTAGGGGTAGGGGTGAGATGTATGGCGCTGATACCCGAGGGGGTCGTTCACGGTGAGATTAAGGATAACCTCCTCCGCATCGGATGGGAGGACGGCAACGAGAGGTTCAACATAGAGGAGCATAAGATGGTCTCCGATTACAGCGGGCTTGAGGGTTCCCTCGGCGGTTTCGTTCTCTGGAACATCCTTGAGGGTAAGATCCGGGAGCTTAACGGCTCCTTCTTCGCCAACCTGACGGAGGAGGAAGAGGAGAAGGTCTGGGAGGAGATAAGGAGAAAGCTCGAATCCGCGGGGGAGGTTGAGACCCTCGAGTACCTCAAGTACGGCCTTTCCCTCACCTCCCTCGGGAGGTACGACAGGGTTAAGCTCATCGATTATGATAATCCTACTAATAACATCTTTTTCTTCCTCCACGAGGCGAAGTTTCCGGGCTCTCCGGACAACATAAAGCCCGACTTCACCCTCTTCATCAACGGGGTTCCTGTCGTTATAATCGAGGCCAAGGCCAGGGGGATAATCGAGCTTGAGGACGTTGACTGGAGGAGGTGGTCGAAGGTTCAGGGCACAGAGGAGGAGGCCCTCGCCCAGATACGGAGGTACGAGAGGTACTCAAAGCCCCTCTTCCGCTTCGTCCAGTTCGGGGTCGCCTACGGGGACAAACAGCTTTACACCCCTACGATGCCTTCCGGCGGAAGCGCCCCCGCCTTCGAGTGGAGGTACCCCGACGAGGAGAAACCCGACGTCTTCGATCTCCTCAAACCCGAGCGGCTCCTCGACGTGCTGAGGTACTACACCTTCTTCTTCAGGAGGAACGGGAGGGGCGCAAAGAGGATCAAGGTCATCGCGCGCTGGAACCAGTACAGGGCAACGAAGAGGATCATCGGGAGGATCGAGGAGTACCTCTCGATGGAGGGTGAGAAGAGGAACGGCCTCGTGTGGCAGTGGCAGGGAAGCGGAAAGACCTTCATAATGTTCTTCGTGGCAAACTGGTTCCTCAACAGGTACAAGGGCAGAAACCCGGTTACCTTCTTCGTCGTTGACAGGACGGACCTCAAGACCCAGCACTCGGGCGTTTTTGAGTCCGTCGAGGACAGGGAATTCAGGGAGCACTTCGACGTCGTAAAGAACATCTCCGAGCTGAGGAAGCGCATCGAGGAGATGATGAAGAGCGAGGAAACCGGAAGGGTCATCCCCACCGGGATCCACATAACCACGATTCAGAAGTTCCAGTACGGAAAGTTCAGGGACCTCGTGAGGGTGAAGAAGTCCAGGGACGGTGAAAAGTTCGAGGCGGAGAGGGCTGTTAAAAAACCTGAGGTTCTTTTCCTGATCGACGAGGCCCACCGCACCCAGTACGGTCGGCTCGCCTCCGTGATGAGGGCCCTTTTCCCGCGGGCGATGTTCTTCGGCTTCACAGGGACGCCGATATTCCAGAGGAGCAGGAACACGTTCCAGGAGTTCGCCTATCCCGAGGATGGGGAGTACTTCCTCGACGTTTACTTCATAAGTGATTCAATTAGGGATGGCTTCACCCTCGATATAACCCACGAGGTCGTTGAGGAAGAAAGTGTCTCAATCGCCCTCGACGAGAACAAGCTCAAGGCCTTTATCGAGGCCTACCAGCTAAACGACCCGGAGGAAGTCGAGGCATTTCTCATGGGGCGGAGAAAGAGCCTGAAGATGAGCTCGAGGGAACTCGCAGAGGAGCTCAGGAAGTCGAGGGTATTCCTCGAGAGCCCGAAGGAAATCGAGCGCTTCGCGGAGTACATCGCCAAACGGATTTACGACGACACGATGGGGTTCCAGTTCAAGGCGATGGTCGTTGCAGTAAACCGGGAGGCCTGCGTTCACTTCAAGCGGGCCCTTGATAAAGCGTTTAGGGAGTACTTCTGCTCTAAAGTCGAGGAACTCGAGGACGGGGGCAAAGTTGAGGTCGCCGAGCACTTCCGGGAGCTCTGCCGGAACGCCGAAAGGCTTTCCGAGGTTGTGATGACCTACCAGCACAACGAGAAGAGCGAGGTCATCGAGGAGTTCAAAGCACAGCTGAAGTCGAGAAGGGAGTTCCAGAAAAAGGATTACGACACCATCAACAAACTCATCGTGGAGATGTTCCAGGAGGAGGCTTACCCCAAGGTACTTATCGTCACCGACATGCTTCTCACGGGTTTCGACGCCCCGATCCTGAGGGTGATGTACCTTTACAAGCCGATATTTGGGCACAGACTCCTCCAGGCCGTGACGAGGGTTAACAGACCCTACCCGAACAAGGAGACCGGGCTCGTCGTTGATGGCGTCGGCCTTCTGCCGGCCGTTATCAGGGTGAAAGGTATCTACGAGATGCTGGCTAAGCAGGATCCCAAGGTGCTCGAGGACTTCCGGAGAAACTTCGCGAAGAGCATCGGGGAGAGGGTGAAGGAGTTCGAGGATAAACTCCAGCGGGTTAAGGAAGAGCTTTCCGGAGTTGGGATAGAGGTTGACATCATCAAGGCCTTCAGAAAGCAGGGGAGATGGAAGGAGCTCGAGGCGGAGATGGATCGGGTTAAGAACGTGCTCGCACCGATTGCTCTCTACTTTAAGGGCAACGAGCCGAGGGCGGTGAAGCTTTTCAACAACCTCCGCGAGGTCGTTTCTATGTACCGTTCCCTCGGGGCGCATCCTGCGAGGCTGGCCTACATGGACGACATGATGGCCGTTGGGGCCGTTTACTCCGCATTCGTTAGACTGATCGGCTTCACCGGAAAGGAGAGCAAGTTCTGGGACGACCTGCTTCGCTTCGTGCACGAGAACATGGAAGTCGGCCCGATGAGGGAGCTCGTCAGGGTGAGGCTCGGCGAACTCTCGGGGAGCGAAGCGTCTTTCGAGACGGTCGCACGCTTTTACAGGCTGTACTATCAAGCGGAGGACAACGCCCACGATCCGGTTTACAGGGCGATCCTTGAGAGGCTCAACCGTCTCCTTGAGCAGTGGCTCAACAGGAACATAGACCTCAAGGAACTCAAAAGGCAGGTTTCCCTACTCGAAAAGCAGGCCGATGAATACGAGAAGAAGAAAGCGGGCAGGACGTGGCAGGAGTCGCTCGTCGAGTCGGTTAAGTTCTACGCGGTGAATTACCTGGGCCTCGGGGGTGTTGAACTCCGGAGGTTCAAAAAAGAGCTCAGAAGGCTCAAAAAATTGAACCCAAAAGCCGTTAAGAGGCTCTCAATGGCACTTTTAGCTGACATTATGGACGTCATGAGCGCTGAAAACCTGGAGAAGTATCGTGAGCTTTCAAAGGAGGTCGACAGGCTCGTGGAGGAGTCGATTATCCCGGAGGTGCGCAGACATGTTAGATGAACTGCTTGAGCGGGCAAAAAACCTCCTGGATTGCCAGAGACCGGTGAAGGTTAAGGTCAGGCCTCTGAAGACCTCCATCGCCCGGGTTTCATTCAGATACGGCACTATTACCCTCGACCCTTCCGTTTTGGAACTGGGAGACGAGGAGGTACTCTACGTGCTCGTCCATGAGCTCGCCCATCTCAAAGCCGGGACGACTTACCACTCTTCCGCTTTCTGGATGGAAGTTAAGAGGGCGTTCCCTGAGAAAAAAGCCCGGGAGCTGGAGGACAATATTATGGTAAAGCTTCAGGGGCGAACGTGAGGATTTTCAGCACGTACCTGATGGATAGATTCCCCAAGCGATACAAAAGCCCAAAACCTGTCGTTTCTAACAAGACAGGGAAAGCTGGTAGAATCAGATTCAAACTTGGTCCCAAGGAATACAAAATTACCGCTGAAAAATGTTCGTTTCCGATGTGCTGGAAGGGGGAAGCAAGAGGAAAGGTTGTAGTCAACTCGACAACTCGTGTAAAACTCAACGTGTCGGTTGATTATGGTTGAGACGATAATGCTCTTGTTGATCATTGTCTCTATTGGGGGCATTATAGTTGCAGTGTTGTATCTCGCAAAAGCTATTTACATTAAAGTAACTAAATGGAAATGGTGATTTCAATGAGGTACTGGCTCTGCATAACCAACCGCGACAACTGGAAAGTTATAAAAGAGAAGAACGTCTGGGGCGTGCCGAAGAGGCACAGGAACACCATCGCCAGGGTAAAGCCCGGCGACAGACTCATCATCTACGTCAAACAGGAGAGGAAGGATAAGCAAATCCTCGAGCCGAAGATCGTTGGAATCTTCGAGGTCGTGGGCGAGCCCTACACCGACTCCACGAAGATCTTCAAGAGCCCGCCGCACCTCAACGAGACCTATCCACTGAGGGTGAGGATAAAGCCCGTAAAGCTCGGCGAGCTCGAGTTTAAGCCTTTGATTCCAAAGCTCAGCTTCATCACCAACAAGAAGCGCTGGAGCGGGCATCTGATGGGCAAGGCGATGAGGGAGATACCCGAGGAGGACTACAGGCTGATCGAGGGCCTGCTTTGATTTTATCCGTTCCCCTTCTTTGATCTGAGCACATCCCGCCACCGAAGTGAAGGCCCCATCACCGGTGAAGGGGCATCACCCATCACTTCGAACACCCCGTTCACCACAGAATCAAAGAGGGGGCTAGATGAAAGTTATAAGAAACTTAAGCAAACTATAGCAATGGAGGAACAAATATGAGGGAAGTTCCGTTTGAGGAGTACCTTGAATTCATAAAAGAGCACGATCATGTAATTATCGGAAACCAAAAGATAGAGATTGGAAGGCCCATTCTGATTAAAACTTTCCAACCGCAGAATTTCAAGCTCGAAACCACAACCGTATGGAGCTTTCCAGACCGGGGGAAATGGGCAACTCATCATGCAAACGCAAAATACAGGGGAAACTGGGCGCCTCAGGTTCCACGAAACTTGATCCTGCAGTATACAAAACCGGGAGATACCGTTTTGGATGCGTTTCTTGGAAGCGGGACAACGCTGATAGAATGCAAACTGCTTGGAAGGCACGGGATCGGGGTCGATATAAACTATGAGGCCCTAATGGTGGCGTGGGACAGGTTAAACTTTGAGTACGACCCGCGTAAAGAGGCGCAACCCACGCTAAGCTCTTATCTTGGAATGAAGGAGAACGTTGAATGGGTGGAGCCCCAAATTCGCCTTTACCATGGAGATGCAAGAAACTTGGACGAACTTGAAGATGAGAGCATAGATCTGATAGCCACTCACCCGCCCTACGCTGGAATTATCGGATATACAAAAAAAGCGGGCTCTCCGGTTGACGGAGATCTATCAAATGTTAAGTCAATTAATGACTTCGTATTGGAAATGAAAAAAGCCGCTGAAGAATTTTATAGAGTATTAAAACCCGGAAAATACGCGGCTATTCTAATGGGGGACACAAGGCGGCACCGGCATTATGTGCCCATAGCGTTTAGGGTCATGAAAGCGTTTTTGGAAGCGGGGTTTATACTAAAAGAGGACATCATAAAGGTCCAGCATCATATGCGGGGAACTGAACCGTGGAAAACCAGAAAGAGGGACTTCTATCTAATCTCCCATGAGCATCTATTCGTATTCAGAAAGCCGGAGAAAGGAGAGAGGCTCCAAAAATTCCAGGAAAGTAGGGTAGTCTAACCCTTTCAAAGCTCAAAAAGGGAAACACCGTATTTTTCGGGTGCTGGCCTATTTCGAACGGCTGTTGTTATTATCCTGTCAATATCACCATATTCACTCTGTGCGATCCATCGTATAAACCTCATGAGGAACTCCCTCGGTGGGTCAAGTTTGCTCTCTTTGCATCCTCTGTCGCTATAATTCCAGTCCTGCTCGGCCATTAGCAGTGAGCCATAGAAAATCGTTATATCAGAGGGATCGAGTTCCATAGGAAATGTTATGCCTTTTATATCTTCTACAACTTTATTTATGTCCTCGCCATGATTGATGCGTTCAAATGCCAGAAATATAGAGTTTGCCTGCTCTTCGTCGCTTATCCGCTTGAGATACAGATCAAAGAACAACCGGACGTGCGTCGGAGCAAATTCCTTCTTTCCTTCCGGTTGAAGAACGACCTTGAAATCTCCTGGACATATCCTGTCCGTTCTGACGATGTAAACTTTGGTTCCGTTAGACCCGGAGTAGAGCAGAGCCCGTCCTCCTTCTCCGAGAACCCTGCGCCCTCTTTTGGTCTCCTTTATCTCTGCAGGTCTCAGGTCCTGAACTATTTCAAAAACGTCGTCTACCCTCACGAACGTCACCAAGTGTTAAAAAGAAGACAGAACTTTTTAAATAGATCGTTCTACAACGGTTAAATACTCAACAAGAGATCTGGAAGTCACCGAAGTCCTTGATCCACCGTTTTTAACGAGGAGCTTTGCCCTTTCTCTGCCTACCCTCAATTCCTGAGGGACGTTTGTAACGAGCATTTCGGGAACTTCCCCCCTGCGATCGGCTTTTGAGTTTATTGGCCTCTTTGCGTAGATTTTGAGTATCTCAAGTCCATCTATTCCCTCATACAGCTCACGAACGGGCTTTACATAGGAGTTGCTCAAAATAAAGTAAACTCCTCTCTCATGAAGTTCAAGGCAAACATCCCTAAGGCGTTTCTGATCTTCTTTGCTGAAATCTTCCTTCGAATAGCTGGTAAAACTGGCCGTCTCTGAAACTGGGTGATACGGGGGATCAAAATAAACCAAATCTCCGGGCCCGGCGGCTCTCAGGATGTAAGTGAAGTCTTCGTTGTAAATGTCCAGTTTCTTTAAGACTCCACTGGCTTTTCTTAGTCTCTCCTCATCCACTATCCTGGGGTTCTTGTATTTACCAAACGGAACGTTGAACTCGCCATTTCTATTCTCGCGGTATAACCCATTGAAGGCGGTTTTGTTTAAGTACAAAAGCAGGCTTGCGAGCCTGATGTTCGGAATCTTAAACCCCGTTCTAACTATCTCGTTGAATTCCGCACGGGCCTTATAGAAGTACTCCTTCTCATTTTTGTGCTCCTCTGCATCTTCAATTAGTTCGTCAACGTGATCCCTAACAACGACGTAGAAGTTTACGAGCTTGGGATTTATGTCGTTTATAGTCCCCTTATCCGGTTCCATCCAGAAAGTAACCGCGCCACCCCCAAAAAACGGCTCGTGGAACGTCCTACTTTTAAAGTCCTTTGGCATTAACGCAACTATCTCATGAAGGATCTGCCTTTTCCCTCCAGCCCATTTAAGGATAGGTTCCGCCATCGATTGCCTCCTCCCAGCTGTTATTTAGATTACTCCCTAATAAGACATTCGATAAGATTACGTGCAACACAAATATAAAATTTTTGGTGCAACATAATATTCATAATTTGTACTCAAGACCCAGCCTTTTCCTAATGTAGTTTGATATGTCCAATCCTTCCCTCTGTGCCTGTTTGGAAACAATCTCATACTCCTCTTCGGTAACGCGTATGGACAACCATTTATTTCGCTTGTAGTTATAGCCCAACTCTCTGGCTTCAATTTTCCATATTTCTTTGAGAGCCCTGGCTTTTTTCTTAAGTAGTCTTGTGTTATTTAACCCTGAAAATTCTCTAACAAGAATTTTCTCGAAATCAGAAGCTACCTGAGAATCACCTTTAGAATACTTGGAGAACTCCCTTAGGGCCAGATCAACAACTGTGGTGACGTTCAAAATTTCATTGGATTCCAAAATAGCCTCAAACGCTCTAATTCCCGCAATAGGAATTTTAAGTTTACGAGTGGCAGGAGCTTGTATTTCCATGAGCCTATTTATCACTCGCTCGAACATGGATTCCACCAAATACAGCGTGATACTAAGGGAATTTAAAGGTTAACATCAACTAGAAAAGTGGGTAAGTTGGTGAAAGCTTCAATTCAAACAGATGCCTCGACCACCGAAGTGAAGGCCCCATCACCGGTGAAGGGGCATCACTTAGGGCATCGGCCTTTTAAAAGGCTGGCGAAAAGCTTGTGATTCTCCAAAAGTTCGTTATGGGGCCAGGGCCGGGATTTGAACCCGGGCTAGGGGATCCACAGTCCCCTGTGCTAACCAGGCTACACCACCCTGGCCATTTCCAGATAGACCTTTTGGGTTAGCTTTATAAAGTTTTCGACGGAGAGGCGTGAAAGAGGGAGCTGAGACCTTTTACATCCCACAACGGGAAGCTGGGGAAAGATTCAGGCAATAAAATGGTTATGGGGGTCCGGATATGAAAGCGAAGCGCGAAGCCCTTCACAGTCTCTTCACCGCCATGAGGGAAGACAAAGTTGACGGCGACATAATCGGCCTCCTACTGCTCATCAACTCGATTAAAGGCGTCTATACGACCAGCTCGTGCTCCGGAAGGATAGGGATCATCGAGGAGCCGGCCCTGGGAGCGAAGCCACTGAGCAGGTGGCTCGTAAAGGTGCACAGGCCGATCGAGTTCGGGGAAGCGAGGGAGTCCCTAAGGAAGGCGGAGAGGGGCCTGATATTCCTCAAGAGCCAGCCACCCATCTTTCACGTCGTCGCAGAGGACCTGCAAAAAGCCAAAATGCTCCACGAACTCGGTCTCGCCAGCGGCTTCAAGTACACGACCTTCAAGGTCATCTCCAACCGCTACCTCGTCGAGATAAACGCCACGGAGTACCTCACCGTCCCCCTCGGAAGGGACGGGGAGATCCTCGTGAGTGAGGATTACCTCCGCTTCGCCATCGACGTGGGCAACTCCATGCTGAAGCGCTCGAAAGGAAGACTATCACGTCTCGAGGAGAACTTCAGGAGACTGAGGGAAGAGCTCGGCGAGGACGAGCTGTTCCACGAGATGGTGGAGAAGTTTGAAATAGGGAAAAATTGGAGGTTACCTTAGCGCATCTCATTCCACTCGGGGTTCCCGTACTTCTCCTCCACCAGCCTCTCCGCGAGTTCGAGCTCGTAGTCGGTCAGTTCCCCCTCCTCGGGCCCGAAGGCGGCGGAGAACTTCTCCTTCAACAGTTCGTAGGCCTCCCAGCGGTTCATCTTTATCCCCTCGCGCTCCAGCGTCGTGACCCTCTCCCAGATGCTCGAGACCCCCTTGTCCGAGAGCTTCGCCTTCGATACCCTGAGAACCCTCGCGAGTACCTCGAGACGGGTGGAGTACATGAACGTGCCGTGCTGTAAAATGACCCCCTTCCTCCTCGTCTGGGCGGAGCCGCTTATCTTTTTGCCGTTGGCGACGATGTCGTTCAGGCCGGAGAAGCCGGCGTCGAGACCGAGCTCCTCGAGGGCGTCGACGAGCGGGCCGGCTAAGTATCGGTAGCTCTCCTCGACGTTCCTCAGGGCCGGGTGGTAGTCCTCGCCTATGACTACGGAGTAAGTTATCTCCCCGAACTCGTCGTGGAAGACGCTCCCGCCTCCGGTTATTCTCCTGACGACGGGAATTCCAAGCCTCCTTGCTTCCTCGAGATTGACGTCGTGTCTGACGCTCTGGAACCTTCCGATGGTTATCGAGCTCGGTGAAAAGGCGTAGAGCCTGACCGTGTCGGGAACCCTGCCCTCCATCCTGGCCCGGAGTATGGCCTCGTCTATGGCCATCTGAAGCTCGGGTTTTGCGACTACGAGCGGGATGAACCTCATGCAATCACCAGGGTTAAAAGGGTGAGGACGTTTTTAAGTCCAGCGATGATGAGGCCCAAGCCCTTCCGAGGGGTGAGGAGAGCGGTCACCACTGAGCTGATCCGGTTGACTCGAAGGTTGGAAAGAAAAGTTAAAACCCGGTCAGGGGCCGATTAGTTCATCACGGCTCAGCCACCTACCCTCGCATCATCCCAGGCCGAGGTGCTCCCTTATAATGAGCGGTATGAGTCCTATCTTCGGGAAGACCATCAACGCCTTGTCCTCGACGGCGTAGGCCGGGACGCAGGGCACCATCCCGTAGGGCGTTGGGTAGTCCGGATCGGGGGCCCAGTTGTTGTCGCCCCACGTCACGAAGCACTTCTCCACCTTTCCGCCGAGCTCGACGGTTTCTATGGCGCGAACCCGGTGGATTATCGGGTACTCGTAGCCGGGGCGCTTGTAGACGATGACGTCGTTCAGCTTGACGTCGTCGATGTTCTCCTCGCTCACCCCCTTGAGCAGGACGACGTCGCCCCTGTAAAAGACAGGCTCCATCGAACCGCTGACGACGATGACGAGGGGTGAATCGGTGTGGAGACCAACCCTAAGCCCCACCTCAAGGCCGAAGACGACAAGCAGGGCTATTACAGCCCACGCTAAATCCTTCTTCCACGACTCCTCCATCTCAGGGCCTCCATAAGGGTGCTTATCCTCGCGGCTATCGCCCCCATCGCGGTGCAGGTTTCGAGGCTCACCCTCTTCCCGGTGATGTCCATGTGGTAGCGGGCGGTCTTAAAGGTTTCCTTCGGCAGGCCGTGTCTGCCGAGGCCGATGAGCAGTAAAAAGCTCTCACCCCTAAAGGCCCTCTCCGCGAGCTCGAGCGGTGTTATCTCCCTCCCCTCGTCCGGCTTCCTCGTGGTCGCGACCGGAACCCCGAACTGCGGCGGGAAACCTCCCTTCGGAAACTCTAAGAGGTGGAAGCGGTTCTCCTCCGCCAGCTCAATCAGGTACTTGCCCCCTTCACCGATGGTGGTGTGGTCGCTCACCTCCCGGGCCACCTCGAGCGGCTTCCCCTCGAGGGGAAAGCCTACGAGGGCAAGATGAAAGCCGTAGGCCCTGGCTATCGGTCCGGCCCGTGCTATCGCCCGGAGGTGGGCCTCGTGTAGTTTCCTGGGGTCGTAGGTGTTGTAAAGGGCGAGCGTCAGCATATCTCCTCGCCTGGAATGACCGGGGAAGGTTTATAAGGATTTAGAATAAACCAACGGGTTAGGATGATGGCGAAGGAGGAGATTGAGCTTCTGATTGAAAAGGGCTACTACGAAGAGGCCCTTTCCAGGATCCACGAGTTAGAGGATCCCCTCGACCGGATCGAGGCTCTCACGGAGGTGGCCCTCGCCATACACCTCAGCGATGGCCCGCAGGAGTGGATCCCGGACATCGTGGAGGACGCTATGTACATCGCGAAGAAACTCAAGGATCCGACCGACAGGATCGTGGCGTACTCAACGATAGCGTCTTCCCTTTCGATAATGGGCTACGAGGAGGACGCCATGAACCTTTTTACCCGGGCCATAGACGAAACGGAGAGCGTAAGGGATCCCATAGAGCGAGGGGCCCTTCTCTCAGAGCTTGCCTACCACTTAGCCCTCGCCGGTCATACCGAGAGCGCCATCGAGCTTTTCGACGTCGCCTTCGACACGATAATGGGGGCTGAGGTGAGCTACAGCCTCAAGGTGGACGGCATAATAAGGATCGGAAACCTCCTCGAGAAGGCAGGGGACAGGTTACCCGCGGATGGGGCCCTGCCCCTCTACCGTATGGCCTTCGACATATTCGACAAGCTCCACGTCAACCAGCGCGCGGCCGTCGTCGAGAAGAAGATAGAGCTGGCCGAGACGGTTTACGATGTCGGCCTGCCCTCCATACGACAGGCGCTCCTCGAGGGAAGGTACCACTACGCCCTCGCACTCATCGGAAGGAACTACACGGGCGTCAGTAGGCTCATCGGGGAGCTCGAAGTGGCCCTCTGGATGAAGAGAATGAACAGCCTGGAGTACCCTGATGTGGTGGACAGAGCTTTCGAGGGCTGCAGGAATCCGCGCTTCACCGAGGAGAACGTCCAGAAGATAGCCGCGCTCCTGACGGAACTCGGGAGCCTGAAACGGGCGCTCGAGTTCGCAAGGGCCATAAAGGACGTCCGGAAGAGGAGCGACGCCCTCCGTGCCATAGCGCTTAAACTGGCCGAGAGGAAGGAGTTTGATGAGGCCCGGGAAATCGCCGGGGCCATACCCGACCCTGAGGTAAAGGCCGAAACGATTATGGAGATAGGGGCCATAGGGGAAGAGCGGTGAGACCATGATATTCGACGCTCACTCGGATTTACCGACGTTCGTCTACGACGAGCGGAAAAAGGGAAGGACCCGCGTCCTGGAGGGCAACTTCGAGCGGTTCTTTGGTCGGACTATAGCCGCGCGGGTCATGGCCATCTGGACCCGGCCTGAGAGGAGGGGCGACGCAACAACCTACGGCCTCGAGGTTCTGAACGCCCTTCTGAGGGACGTTGCCGAGAGTGAACGCTTCGAACTCGTGAGGAACGTTGAGGGAATGAAAGAGGCCGTTGAAGGGGGCAGAGTGGCTTTGTGGCTCGGCCTCGAGGGCGGGGAACCGATAGGCGAGAGCCTCGGCCTCCTCGAGGTCTTCCACCACCTCGGCCTCCGCGTCCTAACCCTGACCTGGAGCCTGAGGAACGCGATAGGCGACGGGGTCTTCGAGAGAACCGGCGGTGGGTTGACCAACTTCGGCGTCGAGGTAGTCGGAAAGGCCGAGGAACTCGGGATAGTCCTCGATCTGAGCCACATCAACGAGGCCGGCTTCCGGGACGCACTCGACGTTACCTCCTTCCCGGTGATAGCCTCGCACTCCAACGCCAAAAGCCTGTGCGACCACCCGAGGAACCTCACGGACGAGCAAATCAAGGCGATAGCCGAGCGCGACGGGGTAGTCGGGGCCGTGGCGATTCCAAGCTTCGTCCACCCGGAGAGGCCGACGCTGGAGAGGTACGTGGAGCAAATCGCCTACATGGTGGAGTTGGCCGGTTACAGACACGTCGGCCTCGGCTTCGACTTCGTCTATTACCTCCCGGGCTGGAGCGGGAGGAGCGTCGAGGGCTTTGAGGATGAATCGAAGATTCCGGCGCTGATCGAGAGGCTGAGGGAGAACTTCAGCGAAAGGGAAATCGAAGCGATAACCTTCGGGAACTTCGAGCGCGTCTTCGAGAGGGTCGTGGGTTAGGTTTTTATTCTTCCCCCTTACAGGACGAGACGGTGAGAGGATGGAGGAGCTCTACTTTCTGACGGCGAGGGAAGCGAGAAGGTTACTCCTTGCGAAGGGTGAGGTAAGGTTGAACCTCGACTTGAGGAAAACGAACCGTTCGTGGCCCATAAAGGTGGACGGAGATGAGTTCGTTTTTCCGGACGGAACGCGCGTTTCGAGGGAGATCATTGAGAGGATAGCGGGGGACGGGGAGAGCGTTTACTTCGTCAGGAACGGCGTTTACAAGGCGGCCATAGCTGGAGAGCATTTCTACAAGCTCGTCCCGACGATTCCGCCGACGATAGAGATAAACGGCATCAGGATGCACCGCACGAAGGAGGTGAACCCCCTCCAGGACACGAGGAACAAGGTGAACGCGGTCAAACCGGAGGAGGGTGAGACCGTCCTTGACACCTGCATGGGGCTCGGTTACACGGCGATAGAAGCGTCAAAGAGAGGTGCTTACGTCATAACCGTGGAGAAGGATAAAAACGTGATAGAGCTCGCCCGGATAAACCCGTGGAGCAGGGAGCTCTTCACGGGCGGAAAGGTTCAGGTGATCCAGGGGGATGTCTTCGAGGTCGTGAGGAGGTTCAGGGACGGGAGTTTCGACGTGGTGATCCACGATCCGCCGCGCTTCTCCCTGGCGGGCCAGCTCTACTCCGGCGAGTTCTACCGCGAGCTCTACCGCGTCCTGAGGCCCGGCGGGAGGCTCTTCCACTACGTTGGGAACCCGGGGAAGAAATACAGGAAGAAGGACCTCCAGAGGGGCGTAATGGAGCGCTTGAGGGAGGTCGGCTTCGTCGGGGTTAGACGCGTTCCGGAAGCCCTCGGGGTCGTGGCGAGGAAGCCGGGGGAGAAAAGGTCTGAGAAAGAATAAAGGGTTCAGATGCCGCCGACCTCCTCCAGCTCCTCGAAGGCGTCGAGGTTGGTGTAGTAGTCCATGAGCCGGGCCACTTCCCTCCTGATCTTGAAGCTCTTGATTATCGCCACCGCGTAGCCTATTATCGACGGCCAGATCAGGAGGAGCAGCAGCTTCCAGTCCGCTATGGGAATCGGCCTCGGGTTCGTGAAGCGGTTGAAGTTCCATATCATGAGGGCTATCATGAGCCAGGCCGTGGAGAAGTTGTTGAGACCGCTTCCGCTCTCCCCGAGCTTGAAACCCGGAACGACGTCCTTGGTTATCGGCGGGAGCAGGTTACTGCCCATGAAGCCGAGCTGGTCCTCGAAGACGTGGAGCCAGTAGCCTATCATGGACGCGAGCCCGAGCTCGAGGGAGTGGTTGTAACCGAGGAGCGCGAAGAGGGCGTAGATTATGACGCCCGCCAGGAAGCCCGCGGTGAGGGAGTGACTGAAGCCGTGGTGCCAGGGCAGGAAGCGGTCCTTCACTACCGTTTTACCCCTGAACTCCGCCTTTCTGAAGGCTATCTCGGGGCCGGAGAACGAATCGATGCGCGTGGGCTTGGGATACGTCTTGATGAAGGGCACGTTCACCTTCGCTATCCCGACGCGCCTGTACTCCGGAACCTCGCCGCCGATGGAGACTCCGCCGGGCGTTACAATCGGGCCCATCTCGACGCGGACCTCCCTCTTCGGCGGGTCGAGGTGCACGAGGAACCTCCTGTAAACGTCCCCCGGCAGGCGGACGTTGTGTATCTTGATTATGGTCTCGCCCTTCTCGTAAGCCTCCTCTATCGCCCTGGCGATGGTATCGGCTATCCCCTGCGGGTGGGGGGCGTCGGAGACGACCATCCTCACCCCGTCCTCATCGACGTCAACGTAGCCGAAGACGAGCATCTCCTTCCCAACTTCGATCTCGCCGAACTCCTCCTCGAAGAACTCGTAGTCCTCCCCGAAGGCCTCCACGGTTACGGTTCCCGTATCGTCCTTGAGCCTGAAGATTATGCTCTTGTATGGCTTCTCGACGGTTTTGACGTTTCCCTTATCGTCCGTCACCTTGAAGACGAGCGTCTCCTCGCCCCTCTCGACTATCTCGCTCACCCTTCCCTGGACAGCGAAGAACTGGTAGCGGTTCTCCTCGCTCAGCTCCGAGACCTTGACGAGCTTCGGCGCGTAGTGCTTCTTCTCGTCCCAGGGGGCAGGGTCTATCTCGTAGTCCCTCCTGCAGAAGAACTTGCCGAACTTGAAGTCGAGGAAGTCGGGCAGGTAGGCCGAGGCCGCCGCCACGACAGGGATGAGGATACCCATCCTCAGGTCGGCCACGAGGGCCGGGAAGAAGGTGGCCGCCGCGAGTCCAGATATGTAGTGAGTGAATCCCCTCATCTTCATCACCCCAGACCGAGCAGGTGCATGAAAGCCCCCGTGTGCCCCGTCATGCTAATGAGCACCGGCAGTATGAGGCCGCCGAGGCAGTAGCTCCTCCTCGTGTTGAAGGCCGCCGCCAGCATGCCTATCGCCGTCGAGACGAAGAGTACCGCCACGCCCATTGGGCCCGTCAGGACGTAGGAGATTATTATCAGCACCAGAGCCACGACGTAGGAGAGCTTCCTGATGTGGACGACGTTGAAGCTCCTGGCGAGGAATTTGGAGATGTAGTAGGTGAAGAGGAAGCTTATCCCCGCGCTGAGCAGTATAACGCCGACGGCCGCGAGGTACTCGGAGTAGCTCTTCGGCGTGTACATAGAGCTGACGAGCCAGGCCGCCGCCCCCCTCGTGAGCCTGAGGTTGGGCAGGAAGAGGAGCGTGAAGGCGCCGACGTAGTAGATGACCCTGTTGACACCCTGGCTGATGATGAAGGCGTCGTCGCCGCGCTGGCTCGTCATGTGGCCCGCGACGAGGGCCCCCATACCGCCCGTGATTATCGGGTATACCGCGGCTATCGTCCCTCCGAGGGCGCCGCCGAAGCTGGCCTTGGCGATGTTGTAGGGACTGCTCTCGACCCTATCGTCGGGCACCTGCTCCAGCATGGGCGGGTTGGAGAGTATGTTGAGCAGAACCCACGACATCCCGAAGAATCCTATGAACATCGGCGTGAGCCTCGTGTAGGCGCTCGTGGTCGGCAGGAGGTTGGTGTTCATCACGAGGAAGCCGAGGACCCCCGAGATGAAGAAGACGAACATCCCGGCCAGTATCTGCTTCCAGGCCATCCAGAGCCTCTGGAGGGGGGTCTTCCCCCTGTCGCCCTCCTTGGGCCACTCGCTCATGAACATGAAGAGCACTATGGCCGTGAGGAAGTAGGTGATGTAGGGGCTGGTGGCCTGGTATATCGGCGGGAGCACCTTCGGGAAGATGAGGAGGGCGCTTAGTACGAGTATCAGCGTTCCCGAGACCGCGCCGATGAGGTATAACAACACAGCCTCGTGCCCCCTGCCGAGGAGGAGGTACCTCTGAGTTGGGAAGAGGAGAAAGACCGCGCTCTCGTCGGCGACGCTGAAGTAGACGCTCGATATCGCGCTGACGTAGGCGTAGGCCACTATGGCTCCTATGGCGAAGAAGGGGAAGGCCTGAAGGGGCATGAGCTCGCCGACCCCGAAGACGGCCACAAGCAGGGCCATTATGTTGAAGATGTGGAATCCCGGGATCCACGAGATGAGCGAGCCGAACAGCACGCCGGCCAGCGACCAGAGCAAAATGTTGGAGAGGGGGAGCATGGCCATCACCTCACTCGATGACTATCGCGTCGCTCATGTAGGGAACGACCTCTACCGTACCCCTGTACTCCGTCACGTAGCCGCCTATCCTGACCTTCTGCCCCTTGCTGAACGTCTTATCGCCCGCCGAGCTCTTGGGGATGAAGACGACGAGGCCACCGCTTCCGTCGTCAATTGTGAGCTTGTAGAAGGTGCTTCCCTGGTAGAGGTCGACGATGGTCCCGCTGACCACCACGGTTTTGCCCATTAGGTTGGCGGTTACTTCGCCGGTCTTGACCTCAGGGGAGGGCTTCGCCTCGAGAACCTTGAGTGAAACGACCTTCTTGTTGTCCGCGTCGTAGGTTATCTGAAGGACGCTACCGGTTCCCGCGTCGAACGGGTTGGGGAGGAGGGACCTATCGACCGTGAGCGAGGCGCTTCCCGTTTTATCGCTGACGTTCATGATGTAGTTGGGCTTCTCGTAGCTTAGAGCGTCCCACGTAACGGTGAGGTTGACGAGGCCGCTCGCACCATCGAGCTCGGAGAGGGTGATGCTCTGGGTTCCCCCGGAGGATTCCGCCACGCGGATCGCGTCGGTCGTGTAGACCACCACCTCGGGCTTGCCGTTGTACTCCTCGACGTATCCCGAGACGAGGACGTTATCGCCCTCCTTTACCTGAACGCTTCCTGCGGCGCCGGGTAAGAATACCGCGAGCTCGCCGCTTCCGTCGTCCACCGTCAGCTTGAGGCTCTCGCCAAGCTGAACCACGTCCTTAACGGTTCCGTTGACGGCAACCGTCTTTCCGACGAGGTCAAGGCTTACCGAACCGGTGGCGGTTAGCTTCGCCTGAACGGCCTCCACCACCCGAAGGGAGGTTACCTCCATCGTCGTCGGGTCAACCGTGACGTTCACCTTGCTGCCGGTTCCCGCATCAAGCGGATTGGGTAGCAACGTCCTGTTGGCGATTAGGGAAGCACTTCCGGTTTCGTCGCTGACGTTCAGGAGGTAGTTGGGTTTGCTGTACGTTACGGCGTCCCACTTAACGAGCAGCCAGACCGGGCCCCCGGCGGTCCTGAGGTCGGAGACCTTGGCCCCCTCCACCTTTCCGCCGATTTCGGCCTTCTCGATTGCGTTCGGGTTGAAGACGACCACCTCGGGCTCGTTCCTGTACTCCTCGACGTAGCCGCCGACCCTGATAAGGTCCCCTTTCTCCGGGACGTAGGAGAGAGCGTTCGCGGTGGAGCGCGGTACGAAGATCGGCAGGTCACCGACGACCACCTTCAGGTTGCCGCTGAGGTTTGCCACGTCCGTCACCCTGCCGACCACGAGCACGAGCTGGCCCTTCATATCGAGGGTTACCTCCGATGAAGACATCTCCACAGGCTTTACCGCCTCGACGACCGTCAGGTTCCTGCCCTCCAGCTCCGTGGCGCTCGCGACGAGGCCCATGACCTTGACCCTGCTACCGGTCCCAACCTCGAGCGGGTTGATGCCCAGAACCAGCTCCCTCGGGAGGGAGACGGCGACGCCGTCGACGCTGAGGTAGTAGGTGTGGTTCTGATACGTTAATCCCTCGAGCGAGCCAACGAGGTCAACGAGGGAGCCGACGTGGCCACCCAGCTCGTCCGCGGTGACCTGCGGGAGCTGGACCTCCGACTTCTCGAGGGGCCTTCCGAGGGCGTGCAGTCCGTTTCCTGTGTAGACGACGACCTCGAGCTCACCGCGGTACTCCTCGAGGTAACCGGCGACCTCGACGCCGAGGCCGACCTTCAGGTTGTCCTTCGTCTCGTTGGAGAACTCTGAGACGCTCGCCGAGGGTACGAAGACGGCTATCTTCCCGGTTCCATCGTCCACCATCAGCTTGAGGTTCGAGCCGACGTTGGCCATGTCCTCGATGTTGCCCCTGACGAGCACCACCTGGTTCAGCATATCCCTGCTCACGGCGGCTATCGGGAGGGCCTTCGGGGCCTTCGGCTTAACGGCCTCGACGTACGCGCCGACGAGCCTGCCGTCCTCTCCCATCCTTCCGGCGACCCTGACGAGGCTACCTGTCCCGACCTTGAACGGGTCGAGTTTCGCGAGGACGTCCCGCGGGAGGAGCGCATCGAGGTAGTCCGTCCCGTCCGTGAGGGTTAGGACGTACTTGCCCGCCTCGTAGGAGATCCCCGCGAGCTCACCCCTGACGCTCATGACCATGCCGGCGTAGTTCGACGCGTTGGCGAGCGGGACCTCCGGAGATTCCTCCACGGGCGTGATCTCCAGCTGGTCGATGTCCCTGACGACTATCTCCGGGGAGGTGCCCTTGTAGAGGTAAACCGCCCCCGGAGCGCGGACGGTGTCGCCCGTTTTGACGGTCACGTTGTTCTTTACGAGGAGAACCTGTGGGATGAGAACGGTAACGTCGGACTCACCCGTATCGACGGTGAGCAGGAGCCCGGAGCTGACGTTCGAAACCTCCGTTACGACACCCTCGACGGCGACGTAGAGGTTGGCCATCCTCTGGTCGAGGGACTTAACCTCCTCGGGGTTGTCTGAGTACGATTTCGAGAGGAACTCCAGGCCGTCGAGGTACTGCAATATCGCGTAGGTGTAGGTCTCCCTCACCCTCAGCTGGACCTCGGCGGTTACGTTGTCCCCCGGGAAGGGCACGAGGTTTCTCTCTATCATCTTCTCTGCCAGGGGAGAATAGACCCTGACGTCGATCTGCCCCGTTCCATCGTCCACCGTGAACGTCAGGGACAGCTTCCCCCCGCTCTCGGAAACCTTTGGAACGCTGGCCACGGTTCCGCTTATTCTCACGACGGCGTAGTTCATCATGTAGCTCCCGTAGACGTCGCTCACCTTCGCCATCGGCGCCTGCGCCACCTGGGCGGCCACCAGAAGGAGCCCAACGCCTATCACCGATATCAGCAGCGAGAGGTACTTGAGCATGGAGACGTTCAGCTTCTTCTGCTCCTTGAGGCCGTGATAGTAAAGCCTTTTTTCACCTTCCTTTCGGGCCATAGGCGAACCTCCGGTTTATTTGACGTAGCAACGTACTACAACGCGCATGTTTTTAACGGTTTCGTGGCAATAAAATGGGTAGAACTGGACGGGGTTGGTAGAAGAATCCCGGAAAGGAAAAGGAGAAAATCACGTCTGGACGGTGCCTTTTAGAATCTCCTCGACGTCGAAGCCCTCCTCGTACCTCTTTAGCTTCCTCTCGAAGAACTCGACGAAGAGCCTGTACCTCTTTGAGCGGTGCCTCGGGCTTCCGCGGACGCTGTGACCGTGGGGCCCCTTCCTGAATATCGCTATGTAGGCCTCCTTGCCGAGGTCCTTCAGGACATGGTAGAACATGACGCTCTGGTCGAGCGGGCAGCGGTAGTCCTCGAGGCTGTGGATGAGGAGCACCGGCGCCTTAACGTTCCCCGCGTGGAAGAGCGGGCTTAGTTTGCGGTAGTTCTCGTTCTCGAGCGGGTTCGGGCCTATGACCTCGACGTCGTACCAGAGACCCACGTCGGAGAAGGCGTGGCTCGTCAGCCAGTAGCTTATGCCGTTCTCGCTTACCCCTGCCTTGAAGAGGTCGCTCTGGGTCAGCGCCCAGTTGGTCATGAAGCCGCCGTAGCTTATGCCCGTTATCCCAACGCGCTCCCTATCGGCCTGCGGCTCGAGTTTTAGGAACTCTTCCACCCCGGTCGTTATGTCCTCGAAGTCCTCGAGGCCGGTTCTCTCAAGCACGCGGAGGGCGAAGTCCTCGTCGTAGCCGTCGCTTCCGCGCGGGTTCACGAAGACGACGTAGTAGCCCCTGCTGGCCATCAGCTGCATCTCGTAGACGAACCTGTGCCCGTACATCCCCTTCGGCCCGCCGTGGACGAAAACTATTACCGGCGCCTTCTCGCCCTCCTTGAGCTCGGGTTTGAGGTACCAGCCGTCTATCTCCAGGTCCCCGCTCTTAAAGCGGAAGCCCCTCGGCTCAAACGTCTTCAGCCTCTCGAACACCGGCCCGTTGTAGTCGGTCAACGCCCTCAGCTCGCCGTCGTAGAGGTAAAGCTCGCCCACCCGTGTGGCCGTCATTAAAAGGATCAGGGCCTTTCCATCGCTCACGTCGAGGCCGTATATCCAGTGGTCGCCCGCGACGACCCTCTCAGCTTTCCCGTCCCAGAGCCAGAGGTTCACCCTTCCGGCATCGGGGACCAGGAAGTAGACCTTCCCGTCGTCCAGTTTGGCGTCGTGGACGTTCAGCGGCCCCTCGTAAACTGGCCTGAGCTCGCCGTCCCAGAGGTAGAGCCGGTTGTGCTCGCTCATGTACCGCTTTTCCTCCTTGCCCCGTAGGAGTATCCTCTCTCCGTCCGAGTCCACCGCCGTGAAGGAAACGCGCTCGAAGAGCCTCTCCTCCTCGCCGTCCTCCCAGAGGTAGACGTCCCAGAACTTGAAGAGGGCCGGTTTGGAGCCCTCCATGTGCGGGACGTTGATGAGCATCGCGTCGCCGTGCCAGAGCCCCGAGCTGAACCGCGGTTTCTCGAGCTCCTCGATTACCTCCTCGCCCTCCGTGTCGAGAACCCAGAGGGTCGTCTTCTCGCCGTCGAAGAAGCCCAGGCTGTCGAACCAGACCGGAACCTCGCTATCGAAGACGAAGTCCTCGTCGTCCCTCCTCTTGAAGCCCACCACGAGGAGCCTCCTCGAGTCGTCGTTCCACTGGATGGAGCGGACGTTTTTGGTCGAAAGGACTTTTTTGGCGCTTAGCGTCCGGACGTCGGCGACCCATATCTCCGTCTCCTTCTTCTCCTCGTTGGCCCTCGTGAAGGCCAACTTTCTGCCGTCCGGGGAGATTCTGGGCATCGAGGCGTTCTCGATGAAGCGCCTCGTTCCATCTTCGAGGTTTTCTACGACCACGGTGCTCTCGTATCTGTTCTCCTTCATGTTGGCCTTCGTCAGGGTGTAGGCAATCAGGTTCCCCCTTATCCTCGGGTCGCTGAGGTAGGCGAACTTAGAAAAGGTCTTCTCATTCCATTCGATGTTGCTCATAACGCTATCACCTGTTTATTAGAGAGTTTTAAAAGTATATAAGCGTAACCCCCGGCTCAGGTGAGAGCATGAAGGAGGAGCACGCCGTTGGAATAATACTTACCGTTGGAATAGTCATCGCTCTCCTGCTGAGGACGTACTGGGGAGTAGCCATAGCGGCCCTGGGAATACCGGCCTACCTTGCCTACATCGCGAGGGAGCAGAACGTGCTCGCCAAATCGAGGCTGTACGACAGGGACCTGTTCCTCATGATAGCCATAGCCGTGGTGGTGATCCTCGCCTTCGACTACCTCTGGGACCCGAGGATGGGCCTCATAGCGATGGCAGTGGTGATACCCCTCCTCGCCATCTACGTGGACAGGCTAAAGGCGAGAAAGAAGCCCCAGAAGGCCTGAGAGCTTTCCGGTCCTCTTGTAACTCCTTAGTTCTTCCCTCATTTCGTTTAAAAACTCCCCATCGATGCCGAACTTCCCCCTCACCCGGCGCGATATTGCGTTGTCGCTCAGGAAGAGCATCGCCATCGCCGAGGTGAGGTTCTTGGGCTTTCTCCAGCCGGCCTTCTCGAAGTCTATGAGATAAACGCCCTCGCCGATTATCAGGTGCTTTCCGCCCTGGATCTGGCCGTGGTCGAGGCCGAGTCTGTCGAGCAGAGCCGTTTTCGCGGTTATCTCGAAGAGATGGCGCTTCTCAAGGTCGGCGTGGAGTATTATCTCCCCCTCGGCGAACTCCCTGATGAGGTACTCGAGGCCATCGAAGAGGCCATAACCCACGAGCCGCGGCGTTACCCCGAAGGGCTCGACGGCTTTGATTATCTCCGCCTCCCTGGCGAAGTTCCGCCTCGGCGAGTCCGGCCGCTGGAGCTTAATCACGACGTTTTTTTCGTTTAACCTCGCCCTGAATACCAGGCTCGTCGTCCCCTTGGAGTGGGGGGTTATCCCCTCGAATCCGAGGGAGCGCAGGTGGGAGTAAAACCCCTCCAGCCTGGCTTTGCTTATGAGGTGCTCGAACATGTCCCTCGATAAGCTTAAATACCACCGCCGATAAAATACTTTTGGTGGTAGCTATGGTGACGGCTTTTATTCTGATGGTGACGGCCGCTGGAAAGGAAAGGGAAGTTATGGAGAAGCTTCTGGCCATGCCTGAGGTCAAGGAGGCCTACGTCGTTTACGGTGAATACGACCTCGTTGTGAAGGTGGAGACCGACACCCTCAAGGACCTTGACCAGTTCATCACGGAGAAGATAAGGAAGATGTCGGAGATCCAGATGACCTCGACGATGATAGCCATCTGACCGCCCCCTTTTAATTCTTAAAAGAAAAATAGGAAGCTCACTTGTTCATCATGAGCCTTAGCCGCTCTGCGGCGTCCTTCGCCTTGTCCGAGATGTTGCTGAGAGTTCTGGCCACGTTGAGGATGTAGAGGCCGTCGGCCCAGCTCATCGAATCGGCGTTCTCAAAGACACTCTGCATGAGCTTCGTGTCGAGCTCGTCTATGGCCTTCTCAACTCCCTCTATCCTATGAATTATCCCGTACTCCCTCTCTATCTCCCCGTCGGCAAAGCCGCTCTCGATAACTCTATCCATCTGAACTATCGCCTCGTGGACGAGCTTGGCCGCCTTGATGCTCTCAGTGCCCATCTGGAGTATAACCTCCTTTATTTCCTCCGGAATTCCATCGGGTTCCCTTACCAGAAGCCACTTGGCGGTGTCCTCCGCGGCGTCTGCGACCTTGTCCTGCATGTGGAGGTAGATGAGCACGTCCTCCCTCGCGACGGCCATCATGAGCCTCGAGCTGAGGGAATCCCTTATCTCCTCCTTTATCCTATCTGCGACGTCCTCGAGGCGGTCCACCTCAACCGCGAGCTTCCCCATCTCCCCGTAGTCACCCTCGTACCAGAGCCTGAGGGCCCTCTCAAGGGTCTCAACGGTGTTCAAGACCACCTCGGAATGCTTTATGAGGGGCTTGAACGGGCTTTTCGCGAAGAGCTTCGTCCACACCTGCATGCCATCACCCCATTATCATGAGGAACTTGAATATGGCCGCGCTTATCAAACCCGCGACCGGAACCGTAACGAACCAGGAGATTACTATGTCCCTAACGACCTCTTTGTTTATTGCCTTTACTCCCCTTGCAAGGCCTATGCCAATGACCGCTCCGACCACCGTGTGAGTCGTCGAGATCGGCAGGCCCATCCAGCTGGCGACGAGGACAACTGTCGCCGCCGAGAAATCGATGGTGAACCCACGCGTGTTGGTCAGCTCGGTTATCCTCTTTCCGACGGTCTCCATGACCCTGTATCCGTACGTTGCGACGCCAATCGCTATTCCCAGACCGCCGAGGGCGAGAATCCACCTCGGAACCGGAACCTTCATCCCGCTCAGTCCCATCGTTGCCACCGCGTAGACCGCAGCAACCGGGCCTATGGCGTTGGCGACGTCGTTGGCGCCGTGAGCTAAGGCCACGTAGCCCGAGGTAACGACCTGGACCTTTCGGAATATGGACTCAACGCCGATGAAGGGGTCGCTGCTCGGGAAGCGGAGCCTCAGGAGGAAGTAGGTTACGAAGAACACCACCAGGCCTGTGGGGATGCCGTACGTCATAACGCCTGTTCTGAGGCTCTTTCCGTGGAGAACCTTTATGTAGAACATGGTTCCTATGACCACGAAGGCCAGCCCTATCCAGAAGGGGGACCAGAGCCGGGCGCTCCTCACTGGGTCTCTCCTCTCGAAGATGCTCTTGGTTAAAGCCTTGAACACGAAGTAGGCCATTATGGCGCCGACTATCGGCGAGAGAATCCAGCTGAGGACCACCTGCGTCATCTTACCCCAGTTGACTATGGCGGTTCCGGCGTAGACCATTCCGTAGCCCGCTATTCCGCCCACGATGGAATGTGTGGTCGAGACCGGCAGGCCGAACTTCGTGGCGATTATCAGCCATATCGTGGCCGCGAGCAGGGCCGCTACCGAGCCGTAGACGAGAACGTTCGGGTCCTTTATCATGGTCGGGTCGAGGATGCCCTTCCTTATCGTCTCGGTGACGCTCTTTCCGAAGAAGTACGCACCCGTGAACTCAAGGAGGCCGGCTATCACGACGGCCTGCTTCGGTGTTATCGCCCTCGCTCCAACGGCGGTGCTCATGGAATTCGCCGCGTCGTTCGCACCTATCGCCCATGCCATAGCAAATCCAAGGATTATCGTAATGAGGAGCCACATCTCCATGGTACCACCGAACGGGCCTAAATTTGGCTATATAAATATTTTATCGCAATAGAATATAGCCAACTACCGTGAGCTATATAGCCATAAATAGAATAGAGGGAAATCGGGAAAGTCAGGGTTCGACCTTGATGGGTTCCACGGTTACGCTCCCTGAAGAACCCATGCCGAGCCTGACGTAGTGGTAGAAGCCGCCCTCGTCGGGCCTGGCGTAGAGTGGCGCCCCACCCCCGCCGGTGACTATGAGGTGAACGCCGTCCACCGTCCCGTTCCAGAATATGTGGATGTGGCTGAAGATCCCGAAGGCGTTGTACTCCTTCATGAGCTCGAGGAGCCTCTTGCCGTCCCTGGAGTTCATGCTGTGGTCTCCGTTCGGCCTCGGATCGACAGGTGGGGTGTGCATTATTATAACCGGCCTCTTTCCAGTTGCCTTTGCCCTCTCAAGCTGGTCCTTGAGCCAGCTCCACTGCCCGTCGCTCAGCCCGTAGTCGTGCTCCACGTTGTCCATGAAGATGTAGTAGTAATCCCCGAGGGCGAATGAGTAGTCCATCGGGCCGAAGAACCTGTGGTAGACGTTTATGCCCTCACCGCGGTACTCGTGGTTTCCGACGGAGATGAAGATCGGCTTGTCCCACTTCCATTCCTTCAACAACTCGCTCCACTCATCGACCCTTCCCGAGTAAACGAGATCCCCGCCGTCTATTACGAAGACACCCTTATCGGCGTTTATGGCGTCCCTGATCTTTAAGAACACGGGCGGGACCTCTTTACCACCGTCGGGCCTGTGGTCGCCTAAGGCGAGGACCGTGTAGTCCCCAACGTCCTTCGGGGTTACGCCGAATGAGGACTTAGAGGTCGTGAGCCTGACCCATGTATCCCCGGTTTCGGCCCCGGCTGGAAGGTTCAGCACCGAGGGGTTGGTGTTCTCGATGACGTAGGTGAGCGTGGCCCCGTTGGGGTTCTTAATCTCAACGCTCACGTTGAAGCCGAGGGCGTGGATGTAAACCGTGGAACCGTTGACGAGCCTGATGAACCCGCCCTTAACCGTGACGTTCTCGCCGTCGACGACGCGCCAGTAGTAAACGAAGGGTTCAAGGGTTTTAAATGAGGCCAGATACCAGTCCTCGCCCTTATCCTGGATTCCGTTCCAGTTGTTGTCCCCTATGACCTTGATGAGAACACCCTCGAACTCGCCGCTCCTGACGACGTCGTCGACCTTTACCTTTTTGCCCTTCTTCAGCTCCATCGCGTACTCGAGAGCGGCGCCGACACCGGCCCTTCCCGTCCCCGTGAAGACGAGGTAGGCCTTCCCGCCCTCGTTGAACGCCGCGAAGACGCCCTTATCCTCTCCAACGAACTTGAGGCCGAGCTTGTAGGCTATGTAGCCGAAGTAGTCGTTGACCGTTATGAGGATGGGCTTCCCCCTGAGGATCGGCCGGGCGTCCTTCGGCGAGAGTATCGCTATCCCGCCGTCGTACTGGCTCGCGGGGAGGACCCTGGCGTTCGGGAAGTAGTGCTTCGCGAGGTCTTCGTACCCTTCGCTTGCATAGACCGTGGAAGCGTTTGCCAGCCTGTACCAGTTCGAGAGAACCTCTCCATTCCCGTACGCGCTGAAGTCGATGCCGCCGGATTTGGTCGGGGTTCCAGTGGCCGAGGGAGACGTCGAAGCCGTTTTCCCGCCTGAACCCACGCACCCTGCCGCCAGGACGATAAGCACCAGCAGGAACAGAGAGATAGCTTTCTTCTTCATGCCGTTCACCGGATGTGGGTCGGTTGAAATTCTTAAATTCCTTTTGGGCCACACGACTCGGCAGGTTTAAATAACTCTACGCCGAAAGTCCTTCGGTGATACCATGTTCGTCGGGCACTACAAGGACGTTCCCGAGAAGGACACGGGTTTTGAGGGCGTCACCATAAGGTGGCTCGTCTCCCCGAGGCTCGGGGCGAAGAACTACGCGATGCGCTACTTCGTTCTCAGGGAGGGCGCGGAGATACCCATCCACCACCACGACTGGGAACACGAGATATTCATCGTAAAGGGCGAGGGGATAATAACCAACGGGGAGGAGGAACACCACGTCAAAGCTGGTAACTTCCTCTACGTCCCGCCCAACGAGCCCCACGGCTACAAGGCCCTGAGCGAGACCTTCGAGTTCCTCTGCATAATCCCGGCGAAGAAGGAGGCGATCCCGGAGGAGGAGTGGGCCTAACGGCGTTTGTGATGGTGGACTTTTATTTTCTTTCTCCTGCGGGTTATGAGATCGGCTTTTCTTGACTTCAGGCGTATCGGCTCTTCCTCGAGCAGAAGCCACGCCAGTTCGTAGGCGAGGGAGGCTATGACCAGCAGAAAGAGGCCCAGGACTATCAGGGGGGTGTAGTGCCAGACGACGCCGGCTTTTGGAATGACGAGGAGGGGTTCGCCGATGGCCTGATCGGGATAGACCCGCCACGGATCGGTGTAGTTCCGGTTGTCCCCTTTCGTAACGTAGTAGATCCTCCCGTCCGGGTCGGTTTTCACCTCAACGACCCTGTGGAGGATGCGGTACGTGGAGTTCCCAATCTCGACGCGGAATAGAAGGACGTCCCCAACCCGGATATCATCGCGGGAAACCGGCTTGGTTATCACGAGGTCGTTGGGGTTTATGTGGGGTTCCATGGAGTCGGTCAGGATAACGACGTACTGAAAGCCGAAGACGAACCTGAGGACGACTATCAGGACGACGAGGGAGAAGAAAAGGTACGTCAAAATGGAAAGGATGTCACGGCGCCTGGCATTCATTCAGGGCCTCCCACCGGATTAGCCACCCTGGTAGACCACGTAAACTGTGTCAAAGCTACCGAGGTCAACCGGTGAGCTAAAGGTTATGGTGTACGTACCGGAACCATCGAGGGTTACTACCGGAGACGGTGATCATTGTTAGAAAAAATCCAGCATCTTGAAATTTAGATAAGAGTTCCTCTAAGATAGGTCGAGCCGGCCCAGTCAACGCGGGCCCTCAGGAACTCGCCTGCTTCGCCGGAGTCAAGGATTATCTCCTTGTAGTTGAAGGTTCTCCCTTCGGTTCCCCCTTTCTCTCCGGCGCCGTGGACGAGAACCTCAACCTCCCTTCCGAGGTATCCCCTGTTTATCTCGTGGGCTATCCGGAGCCTGAGCCTGTGGAGGGCCCTCGAGCGTTCCTTGACCTTCCAGCCCGGCAGTTGCTTCCACCTCGCCGCCACAGTCCCCGGCCTCGGCGAATAGCGGGAGACGTTTACCTTGTCCGGCCTGATCCGCTTCACCAGCTCAACCGTGTTCTCGAAGGCCCCGTCGTCCTCGCCCGGGAAGCCCACTATGACGTCCGTGTTGAGGTTTAGATCCCGGATTTTTCGCCGAAACGCCCGGACTATCTCCTCGAACTCCTCGACCGTGTAACCCCGCCCCATCCTCCTGAGGACCTCGTTGTCGCCGCTCTGGACCGGAAGGTGGAGGAACTTATAGACCTTCCCGTCGAGGTAGGCGTCGATGAGTCCGTCCAGTATCTTCATCGCGTGGTTGGGGTTCATCATGCCCACCCTGACCCTGAACTCACCCTCTATGGCGGTTATCTCGTCGAGGAGCTCCGCGAGGTTCGTCCCTATGTCGAAGCCGTAACAGCCCGTGTCCTCGCTCGAGAGCTGTATCTCCCTGTAACCCCTCGCCAGGGCTTCCTTCACCCATTTGACGATAAGTTCGGGTCTGTAGCTCTTGAGAACGCCCCTCGCAAAGCGGGTCGCGCAGTAGGTGCACCCGTTGAGACACCCTTCGCCTATAGGAATCACGAAGGCGACTCCCCCCTTCCAGAGGCGGGGAAGCTCGAGCTTGTCCGGGTTCCTCTCGCGCCATCCCTCGAGGCTCACGAGCCTTCCACCGCCCTCGGCGACGCTTATCGCCTCGGCTATCCTGTCGATGCTCTTAACCCCCAGGATTCCGGAAACGCGGGGATCTATGGCATCGGGATTAACGTGGGGGAGGCAACCCGTGGCGATTACCCTCTTGCCGGCATCGATGAGTTCCCTTATCCTCCTGCTCATGTGCCTCTCCGTGGGGTCCTTAACCGCGCAGGTGTTCACCACGACGTAATCCGCGCTTTCCGGGCTTTCCACGAGCTCGTAACCCGCTCTAACCAGGAGCTCCTCCATCATCTCGGCATCTGCCCTGTTCCTCGTGCACCCGTAGGTCTCGACGTGAACCTTCGTCATCGGTGCAGGGGTTTTTTTGGGAGTTTAAAAAGGATGCCCTCCCGATAAAAACGCGTTGGGTAAGAAGAATAGAAGAGGGAAGGAAATCACTCGATGACTTCCGCGAAAGCGAACTTCCTCTTGACCGAGTTGATGACGATTTCAACCTCGTCGCCGACCTGTGTGTTCGGGACGAAGATAACAAAGCCCTTAATCTTGGCTATACCATCGCCACCCTTTCCAAGGCTCTCGATCCTAACCCTGTACCTTTCTCCAACCTTAACGGGGGCCTCGTAGCCACCGCCAAATCCATCTCCGTACATATCCAACACCAACTCTTTCAGTTCTGGAACTCCCTCGAAAGACTCCGAGAAGAGTCCCGATGATGGGTCATCCCCCGGGTATATAAAGCTTTGGGTGAGTTTCTCACCATCGCGGTCATCAAGAGCCCATTCCGGTCCATATAAGTCCACCAACGGAACGCAGAGTCCAGCGACTTTTTCACATCCGACTCTAATAGTCCGACCGGGTGTTTAACCTTTGGTTAAAAACGAGGGGTTATAGACCTTTATTTCAAATTCTAAGCTTCAAAAAACCCTTTTAAAACGAATACCGAAATTCTAATTGAGAATTAACGAAACATGGGGATATAACACCTTATCGGGTGAGCGGGGGGATGAACCGTGCGTTTCATTGCTGCATTTGTTTGGTCATTAATACTCTGGTTGGTGCTCACGGCGGGCAGTAGGGGGTTACTCTGGAGCACGGAAGAGCTCGTTGCCGGGGTAATCTTCTCGGCGGTGGTGGCGTTCGCCACGAGGGACGTGATAGGGGAGAGGGCATCCCGCTTCCTTAACCCCGTTAAATGGGTGGGCTTTGCCGTCTACGCCATCGGCCCGCTCTTCTGGGGCATGGTGAAGGCCAACTTCGACGTTGCCTACCGCGTCATCACGGGCAGGATAAAGCCCGGAATCGTCCGGGTCCCGGTTGACCTCGAGAACGACGCCCAGTACACCATAATGAGCAACTCCATAACGCTGACGCCCGGAACCCTCACGATAGACGCGTGCCCCGATGAGAAGGCCCTCTACGTCCACTGGATAAACGTGACGGAGAGGGAGCCGGAGAGCTCTGAAGTCGTGGCCGGCCCATTTGAGAAGTGGGCGAGGAGGCTGGGAAGATGATAGCGCCTGAGTTCCTCTACGCGGTCGTCGTAGTCATGATAGCGGCCTTTCTATCGCTCCTCAGGGTGTTCTTGGGCCCGAGCGTGCCGGACAGGGTCGTTGGAGTTGACACCCTCAACACGCTAATCGTCGCGGGGATGGTACTCCTCGGCGCCGCCTACGACAGGACGATATACATCGACGTAGCCATCGTCTACGCCCTTCTGAGCTACGTGGGGACCCTCGCCATAGCCAGGTACCTCCAGGGGGGATTGGAATGAACGCGGTGACCTACGTAATCTACGCGTTTCTCACGGTAAGCGTGTCCTTCAACCTGCTCGGCGGTTTCGCCCTCCACAGGTTCCCCGACGTCTACACGAGACTCCACGGGGCGACCAAGTGCACCACCTTCGGAACGATATTCGCGGTTCTGGCGGTGGTCGTCCACGCGGCTTATCGGCTCCACCTAACCGGGGACCCCAAGTACCTCGGGATGGCACTCCACAGCCTCGTCGCCCTGATAGCCCTCCTCCTGACGAACCCGACGGGGGCGCACGCGATAGCCAAGGCGGCATACCTGAGCGGCTACAGGCCGGCCAAAGCCGTCATCGACGCCTACGGGGAGAAGGTGGGTGGTGCGGAATGAACGCCCTCTCACTCGACATGGCGGTACAGTTCGGGATACTCCTCGGCATTCTCGTGGCGGCGTACATCACGATAACCATGCGTGACCTCCTCAGCGCGGCCATAGCGTCCGCGGCTATGAGCCTGCTCCTCAGCCTGGAGTTCTACATGCTCCACGCCCCCGATGTGGCGATAGCCGAGGCCGCAGTCGGGGCGGGCGTCGTCACGGCCGTTGTCGTCTATGGAATCGCAAAAACAGAGAGATGGGAGCGTGAGGGACCATGAAGCGAACCCTTGGTGCCCTATCACTGCTGTTCCTCCTGGGGGTGCTCCTCACCGTTGCGAGCCCCTCAAACGGGGTGAAGTTCGGCCCCGGCGGGAGCGAGTGGACGAAGTACCGCTACACCGACGAGTACTACATCGAGCACGGCGTCGAGGAAGTGGGGGGGACGAACATAGTCACGGACATAGTGTTCGACTACCGCGGCTACGACACCCTCGGGGAGGCTACCGTTCTCTTCACCGCGATAGCCGGAGCCGTCGCGCTCCTCAGGCCCTGGAGGAGGGATGGGGATGAGTAGCGAGCGCGGGATGAGCCTCATAGTCAAAACCACCGCGAGGGCGACGATTCCGCTCATAGGTATATTCGGCGCCTACGTGGTCTCGCACGGTCACCTAACGCCGGGAGGAGGCTTCCAGGGGGGCGCTACCATAGCCGGGGCTGGAATACTGTTCCTCATAGCCTTCGGCTTCGGTGAGATGGAAAAACGCTACAGCCATGGCCTCTACTCGGCCCTCGAAGGCCTGGGCGGGCTGGCTTTCCTCGGGGCGGCCATGCTCGGCCTCGGCGTGGCGTTCTTCTACAACACCCTCTGGCACAACGGGCCCCTCTTCAACGGCCGGCCGGGGACGCTGCTTTCCGCCGGTTACCTGCCGATAATGAACCTCGCCGTTGGATTGAAGGTCTTCACGGGGCTGGTCAGCGCGATGGTGGCCATAGCCGCCTACAGGAGGTGGGGCGAATGATACCCTTCCAGTTCATCACGGCCTTCCTCATGATGGCCATGGGGATCTACGCGCTCCTCTACAGGAGGAACCTCATCAAGCTCATCCTGGCCCTCAACATCATCGACTCCGGGATACACCTGCTCCTCATAAGCTTCGGGTACAGGGTGGAACTCGGCCGGATACCGACCGCGCCAATCTACACCGGCTACGAGACGGTGAAGGGCGCCATGGTGGCCCCGCTCCCCCAGGCGCTGACCCTCACGAGCATCGTCATAGGAGTCTGCGTGCTGGCGCTCGCAATGGCCCTCACGATGAACGCCTACAGACACTACGGAAGCCTCGACGTTAAGGAGCTCAGGAGGCTGAGAGGATGATGCTTCCGTACCTCATAGTAGTCCCGCTCCTTGGAGCGTTCGCGATGCCGATAATCGGTCTCCTCGGAGAGAAGGCCAGGGAGGCATGGGCTGTAGTAGTCACCGCCGTCACCCTCGGCGTCGCCGTGGAAGTCTTCAACACGGTATGGCGGGGAGGTATACTGCTCTACACCCTCGGGGGAAAGGGCCCCCTCGGAAACGGGGTCTCCTTCCCGGTAAGGATAGTCTGGGAGGTCGACCTGGTAAGTGCGCTCTTCGCCCTGATGGTGACCTTCGTCGCGTTCGTGGCGGTGCTCTACTCAACGGAGTACATGAGGCACGACACGGGCCTCGAGAAGTACTACACCCTCGTTATCCTCCTCGAGGTCGGGATGCTCGGCATAGCGATAACCGGCGACCTCTTCAACTTCTACGTCTTCCTTGAGATAATGAGCATAGCCAGCTACGCCCTCGTCGCCTTCAGGAACGACACCTGGGAGGGCATCGAGGCGGGCATAAAGTACATGTTCGTCGGCTCTCTCGCCAGCTCCTTCGTCCTCCTCGGGATAGTGCTACTGTACGGGGAGTATGGAACGCTGACCATGGCCTACATAGCCAAGATGGTGGCCGAGAACCCGACGTTCACAGCCAAGGTGGCCCTTGGATTTCTCATCGGCGGACTGCTGTTCAAGAGCGGCGCCGTTCCCGTCCATATGTGGCTCGCCGACGCCCACCCTGCCGCGCCCAGCTCAATCAGCGCCATGCTCTCGGGCCTCGTCATCAAGATAGGGGGAACCTACGCACTGGCGAGGCTCGCCTTCAGCGTCTTCAGCCTCGGAATAAACGTCAGGACGATGGGATGGGTGATAGTACTCTTCGCCTGCGCCACCCTGATAGCGGGCAACGCCATGGCCGTGGTTCAGACGGATATGAAGAGGCTCTTCGCCTTCTCCAGCGTGGGGCAGATAGGCTACATCCTCCTCGGGACGGGGATAGGCCTGGCCGCCTACGGGAGCGACGTCGGCAACCTCGCCCTCGCCGGGGCGATATACCACACCGTCAACCACGCGATTATCAAGGCCCTCCTCTTCCTCGTCGCGGGGGCCGTCATACATCAGATAGGAACGAGAAACCTCAACGAGCTGAGCGGTATAGCCAAGAGGATGCCCGTCACGAGCTTCGCCTTCCTCGTCGGCGCCGCGGCCATAATCGGCCTCCCCCCGATGAACGGCTTCGCGAGCAAGTGGCTCATCTACGAGAGCTCCGCGCTCTTCAACCCGCTGGTGGCGGTCATAGCGGTGATAGGCACGGCCTTCAGTTTCGCCGCCTACATCAGGGTGCTCTTCACGTTCTTTGGAAGGCCCAGCGAGAGGGTATTGACCGCGAGGGAGCCGGGGAAGGCCATGCTCGTGCCCATGCTCCTCCTCGTGGTGGCCATAATAATCATGGGCCTCTTCCCGTGGTACATCGGCGACAGGATCATGGTGCCCGCGGCGAAGACGCTCGAGAACACCGGCGCCTACATACTCGCCCTGACGGGGGGTGCGTGAAATGTTCGGCTACTGGGACGCCCTCTACTTCGTCTACGTTTTCACCCTGAGCCTGCTCATCTCGTACGCCGTCTACAAGTGGGCCGAGCGCTCGAGCGCGGGAACCAGGAGAACCGGCGATGGGGCGAAGATATTCCTCAGCGGTGAGGATCAGGACAACGTTGTCCCGCAGTTCGAGCACTTCCGGGGCTACTTCACGGGCAGACACGTCATGTGGGGCCTCATAAGGGGAATCCACAGGCTCTTCCTCGTCCTTCGCAGGGAGCACACGGGACTTCTGAGCGACTACGTTAGCTACCTGCTCGTCACGACGGCGATAATAGTGGGAGTACTGATGGTGTGGGGGTGAGTTGATGGCCATCAAGGTTCCTCCGGGGGACGTGAGGGAAAACGGCGGGGATACCTCCCAGCGCGAGAGGCTTGAGAGGGAGATATCGAAGCTCTGTAAGTACATAGGAAGGTCACCTTGGGCCTTCCACGTCAACAGCGGTTCGTGCAACGGGTGCGACATCGAGATAATAGCGGCCCTAACCCCGAGGTACGATGCCGAGCGCTTCGGGGTAAAGCTCGTCGGAACCCCGAGGCACGCGGATGTACTGCTCGTCACAGGCCCCGTGACCAACCAGAGCCTCGAGAGGGTCAAGCTGATCTACGAGCAGACGCCCGATCCCAAGGTGGTGGTTGCCGTAGGGGCTTGCCCCACGGGCGGGAGTGTGTTCTACGAGAGCCCCTTCACCAACGCGCCGCTGGACAGGCACATCCCGGTTGACGTCTTCGTTCCCGGCTGCCCGCCGAGGCCGGAGGCCATACTGCACGGTGTCGTGCTCGCTCTTCGGAAGCTGATCGAGAAGATTGAGGAGGGTAAGGAATGAACGTTGACGAGTTCGCGAAGGTCTTCGGTGAGAGGTTTCCCGATGCGGAGGTAAGAATCAGCGAGAACAAGCAACCTCACCCGCGGAGGAGGGTCTGGGTCACGGTCGGGCGGGATAGGTTCCACGAGGCGATGGCGTTCATAAAGGAGCTCGATCCCACCGCCCAGTTCTCCATAATCATCGCAAGGGACGCGGGCGAGACGCTCGAGGCTAAGTACCACCTGGAGCTCTTCTGGGAGGATGGCGAGAGCGTCTCGCTGATAATCGGCACGAGCGCCCCCAAGGAGAACCCAACGCTCCCGACAGTAACGGACGTCTTCCCGAGTGCCCTTGCCTACGAGAGGGAAGTGCAGGAGTTCCTCGGCATCAGATACGAGGGAATACCCGACCCGAGGAGGCTCTTCCTGCCGGACGACTGGCCGGAGGGGGTCTACCCGCTCAGGCTGGACGACACAGGAATCAAGCCAGAGATGGTGAAGAACGCGGGGCATCCCTACAGTCTGAAAAAGGAGGGAGAGCGATGAACGGGAAGCTTGAATACTGGGTCAAGGTGCCGGTGGGACCGATTCATCCCGCGCTCGAGGAGCCCGAGAAGTTCATCCTGACCCTTGACGGCGAGAGGATAATCAACGTTGACGTCAAGCTCGGTTACAACCTGAGGGGAATAGAATGGATAGCCATGAGGAGGAACTACATCCAGATACTCTACCTCGCCGAGAGGATGTGCGGCATCTGCTCCTTCTCCCACAACCACACCTACTCCAGGGCCGTGGAGGAGATGGCCGGTATCGAGGTCCCCGAGAGGGCCGAGTACATCCGCGTGATAATCGGCGAGCTGGAGAGGATTCACTCCCACCTGCTCAACCTCGGCGTCGTCGGCCACGCCATAGGCTACGACACCGTCCTGCACCTCACGTGGCTCGCCAGGGAAAAGGTCATGGACGTTCTCGAGTTCATAGGCGGCAACAGGGTCAACTACGCGATGAACACGATAGGCGGCGTCAGGAGGGACATCGAGGAGAAGCACGTCAGGGCGATAAAGGAGATGATAGAGTACTACAGGAGAGACGTCCTGCCGAAGGTGGAGGAGGTCTTCCTCTACGATCCGACCATCGAGGCCAGACTGAGGGACGCGGGGGTTATCCCCCGGAGGATAGCCATCGAGTACAGCGCCCAGGGGCCGACGGCGAGGGGAAGCGGCGTTAAGAAGGACGTCCGCTACAACGAGAGGCTCGGCGTTTACCCTGACCTCGGGATCAAGCCGGTAACGCCAAAGGAGTTCACCGGCGTCGTCAAGGGGGACATCTTTGACAGGATGGTCGTTAGGGTCGGGGAGCTGTGGCAGAGCCTTGAGCTCATCGAAAAGGCCATAGACAGGATGCCCGGTGGCAAGATAAAGGCCGTGCCGAAGGACAACGCCCTCCTCTTCCAGCTCAAGAAGGCCGAGGGAGAGGGAGTCGGCAGGTACGAGGCCCCGAGGGGAGAGCTGATCCACTACGTCATCGCCCAGAAGGGCAGGGACGGGCCGGTTAGGTGGAAGATGAGGGAGCCGACGTTTCCAAACCTGTTCGCGATAGCCAGGGCTCTGGTGAGCGAGCAGGTGGCGGACGTGCCCGTCGCGATAGCCTCGATAGACCCGTGCCTGAGCTGTACAGACAGGGTCGCGGTGGTGGACGCGAACACCGGGGAGAGGAAGGTTCTCACCGAGAAGGACCTCCTCAGGCTCTCCATCGAGAAGACGAGGGAGCTCAATCCTGAGGTAAAGGCGAAACCCGAGGTGGTTGGAGTTGGCTGTCCGAGGGGTGGTGGGCTATGAACCTCATATACGCTACCCTTGGTTTCATAGGGGTTTACGTCTACGTCTCGCTCGTCTCGTTGCTCTGGGAGGGGATGGACAGGAAACTCGTTGCGAGAATGCAGAGGAGGATGGGCCCCCCGTTGCTCCAGCCCTTCTACGACTTCCTGAAACTCGTGGGCAAGGAGTCGATAATCCCGAGGGACGCCAGTCGGTTCTTCGAGCTGGCCCCGGTGTTGACTCTCGCGACGTCGATAGCGCTCTTAGCTTACACACCTCTCGGCTTCGAGCCAATCTTTGGGACGAAAGGCGACGTTATAGTCTTCGTTTACCTCATCACCCTCATGGGTTTCTTCCGCGCTTTGGGTGCCATCAGCTCCGGTTCTCCCTACGCCCAGATCGGGGCCCAGAGGGAGATGGTTCTCATCGCGTCAAAGGAGGTCCCCATGATGCTCGCCCTCTTCGCGGTTCTCTGGCGCCTCAACGGACTCGGGGTTAGCAGGCCGTTCGGCATGGGCACTTTCTACGAGCACAACGTGTGGGAACTCGGGACGCCGCTCAGCGTCATAGGGACGCTCATACTCCTCTTCGTCTTCCTCCTCTGGCTCTCCAGCGAGATAGAGGTCGGGTACTTCGACGTACCCGAGGCGGAGACCGAGCTCGCGGAAGGCCCCATGGTCGAGTACAGCGGCAGGCACTTAGCTTTATTCGAGCTCGCCAGCGCTATAAAGATCTTCGTGAGCGCGAGCCTCGTCGTGGCCGTGTTCTTCCCCTGGGGGGTCTCAGGCTATCTCGGACTCACGGGGGTTACGGCCCTTGTCGCCGAACTCCTCTTCCACACCCTCAAGGTCTTCGCCGTGCTCTTCGCGGGCATGAGCCTCTTCAGGGCAATAACAGGAAGACTCAGGATAAACCAGGCCGTGAGCACGTTCTGGACGAGGCTCTTCCCGGCGGCGATAGTCGGGGCACTGCTCCTGGTCATTGACACCCTGGGGGTGGTGGCATGAGGGTTCCGCCGACCCTGTCGACGGTGCTCGGTAACCTCTTCAAGAAGCCCGCTACCAACCCCTTCCCGAAGAGCGATCCGGTGCCGGTTCCGGAGGGCTTCAGGGGCAAGCTCGTCTACGACGTCGAGAAGTGCGTCGGCTGCAGGCTGTGCATCACGGTCTGCCCGGCGGGTGTCATAGAGTACGTCCCCGAGGTGAGGAAGGTCACCTTCTGGCTCGGGAGGTGCACCTTCTGCGCCCAGTGCGTCGACGTCTGCCCGGTTAACGCGCTCAGCATGAGCGACGAGTTCCTGCTGGCCACCGCAGATAAGTACGACGACAACCTCAGGTGGTTCCACGGGGAGGAGATCGAGGAGTTCAAGAGGAAACTCGAGGAGAAAAAGAAGGCCCGGGAATCCTTCAAAAAAGAGGCGAGGAAAGCCGTGGAGTCCGAAGGTTAGCTCGGGGAGGCGCTTTCCCTGCTTTTATCCCGTTTTAATAGCTGTAATCCGCGATGTTTCAGGGGGCGACCTTCTCTCTCATCAGTTCCTCATATCTCTCCAGGAGGGCCTCGTAGTGCTTCAGCTCAACGTCGGCGAGCTTCCGGTAGAGCTCCCTAAGTTCGGGGTCCTCCACCCTCTCCGATAGGGCTTTGTAGGACTCGTGGGCTATGAGCTCGCTCTCCATGGCCGCCTTTAGGACCTCCTCCAGCTGGTCGGCCCTCTCGAACTCGTTGAGAACCGGGAGAACCTCGAGCGACTCGATCTCGGAGGGAGGCTTCCTTCCGTACTCCCTCTCGAAGCGGGCGTTGAGCTCCTTAGCGTGTTTTAACGAGTCTTTCGCGAGTTGCTCAAAGGTCTCCACCAGCCTCTCCCCGAGGCCCAGGTCCTTCGCCCGCTTCGCCAGTTCGCTGTAGAGCTCGGCCTCCTTCCGCTCGCCGCTTATCCAGTAGGCCAGGGCTTCCTCGTAGCTGAGCCTCGCCAGCCTTTCGACGACCTCATCAACGTCGTACATTTTCATCCCCGTGTCCGGATGCGCGTAGGGATAAATAAGCCTTCGCTCCGTATTGGCTCACTCCCTCACCTCAAACCGAAGCACCTCACCCCTCCGCGCGAGCCCTATTCCGGCCTTCTTTCCGAGGACCTCCACGAGAACTGTGTAATCCGGGTCGCCCAGGTTGACCTTCAGGCCGTACCGCTCCACTATCAGGGAACCGAGGTTCACCTCCAGCTCCCTCCCTGAGAGCCTTTTACTGCCCCTCACCTTCACTCTAACCGCGAAGGTTCCCCGGATTCGTTCCGCGAGCTCAAGAACAGCTTTCTCAACCTCCTCGCGCTTCGCCGGAACGAGCCTCTCCAGGGGGACGACGCGCTGAATGGCCTGCGTCTCGAAGTTCCTCAGCCTTTCGAGGGCCTCATCCTTAGGAAGGGGAGTCTCAGCGAGGAGGACGCCCCTCCAGTCCGTTCCCTTAACCTTGACTCTCTCCAGCGCCCACTCGAGTTCGAGTATCGCATCACCCTCCCTGTTGTGGGGGGCCGTCACGAGGAGAATCGTCATCTTCGCTCACCGATGGACAACTTTTTATATTTAACCGTCATAGATTGTGCGGTGAGTTAAAATGGAAACGGGTGGCCTTAAGCTTTATCCCCATCAATCATACGAGGTCTACGGCCTCTCCCGAAACCCCTTCGAACAGCTCGCGAGCGAGGGAATAAGCGATGTTGAGAGCATCCACGTCTACCAGGAGGTCGATATGCGCCTCCAGATGATAACGTCGGAGGTCATAGGCAACAGGAGCTCGATAGCGCTGAGCATCGTCGGCCCCCTCGGGATGGGGAAGACGCAGAGGCTCAAGACGATTGCCAAGGTCATAGAGGAGAACCGCGGGAAGGCCATATACGTGAAGGTGGACACAAACGACATCCTGAAGCTGACGAGGGACATCTTCTACGCGCTGAAGCCCCCGAAGAGCAGGACGAACATATTCCTCGAGAACCTCTCCAGGAAGCTCGGCTTCATAGACCGCCTCGAGAAGATGCTGAGCGATCGGAACGAGTACAAGAGCAGGGAGGTGGCGGAACTCCTGACGGAGCAGATGGGGAAGTACCCCTACTGCGCCCTTCTCCTCGACGAGCTTGAGAACATGGGGAGCGCGAACGAGAGGGAGAAGATACAGTTCTTCGAGATGCTCAGGCATTTCATCAGCAACATGCCCCAGGGCTGCGTCGTGGCCTTCGCCTGCGTCCCCGAGGCCTACGAGGAGTACGCGAAGATCTTCCCGGCCTTCTTCATGCGCCTCCACTACGAGTTCAAGCTCAGGCCGATGAGCATCGATGAAGCCTACGAGCTCGTCAAAAAGAGGCTCAACAGGGTGAGGATACGGGACACCGACGACCCGCTCTACCCGTTCACGGAGGAGGCGGTGAAGCTCATCCACGAGCTCGGGAAGGGGAACCCGAGGCAGATCCTGAGGCTCCTCCACTACGTTCTCAGCGAGGCCGCGAAGCACAAGTTCGACCCAATCGACGACTACGTCGTCACGACCATCCTCGAGGAGCCGAAGAGCCTCGAGGAATACTTAACGAGGATCCCGAAGGAGTACAGGGACCTCGTCGAAACCATAGTCTTCGAGTTCAACGGCGGGCCCGTGAGCTACATCCAGGTGGCCAAGGCCGTCAAGAGGCCAGGGATACAGGTCTACGACCAGCTGAACGAGCTGATAAGACTTGGCTTCCTCGTCGGGGACCCCAAGGGCAACTACAAGGTCCCGGAGTACGTGAGGAAGTTCCTCGAAGAGGGGCAGGCTGAGGGCGAGGAGTGATAGCATGCCGAACTACGACGCCCACGTCCTGAGCGGGATAGTCTCCTATCCGCTCGCCGTTTTCCTCGCGTTCGCCCTCAGGGACCACTTAGGAGTTCCCTTCGTCCTCAGCACGACGGCGATGCTGGTGGGTTACGCGCTCTACGTCCTGGGGGCTGATCTGCCCGATATGGACCATCCCAACGCCCTGATACACAGGGGAACGAAGCCGATAGTGGCCGTGGCAACGGGGAGCGCGGTCTTCGTTCGGGCTCTCGGCTCCGTGAACCTCGGAAGCGAGTCCCTCAACGTTACCGCCGCGTGGGGGATGGCGGTGCTCGCCGCGGTGATAGCCTGGTACGGCTTCACCGCGATAATGCCAAAGCACAGGGGCATCGTCCACTCCCTCCTCTTCGCGGCGATGTACGGGGTTCTCAGTTACGCCCTTGTGAAGTATGGCCTGGGCATGGCGACGGGCGGGGCCCTCTTCGTTGGCTTCGCGGCTTTCTGCGGCTACACACTGCACCTGATACTCGACGGGGCGGTTTCCCTCGTGTGAGCGAAAGACTTATCACCCCCAAAGATAAGAAACCACGGTGGTTTCATGGACGTGGGGGCAGTCGTTTTTCTCATCTTCCTCCTGATAGCCGCCGCCATAATGCTCCTCGCCTTCATGCTGGAAGAGAGTGCCCAGAAAAAGGCCGAGGGACTGAAGAACGCCGTGGAAATCCGGGATGACGAGGTGGTTCTCCCGCGGAGGATGAGGCTCACCAGGGGCCGGTTTTATCTCAGGGCTGTTTCTTGGTTGGTGGTTTTCGTAACTTTTGTTGTCTTTCATCACCGCAAGGTTTAAATACTACAACTTAGTATTCCCTTGACGGGTGTTAGTAATGCCTAAAGCGACTTTTGTCATCGACAGTGAAACGCTTGAAGAATTCAAAAGGCTGGCCAAAGAACGCTATGGGAACAAGAGGGGAGTCCTAAGCATTGCAGTTGAGGAAGCGATAAAAGATTGGATTAAGAAAACAAGAAAGGAACTGGAAAATGCCGAATGAAACGATAAAACTCACCGCAAAATTCAAGCTCAAAAACCCTCCAAACGGGTTAGACAACCTCATCCAAACTTACCGTGAAATAGTGAACACCCTCATCACCCACGCTCACGAGAACAACATCACAAGCTTCTACCGGCTGAAAAAAGAAACGTACAAAAGCCTTCGCAAAGAGTATCCGGAACTACCAAGCCACTACCTCTACACGGCCTGCCAGATGGCGACGGCAATCTACAAGAGTTACCGCAAAAGAAACAAAAAGGGAAAAGCAAAGGGAAAGCCAGCCTTCAAGAAAGAAGTCATAATGCTCGATGATCATCTCTTCAAACTCGACCTCGACAGAAAAATAATAAAACTCTCCACTCCTAACGGGAGGATTTCCCTCGAGTTCTATCCCGCAAAGTACCACGAAAAGTTCAGGGGCTGGAAGGTTGGGCAGGCCTGGTTGGTTAAAACCCCAAAAGGCGTCTTCGTGAACGTTGTCTTTTCCACGGAAGTTGAAGCTCAGGAACCAAAATCCTTCGTCGGCGTTGACCTGAACGAGAACAATGTAACCTTAAGCCTTCCAAATGGTGAGTTCGTGCAAATCATCACTCACGAGCGGGAAGTCAGGACGGGTTATTACGTGAAGAGGAGGAGGATTCAGAGGAAGCTGAAGGCTGGAAAGAAACGGAAGAAACTCCTTGAGAAGTATGGGGAAAGAGAAAAGAACCGGCTGAATGACCTTTATCACAAGGTGGCTAATAAGATCGTCGAGCTGGCGGAAGAATACGGTGGGATAGCTTTGGAGGACTTGACGAACATTCGGGAGTCAATAAGGTACTCTGCCGAGATGAACGGGAGGCTTCACCGCTGGAGTTTTCGAAAGTTGCAGTCGATCATCGAGTACAAGGCGAAGTTGAGGGGTGTGAGTGTTGTTTTTGTTGATCCGGCTTATACTTCTTCCCGGTGCCCGGTATGTGGGGGGAAGTTAAGCCCGAATGGGTACCGGGGGGTGAAGTGTGAGTGTGGTTTTGAGGCGGATAGGGACGTTGTTGGGAGCTGGAACATCCGCTTGAGAGCCTTGAAGATGTGGGGAGTTTCCGTTCCCCCCGAAAGCCACTCGATGAAGATGGGAGGGTGGAAGGTTGGCCGTAACGATGTTTACAAAAGTTACGGCTAACCAGAACGGGTACTGGTCGGGTAGCGGCAGGCACAGGCACTACCACGTTGAGAGGAGGTTCACCGCAGAAGGGGAGGTCGAGGCGGAGAGGATAAGGCTAAAGCCCGAGAGGTTCACGCTCATCGTGGCGCTGGACGGGAATGCCATGATAGACGTCCCGGCCTACCTCGTCCGCGAACCCGACTTCAAAGACGTCCTGCTAATCCCCGTAGTTCCATCCTACAGGTTCGAGCTCGAAAGGGATTCGCTCGAGGTATCTAAGGATATGGAGTTCGCCCACGCGAGGATGGAGGTGAAGGAGCGTGGAATCCGGGGCAGGCTGTACGCTACGGTTCAAAAATGCCGCGGGGCGAGGCTGGAGCTCAGAACCAGGAAGCCCGATGCCGTCGAGAAAATAGCCGAGACGAGGGAGAGCGCGGAGTTCAGCAGGGAGTTCCTGGGGGAGAAGCTCCTGATGGTCTCCCACGGGAAGGCCGCTGACCCGAGGCACTTCACCAGGCCCTTTGGAAGGAGGGTTCTGATCGAGGGCCACGGCGAGTACCCGGTGAGGTTAACCCTGGACGTTCCCCTCGGCAGGGACGTCCACGACGAGACCGTTCTGAGGGTGGAGCCCTCGGGCGAAATTCCGGAGGGAAGGCCCCGGGTCGAGGTTGTGGTCTGACTACCCAGATTCGGGTGGTAATGTTTTTAAATAGTCAACCCGAGGTGGGAAAGCGGAGGTGGAGGAGATGTTCAGCCTTGGAGGATTCTCACGCGGGGGTGAATACGAGAACAAAACCTGGGACGTGCTCATCATAGGCGCCGGGCCGGCCGGCTTCACGGCGGCGATATACGCGGCGCGCTTCGGGCTGGAGACCATCATCATCAGCAAGGACCTCGGTGGGAACATGGCCCTGACCGACACCATAGAGAACTACCCGGGCTTCCTCAGGATAAGCGGTGCGGAGCTGACCAACAGGATGCACGAACAGGTCAAGAACCTCGGCGTCGACGTTATCTTCGACGAGGTGGAGAGGATAGACCCGACCGAGTGCGCCTACTACGAGGGGCCCTGCAAGTTCGCCGTCAAAACAAGGAACGGCAAGGAGTACAGGGCCAGGACGATAATCATAGCCGTCGGTGCCGCCCCGAGAAAGCTCCACGTTCCGGGTGAGGAGAAGCTTACTGGGAGGGGCGTTAGCTACTGCGCGACCTGTGACGGCCCGCTCTTCAAGGGTAAGAAGGTCATCGTCGTCGGCGGCGGAAACACGGCCCTCCAGGAGGCCCTTTACCTGAAGGAGATAGGGGTCGACGTCACCCTCGTCCACAGGCGCGACAAGTTCAGGGCCGATAAGATACTCCAGGACCGCTTCAGGGCCAGCGGCATTCCCACGATACTCAACACCGTCGTGACGGAGATAATCGGGGAGGAGAAGGTCGAGGCGGTTAAACTGAAGAACCGCGTCACCGGCGAGGAGAGGGTCATGGAGATCGACGGCGTCTTCATCTTCATAGGCTACGAGCCGAAGACGGACTTCGTCAGGCACCTCGGCATCACGGACGAGTACGGCTACATCCCCGTGGACATGGGCATGCGCACCAAGGTGAAAGGCATCTTCGCCGCGGGGGACATAACCAACGTCTTCAAGCAGATAGCGGTGGCCGTGGGCCAGGGGGCGATAGCGGCCAACTCCGCCAAGGAGCTCCTGGACGAGTGGAACTCAAAGCTCGTGGAGTGAGGCTCTTTCCTTTTTCAGTCTCTCCTCGAGCTCTTTTTTCGTCAGATGTACGATTTCATTGGAGTCACCGATCACGTAGGGTTCTTTAACCTCTCTTTTAGTGGTGTCGAAGACGCCGCAGAAGTAGGCGAAGAGGGATACGAGTACCAGTTCGCCGGGGGAGATGTTCTCATCGATTAAGATGTGCAGGAGGAGGACCACAATGAGGAGGATGAAGCACTTCCTCTTCACCACTTCATCGCCGAAGACAGGGAATAATCTGAAGTTTATTAACCTTGCGCCCTCATCGATTGCGAGGTTTTACAAACTCATTTCTTTCGGAAGTTTGCCGAAAATTTTTCGGTCAAAGATGTTCATTGATGAACATAAGGTTATATAGGTCATGCCTCATCTCTCTCCGGTGATGCACATGGTGGTCAGACCGAACGTTAAAGAGCTCCCCGGACCGAAGGCCAAGGAGGTCATCGAGAGGAACTTCGAGACCCTTGCGTACACGACGCAGGATCCAGAGACCCTTCCGATAGTCATCGACCGCGGTGAAGGCATACTCGTCCACGACGTCGATGGAAACACCTTCTACGACTTCGGGAGCGGCGTCGGCGTGCTGAACGTTGGCCACGCCCACCCGCGCGTCGTAGAGGCCATAAAGAGGCAGGCGGAGAAGTTCACCCACTTCGCGCTCAACGACTTCTTCTACGAGAACGCGGTTATCCTCGCAGGCAAACTCGCCGAGCTCACCCCGGGCGACTTCCAGAAGAAGGTCGTTTACGGCAACAGCGGGGCAGAGGCAAACGAGGCCATGATGAAGCTCGTCAAGTACGGGACGGGCAGGAAGAGGTTCATAGCCTTCTACCACGCGTTCCACGGCAGGACGCAGGCCGTTCTTAGCCTGACAGCCAGCAAATGGGTCCAGCAGGACCGCTTCTTCCCGACCATGCCGGGAGTTGAGCACGTCCCCTACCCGAACCCCTACAGGAACCCCTGGCACATAGACGGCTACGACGAGCCGGACGAGCTCATAAACAGGGTCCTCGAGTTCATCGAGGAGTACGTCTTCAGACACGTCCCGCCGGAGGAAGTGGGCGCGATAGTCTTCGAGCCGATACAGGGAGAAGGCGGATACGTCGTCCCGCCGAAGAACTTCTTCAAGGAACTGAAGAAGCTCGCCGATAACTACGGGATCCTCCTGGCGGACGACGAGGTTCAGATGGGCGTCGGAAGGACCGGGAGGTTCTGGGCCATCGAGCACTTCGGGGTTGCACCGGACACCATCCAGTTCGGCAAGGCCATAGGCGGCGGGATACCGCTCGCAGGCGTCGTCCACAGGGCGGACATAGCCTTCGACAAGCCGGGCAGGCACGCCTCGACCTTCGGTGGCAACGCGGTGGCGATAGCCGCTGCACTGGAGGTCGTCGAGATAGTCAAGGAGCTCCTCCCGCACGTCCGGGAGGTCGGCGACTACCTCCACGGGTACCTCGAGGAGTTCAGGGAGAAGTACGAGGTCATCGGCGACGCGAGGGGTCTCGGACTGGCCCAGGCGGTTGAGATAGTCAGGAACAAGGACACGAAGGAGAAGAACCCCAAGCTCAGGGACGCCATCGTCAAGGAGGCCGTCAGGAGGGGCCTCATACTCCTCGGCTGCGGCGACAACAGCATACGCTTCATACCGCCGCTGACCATCGAGAAGGAGCAGATAGACGTCGCCATGGGGATATTCGAGGAGGCCCTCAGGGCCGCCCTCGGTTGAGCTTTTTAATTCTTCAACATCTCTCGTTTTTGGGCACTCGTAAACGATTACCACCGGGTCAACAAGTTTTTAAAGTCCAAACTTGAAAATTCCGCGGTGGTGAAGATGGTGGACCTGACAGAGGTACTCAAACCGTACGGTGGCTACGTCCTCGCGGGGGCCGTGATAGTTTTCATAGCTTACGTCTGGGCAAAGAGGAGGGAGTACAAGGCACCTTCAACCATAGCGGTTTCGGCGATACTCGCGGCCCTGGTCGCGGTGGTTACGAACTTCATAAAGGTGCCGACACCGGCCACCGGGGGTTACATAAACATCGGGGATACGATGGTCATGTTCTCCGCCATGGTCTTTGGCCCCGTGGTCGGCGTCTTCGCGGGCGGCGTCGGTTCGGCCCTCGGCGATATCCTGGGCGGTTACGCCGGGTGGGCACCGATAACCCTCGTCGTTAAGGGGCTTGAGGGGCTGGCCATAGGGTACATAGCCAGAAACAGCGATGACGTTTCAACACTCGTCATAGCCGGAATCATCGGCGGGCTAATAATGGTGTCCGGCTACTTCGCCTTCGAGGCCTACATGTTCGGCGTTCCAGCCGCCCTCGAAGAGGTCCCAGGAAACACCGTTCAGGCCATAACGGGGATAATAGTCGGGGTGGGCCTGGCGACGGTAATAAAGAAGAGGTACCCCGAGGTTGTGGACCTCATCTAAACCTTCAGCTTTTCCAGTTCTTCCCACATATCCGTCTCCTCGAGCAGGGGCTCCACGGAGATCCTTCTCGAGGCCCTCTTCATCTGACCGAGGTACTTCGAATCCGCAACGACGGCATCGTAGCCGAGTTCTTCGATTTTGTATATTCTGAGACTGCAGTTCCTGAGAACTTCAACGGAATGCTCAATGAACCGCGGGCCCACGAGGAGAATATCGGGCTCAAGGCCCTCCTCCTTTAACTCAGTTATGGCCTTCTCGAGGATGTCCCTTACCTCCTCAACCCCGCGCATTCTTCGCCCCCTCCACGATTTTTACACCGCTCGACGTTCCTATCCTTGTTGCCCCGGCCTCTATCATGGCCAGCGCCTGCTCGTAGGTTCTTATCCCGCCGGCGGCCTTGACGCCCATCTCCTCGCCTACGACCTTCCTCATCAGTTTGACGTCCTCGACGGTGGCGCCCCCGCTTCCGAAGCCCGTCGAGGTCTTCACGAAGTCGGCCCCCGCCTCCTTCGCCAGCTCGCAGGCCTTCACCTTTTCCTCCTCGGTGAGGTAGCAGGTCTCGATTATCACCTTGACTAAGGCCCCCCGCTCGTGGGCGACCTTAACGACCTCCGCTATGTCCCTTTTGACGTACTCGTAGTCCTTATCCTTCAGGGCTCCTATGTTGAGGACCATGTCCAGCTCGTCGGCGCCGTCATCTAAAGCCCTCTTCGCCTCGAAGACCTTTACCTCGGTTGGAGTTGCGCCGAGCGGGAAGCCTATGACGGACGCGACCTTAACGCCGGAACCCATGAGGGTCTCCTTCGCCAGCTTCACCCTGTACGGGTTCACACAGACGGCGTAGAAACCGTACTCTTTGGCCTCCTCGCAGAGCTTGACTACGTCCTCAGCGGTGGCGTAAGGTTTGAGATTCGTATGGTCAATGTATTTAGCGATATCGATGTGATCACCCATAACATCACCCACCTCTACTTTTCCCCAAGGTATTTAGACTTTTTCTCCTCAAAAATGCGCACCTCATGAGAAAATCTGCGGGAATTTCATTTGAATTTTTAGCATTTTTTGGAGTTATTTCCAGTAGGATGGACAAAAGTCAGCAGGTGGGACATTCAACTCGGGGAAAAGAGAAAGGGTCATCTCTTCCTGAAGAGGGGGACGAGCAGTATCAGCACTACCGAGAAGGCCGGTCCGCATATCCCACCTCCCTCCTCAGGGGGTGAGCTGGAGCTCGAGGATGGAACGGTGGTCGTTGTGGAAGCTGTGGGGCTCGACGGGGCGAAGTACGCCGTTCCGTTTGGGAGCCTGTACGTTGGAACGCCTATTGAGGAGCACTTCACCAGCCGGGGGTTCCTGCTCTCGTGATATGGAATCCACGAAAACGTCCCGTTCTTCGTTTCATACCAGCCGATGTGGGAGTTCTGGCCTGCATAGCCCCACCTGGCGATCCCCGCGATCTCTTCGACGTCCTCCTTGCTTATCTCTATTACCCCCCATTCCCTCAGCCACTCGAGCTCGGTTTTTATCGCTTTGGATGCTTTCAGAGTTCTGGGATCGACGAGGGGAGCGGGGACTTTATCCGTGTGCTTCTCAAACTTTATCGACATGTTGCAGGAAACGCCGAAGGCATGCATGAACTCCTCGACCGACGCTTCGGCCTCTTCCGGTGTTTTTTCAACCGCCGTTACGTAAACCGCCGTCCTCCCGGCACGGATGACACTTGAGGGATCAACGCCGTGCTCTTTGAGACATGCCTTGAAGTCCGGATTGGGCTTCCAGGTGCAGGTGCCGTTCACACAGCCGCAGGTACTCAGGGAGAGGCAGCTGTACCAGGATTTGTAAACGCAGGGTGTCACGATCTTCCCGGCTTCCTCCTTCGGGGCGCACACCTCACCGTTGCATCCACCGGTTGCACAGTCGGAATCCGAGGAGCATTCGGTCTCTTCCACTGGAATCAGGTTCACGGTGACTCCATCCCTCGTAAAAGTGGTGTTGTCAACGGTTTCCCATCCCTCTGAGCGGAGCTTTTCGAGAACGTCCCCGGTCAGGATGAGGGAGGCGTTGAAGGAGGCCCTCAAAACGGAGGAGTTCGTCCAGTTAATCGGTATCCCCACCCGGACGTGAAGCCCATCGCTGGCGTTCCAGACGAGGACGTAGAGCCGTTCGTCGTAGTGGGAGCGGTAGATCAGAGCATTTCCCTCCGAGATAACGTTGTGCGCCTCCATCAGGCGCGAGAGGTTGTAGGTGATCCCCGGCCTGTTCAGAGCCACACCAACGGCGTAGTAATCACCCGGTGTTATGCAGGCCCTCACGAGGGGCGTTAGGGTAAACATAAGGAGGATGAGGAAGGCCACCAGTCGTTTCATGGTATCACCGGGGGTATTACGTCGTAAGGATATATATGCGTATTCATCGCTTCGAGCGGTGTTGAAGCTAAAACCTTTATATGCCCCGGGGAGAATATCACCCGAGGTGATTGCGATGGAGAACCCCTTTGAGATAACAGGAGTCGTTGCAAGGGAGATACTCGACAGCAGGGGGAACCCGACGGTCGAGGTTGAGGTTTACACGCCGGTAAGCATGGGAAGGGCCGCCGTTCCCAGCGGGGCCTCAACCGGAACGCACGAGGCCCTCGAGCTCCGCGACGGTGGAAGGCGCTACCACGGGAAGGGCGTCAGAAGGGCCGTTGAGAACGTCAACAAGATAATAGCGCCGGAGATCGTTGGAATGGACGTCACCTGGCAGAGGGACATCGATACCCTCATGCTCGAACTCGACGGCACCGAGAACAAGAGCAACCTCGGGGCCAACGCCATCCTCGGCGTTTCCCTCGCGGTCGCCAAGGCCGCCGCGAACGCCCTCGGCCTTCCGCTCTACCAGTACATCGGGGGGACAAACGCCTACATTATGCCCGTTCCGATGAGCAACGTCATCAACGGTGGTGTCCACGCGGGCAACGAGCTCGACTTCCAGGAGTTTATGATAATGCCCGTCGGGGCCGACTCCTTCAGGGAGGGCATAAGGTGGGTCTCCGAGACCTACCACGTCCTCAAGGGCGTCATAGCCGAGAAGTACGGGAAGGACGCCGTCAACGTCGGTGACGAGGGCGGTTTCGCCCCGCCGCTGAAGGAGCCCCACGAGCCGCTTGAGCTCCTCACACAGGCCATCGAGGAAGCCGGCTACAAGCCGGGCGACGAGATAGCCTTCGCCATGGACCCCGCCTCGAGCGAGTTCTTCCACCCCGACATCGGCAAGTACGTCGTCAACGGCAGGGAGTACGACCGCGGAGAACTCCTCGAGCTTTACAAGGAGCTCGTCTCGAGCTACCCGGTGGTCTCGATAGAGGACCCCTTCCACGAGGAGGACTGGGAAGGCTTCGTCATGATAACGAAGGAACTGGGGAGCAAGATACAGATAGTCGGCGACGACATCTTCGTCACCAACCCGAAGAGGATAAGGAAGGCCATCGAGATGGGTGCCGCCAACGCGCTCCTCCTCAAGGTGAACCAGATCGGAACGCTGAGCGAGGCCATTGACGCCGCCTACACCGCCTACAGGGCGGGCTACGGTGTGGTGGTCTCCCACAGGAGCGGAGAAACGGAGGATTCCACGATAGCCGACCTGGCGGTGGCCCTCAACGCCGGTCAGATAAAGACCGGTGCCCCCGCGAGGAGCGACAGGAACGCCAAGTACAACCAGCTCATCAGGATAGAGGAGGAGCTCGAGGGTATCGCCCGTTATCCGGGCAGGAAGTTCCGCAACCCCTTCCTCTGAGCCCTTTTTTTCCTTTCCACGTTGCTGGCCGGGGAGGGTTTTTAACTTCGGCTTTGACAATTCTTAAGTTGAAGGCATCGAATTCCCTCGCAGCCGGAGGGGGCTCCGCCCTCTACAACCTCCCAAAAAGGTGACTGAAATGACAGACAGGAAAAAACTAAAGATCTACATCCCCGGCGTCAAATTCCCCTCAATCTCGCTCACCGGGAACTACTGCGCCCTCAACTGCGCCCACTGCGGGCGGCACTACCTCGAGGGCATGAGGAAACCGACGCGGAGGGAGCTCCTCGACTACTGTCTTGACCTCGAGAGGGAGGGCTACAACGGCTGCCTGCTGAGCGGCGGTATGGACGCCCGGTTGAAGGTTCCACTGGATAAGTACGCGGACGAGATCAGGGAGATAAAGGAGAGGACCAACCTGAAGCTCAACGCCCACGTTGGTTTCATAGACGAGAAGGATCTGGAGTGGGTCAGGTACGTCGACGCGGTTTCCCTCGACTTCGTGGCGGACGATGATGTCATAAGGCGCGTTTACAGGATAAACAAGACCGTTGACGATTACCTCAAAGTCCTCGACCTCCTGACTGAAGCGGGGATTAGGGTTGCGCCGCACGTAACGATAGGCCTCGACTTCGGGAGGATCCACTGGGAGTACAGGGCGATAGATCTACTCGTGAAGTACCCGATTGACGTCCTCGTCCTCGACGTCCTCATCCCGACGAAGGGGACGGAGATGGATAACGTTCCAAAGCCGGGCGTTGAGGAGAGCCTCGACGTCGTGAGGTACGCGAGGGATCGCTTCGACGGGGAAATAAGCGTGGGATGCATGCGGCCGCTGGGGAGATGGCGCCTCGACTTCGACAGGGGTGCCGTCTTGGCCGGCGTCGACAGGCTCACGAACCCGCCGAGGAAGGTCATCGAGTGGGCCAAAACCATCAGGGACGTTGAGGTAATCTACGAGTGCTGCGTGATGTGACTGCCGGGTATTTAAGACGAAAGACGGGTGCTACCGTTGAGGAGGGCGTTAACGGCTTTGATAACGCTGGTCATCATAGCCACCTGCATTGGGATGGCCGTCCATAACACTCACAAGTCCACTCCCGTGGTTAACGAAGAAGGCCTGAGGCATTTCCTGGAATCGCAGTACGTTGCTGACGTTGGGCTCCTGAGGGCGGCCACTATCTCTTATCCCGACAACGGGCTGCCTACATCTCCAACGATAACCTCCTGGCCGCGAGGGCCCTGAAAACCCTGGGTTCAGAGGAGTTAGGCAACGGGGTACTGGCCAGGCTGAACGACGAATACGGCGGAGGCTGGAACGGCAAGGTGGACATCCTGCTTGGAAGGGATATACCTGACACTTTTTACTGCAGCTACAACAAGCCGCTTGGCAAGGTGGCCGGTTACAGGATAATCTACGAGGAATCGAACCGCTCGTGCGTTATCAAAAACTGGTACGACTACGCTGACCTTCTGGTTTACCGGGCGCTGGACGAGTTGTCCTCCGGTTCGCGAACTGGGGCCGAGGAGTCATTCCTTCGCTTGACGGGGATGTGGGACGGCTACGGCTTCAGGGACGCGCCCGCCGGAAGTAGCGGGAAGTACGCGGTCTACAAGTGTGCGCTGTTTATCTACCTCTATAGGGCGCTACAATACGCCGGCTCGGGGGTTGTTGATGATTACCGTCACATCTACGATGAATGCCTGGGGGTAATCGCCAGGGCCCAGGATCCCGTGCACGGGGGCGTTCACACGGACTACCGTGTATCAAACGGTCATATAGTTATCGAGGGAGATATGAACACGGAAACGACGAGTATGGTCGCGCTGGCGCTGTACTCAGAGTATCCGGGGATCATCGGGGAGCGGGCCAGGAAAGAATAAAACTTTGGGAACATATCACGTGGGGCTCACCTAACCTCGCATCATCATAAATCAGAAAGGAGAACGCCGATCATCGCCCGAAAAGGTTAGAGCTCCTCCTTGACCGTCACGAAGGACACCATAGTTACCGTCTGCCCGATGCCCTTTATCTCCCTCAGTTTATCAACGACTATCTTCCCGACCTCCTCGGAGCTCGGGGCGCGCACCTTTATTAGGAGGTCCCACTCACCCGCGATTATGTGGACCTCGTAGACTCCCTCAAGGGCCGCTATCCTCTCGGCCACTTCCCTCTGGCTCATACCTGAGTCCGGATCGTACCTGGCGAGTATGAAGGCCGTGGTGCCGAGGTCGAGCTTCTTGTAGTTTGGCTTGATGGTGAACTTCTCTATTACACCCTCCTCAACGAGCTTCTTGATGCGGTAGTGGACTGTGGTCCTTGGAATCCCGAGCTTCTTGCTGAGGCTCGCTATGTTCTCCCTCGCGTTCTCCCTCAACTCCTTCAACAGCCTCAAATCGGTGCCATCGAGTGGTGCTACCATCGCGACCCCCTTCGTCATTCGTTCAAGTATTGCCATTAACTTTGAACTACCGGCTTATTTAAGGTTTTCCTTTAGCCAATCAGCGAAGGCCTTTAAGGCATGCCCCCTGTGGGAGATCACGTTCTTCTCCTCCGTTGTCATTTCGGCAAAGGTTTTATCGAATCCATGGGGTTTGAAAATCGGGTCGAAGCCGAAGCCCGAGCTCCCCTTCGGTCCGTTGGTTATCTCCCCGTCGACCCGGCCGGTAAAGAGGTGGGCCTCGCCGTCCCAGTAGGCGACGACGCTTTCGAAGTGGGCTCTCCTGTTCTCAACTCCATCCATCAGCTTGAGGATTCCCCCTATCCCAAGGGTCCTGTAAACGTAGGCCGAGTAAACCCCAGGGAAGCCGCCGAGGGCGTCTATGAACAGCCCGGAGTCATCGAGGAAGAAGGGCCCATCGATCATGCTGGAGAGCCACTCTACTCCAAAAAGGGCGACCTCCTCGAGGGTATCCGCCTGGATCTCGGGGTACTCAAGATGGAGCTGATGAACATCAACGCCAAGCGGTTCGAAGTACTTCTTAGCTTCCTCCACCTTCCCGGGGTTGGAAGTAACGAACATCAGCCTCATGGAACCACCGAAACGGAGAGGGGGCGGAAAGATAAAAAGGTTTCAGTCTATTTTGTAACCTATCTTCTCGACGAGCTCCCTGCGCTCCCTCTTGAGCTCCTCGTCCTCTATCCTGTTGGCGGCTTTTCCATCGACGACGCCCAGAACGGCCCTGCCGAGCTCGGTCTCCGCCACGATGACCTGGAAGGGGTTCTCGCTGGCGCCGTAGACCATGGCGACGGCCGGGTGGTTCTTGACGGCGTTGAGCACGTTTATGGGGAATGCTTTCTTCATCAGTATCACGAAGACGTGACCGGCCCCGATCTTGAGGGCGTTCCTGGCGGCGAGCTTCTCGAGCTCCGGGTCGTTGCCGGTGAAGCGCGTCAGCTGGGGCTTGGCCTCGTTCATCCCTATTCCGAACTTTATGCCCGGAACCGTCGTGAGAAGGGTCTTTGCAAGGTCGTCGACGGTGAATATCGAGAAGTTCCCCTGGCCGATTATGACCTCTACCCCCTCCGGCTTTTCGATATCCACGACCTCTATTCTGACCATGTTCCCACCGGAAGAGTTTAATAGGTATTCGGGATATAACCTTTTCGTGCGGGTAGAGCGGTGAGGTGGAATGGGCGAGCCTGCAATAAATGAGCTTGAATTTCTCGCGGAGATCCTGAGGAAACATCCCACCGACAGCCTGAGGAAGATAGCCGAAGAGGAGGGTATGGACTACTACCGTCTTAAGAGGATGTACGATAGGTACTACGGCAAGTACATCTCTGTTAATGCCATGTACAACATAAGGGTAATAGGTCTCAGAAGTTACCTGGCATTTCTGGGCGTTCCATCTGAGAGGATACTCGAAGTAGGGTATAGAATGACCCAGAATCCTTTTGTAGCATACGTCAATCCTGCGTTTGGGTTTAAGAACGGCCTGTCCGCGATAATCTACGTTCCGGATGACCAGAGGGACGATATAGATGAGATGTTATCCAGGTATTCAGACGATTATGAGTACCACGAGGTCAGGGCCTACCCATACAGCGGGGACGATAACTTCGGAGAGTGGACCCTTGCCTATGAGTACGCGGTTCTCATGGACATCCTGAAGGTGGATGCGAGGACACCAGTAACCAAAATTGCAGAGCGCCTCGGTAAAACCCGTCCCACGGTGAAGTTCATGATAAACCGGCTCAGGGAGATGGGGATCCTGATAAGCTTCGAGCCGACCGTGGATAACAACGTTCATGACCGAAGCGTCCTCGGGATAACGGAAACCCTTGACGAGTCCGTTCTGGAAAGGTTCAGGGAATACGAGATAACCGTCGGGGTGTTCCCCGGCAGGGGGTACGTTCTTGAGTGGTTCTTCTCCTCGAAGGAGGACCTGGGGACGAAGATACTGGAGTTCAGCAGCTACGTGGATCGAATACTGATCAGCTATTTTGACCCGACGTTTAAGGAACTCAACGATAGAAACAGTATAAACGTGTACTCGAGGATCGTGAAAAAAGACGGGAGCGGCTACCGCTCCATACTGGAATTTTAGAGGAATATGGGACAGTACTCCAGGCCGTCTATCTCGCCCGTGGCTTGATACTCCAGTGCCCGGCAGTCGTGGCAAACGTACCTGAACGGACAGGTACTGCAGGCCCCTATTTTGTCCTTTGTCATCCTCCAGAAGTCCCTTAGTTTCCTCTTCCTGAGGGCCTTCTTTAGCCCGATCTCCTTCAAGTCCCCAACGACGTAGTTCCGGAGTAGCGGACAGGGAAGCGCGTAGCCGTCCGCCGTTACGGCCACCGTGCCGGCGAGGCAGTCGTGGTACTTCTCGACGCTCGGGTTCAGTATCCTCCTGACTTCTATGACGTTGAAGTCCAGCTTTCTGGCGGAGCCGGGGAAGAGGAGGTCGACGTAGACTTCCCCCGGAAAGGTGGTCTTGAGGCCCGTAAGTTCGTCCAGCTTCGAACTCCGCACCATCACGAGCGCTCCGTACAGCCAATCCCACACCTCAAGCCGCTGGAAACCCTCCCTGCTGTACTCCAGCTCCGCTATGAAACGGACGCCCTCGATGGGGTCGGCTGATTCGACGTCCTCGAGTTTGACGACGGCGTAGACCTCGGGAACGCCTATCTCGGAGGCGTAAGCGGCAACGCTCGTCAGGTATTCAACCCGGTCGTAGTTGGTGAGCCATAGCTCCTTTCCGCCCAGCTCCTTGAACTCTCGAATGAGCTCCCTCACCCGTTCGGGGCTGAGGGGTTCCCTTCGTAAGACGAAGGAGTTGTTTCCTATGCATCCCATGGAACGGGGTATTCCGCTTACCTCTGAGAACCTGCCCCTTCCCGCGCCAAGCTGGAGGATCATGCGCTCAAGCTTGCCGCTGTGGGGGGTGTTGCTCCACGGTGGTTTTCCTATGGAAACCACGTTAGGGGTTGCTCTCGTATCAGCGGTAGTGGGCGCCTCGTAAGCCACCCTCTCCATTGGCCCGTCACCGTAAAAGAGAGCGGCAGCATGGTATATATACTTTTTCTATTCGGATTTTGCATACTATTGGAAGTAGTTTGCAAAAAATGGAAAATCATCCCTCCGGAACGATCCTGTCCCCCTCTATCCAGAACGTCCCTTCGTCGGTTACCTCCTTCTTCCAGACGGGAACACGACGCTTGACCTCGTCTATTGCCCAGGAGCAGGCCTCAAACGCCTCCTTTCTGTGCCTCCCGCTCGCTATTATCAGTATCGTATCCTGACCTACCTCGAGCTCCCCGTAGCGGTGCCATATAAGCATGTCGAGGATGGGGAACTTCTGGAGGGCCTCCCTTCTGATCCTTTCCATCTCCTTGACGGCCATCTCCGGGTAGGCCTCGTATATGAGCTTTTTGACCCTCCTGCCATGGTTCTCGTTCCTGACCTTGCCGAGGAAGAAGACGTATCCCCCCGCCTCCGGAACCAGCAGGTAACTCAAAGCCTCGTTGAGGTCGAAGGGCTCCTCCGTTATCCTGACCTTCATCTCGATCCCCATGGGGAGTACGATCAACCAAATTAAAAGTTGCCGGGTTAACGAAAAGGCTTAAGTGGTGTCAACGAAGGGACACCTGGTGAAGGGCATGAAGAAGTACGTCCTGATCCTCCTGCTGGTTGTGTTCATCGGATTAACGGCGGGCTGTCTCGGGGGCGGCGGCAACACCGCAACGTCGAGCCCCGCGGCGCATCCAGGCACAGGGACACCCTCAAACCAGAAAACCACGAGTTCGACGATCAGCACCCCGAGCACACCGACCACCACAACGAGCCCCCAGATGACCACCCAATCTCCAACCGAGACCTCCAGGGAATTCAGCCGGGCCGAGCTCCTCGAGCGGGTCTTGACCATAAACCAGTACACCTACGTGGCCAACGCCACGGTGTCAATGCTGGTGGTAACGCATGAAAACGTATCCTGGACTGATAACGTCACACTGGGGATGAGTGAAAGGGGTTACCTGGACTTCGGCTCGTGGAGCGCACTGATAAACACGACGACCGTCAGCGTTCCGGACGGGGTATCATTCAACACATCGAGGGTGCTGGTCAGCAACGTCACCTACATCCAGACCCCAACGGGATGGGTGAAGAGCGACGATTCAAGCACCGCGGATTTCATCTGGCGTTACAACATCGTGAGCCTCGCAAGGAAGTACCTGGGAATGGCCCCCGACCACAGGGAGAGTGGAGAGGGGCTCGTGCTCGAATACCACCTCAGCGACTACGATGTAAGGGAGCTGGCGTCCATCTACTTCGTCTCAACGCCAAATACGACGATAACCGTGAAGGGAGGTGTCCTTAAGCTCTACTTCGAGAACGGGGAGCTTGTGGGTGGCATGATAAACTTCTCGGTTATCACCAGAACCTCAATAGAGGATCCCACGATGGGAAAGATCACGATAACCCAGGACGGGTCATGGAGCGAAACCGTGAGGATAACGTCGGTAAACGAAAAGATGGAAGTAAAGGCTCCCTCTACCTGAGCTCGACGACGTCGAAGGAGTTGTAGGCGAGGTCGACTATGAGCAGTTTGTTCAGGAGGGGCTCGCCGAGCCCGGTGAGCAGTTTTATCACCTCCATCGCCTGAACCGCCCCGATGACGCCGGCCGTGGCGCCGATTATCGGGAACTTCCCCTTTTTCTCCCTCACGTTCGGGAACACCTCGCGCAGGCTCCTGGTTTTTCCGGGGACTATCGTAGTCACCTGGCCGTAGGTTCCCTCCACCGCGCCGTGGACGAGTGGGATGCCCCTCTTCTGAACGTAATCGTCAAGCAGGAACCTCGTCTCGAAGTTGTCGAGGCAGTCGACCACCACATCCACATCTCTGAGAACCTCATCGACGTTCTCCGCGGTGAGCCTTCCGACGAACGTCTCTATCTCCACACCCGAGTTGAACCTCCTGAGTTTCCATTTCGCCGACAGGGGCTTGGGGTTCCTGTCGATGTCCTCCTCCCAGTGGAGTATCTGCCTGTTGAGGTTGCTGAGCTCCGGTGTCTGCTCGTCCACGAGGAGGAGCGTGCCCACTCCGGCCGCGGTGAGGTAGTAGGCAACGGGACTCCCGAGGCCGCCGACGCCGACGACGGCAACCTTCGCCCTCCTGAGCTTCTCCTGTCCCTCGACGCCGAGGATCATCATCTGCCGGTCGTACCTCTCGAGCTCCCTCCCGCTCAGCATCTCAACCACCGCTCACCGGGGGGAAGAGCGCCACTACGTCGCCGTCCTCCAGAACCTCGTCGAAGCCGACGTACCGCCCGTTTCGCGAGACGTTCACGTCCGCCAGGTCGTCGTCCTCGGCGAACACCTCGTTTTTAAGGGCTGGATGCCTCTCCCTGAGGATGTTGATGAGTTCTCCAACCGTCGTTCCCTCGGGGACCTCGAGCTCCTCCTCACCGACGCCGGCGAGGGAGCGGAAGCGCGCGAAGTAGCGGACTCTAACCTTCATTCACACCACCCAATATAGGTTTGGAGACGGGGTTAAAAAGGGTTGCCGAGGTCCAACCCGATATCAGGGTGAGATTGAAAAACGAACCCCCGGGCAAGACCCCATGGCAAAATACCTGAAAATCGCTATTTTTCCAGTTCGATGCCCAGACGCTCCATCACGAGTCTCCTCTGCCATTCGGGAACGTTGGGCTTAGAAAGCTCCCTCTCCGCTTTCTCCCGATCCATGAGGCCGTAGCGAACGAGGGCGGCTATCCTCCTCTGCTCGAAACTGTGGCCGTGAACCCCCCAGTAGCGCTCCAGGGCCGGACCGAGGACGAGGCAGTTGGTGGTGTAGCCCGGCAGCTCCGGGAACTCGAAGGGGAGCCTCTCCAGGATCTTGAGGCGTTCCTCCTCGCTCATCATGGAGAGGAGCCTCACCTGCACCACCCCACCGCTCATGACCCTGTAAGGGCGGTGACCGAAGGGGAGCTCGTGACCGGTGATGATGTATCTGTATCCTTTTTTGATGGCGTACTTCCTCAGCTTTTCCATGGTTCGCCTGGAGCAGCGCCTGCACGGGGATTGGGCCTTGAGGAGGGCCTCGCGGAAGATGTCCGAGTAATCGTAGCGCAGAACCTTAAAAGGAACCTCCAGAGCCTCCGCCACCCGTCGGGCGTTCGCTATCGCCTCCTCAGCCATAAGTCCGTGGTCGATCATAACCGCCTCGAGCTCCGGAACGCGGTAGGCTTCCTTGGCCAGGTACAGTGTCACGACGCTGTCCTTTCCGCCGGAGTAAGCCACTACAGCTTTATCAACGTTTTTCATGAGTTCCTCGACTTCTTTCCTCACCTTTTCCCTGTCCACGGGGTGTTTTAGATAAACTTGGCACTCCCGGCAGACGGGTTTACCGTCGATAACGTCTATCTTCGCGGTCCTCTCGTCGTGAACGCAGATCGAGCACCTGAGCATGTTGAAAGAAAACGAGCGGAGCTTAAAAGATTATTTGCGGGGTTTTGAAAAGCCCCGACCGAGCTTCTTCGATACCTCCCCGGGTTTTTTAAGGGTCCCCTCCGCCTTTTTCTTCCCCTTTCTTAGTGTAAAGAAGCCAACCGTCGCTATGGCGTCCTTGAGGAGTATTCCGCGGTTGTTCCTCGCTATGAACCAGGCAAAGAACGACCCGAAGACGAGGCCGGAGAGCCAGAGCGACAGGATGAACGTGTTAGCGCCCATTCCCCCGGGTTTTAAGGCCACGGAGAGGGCCTTGTAGGCCAGGGCGAAGGCGACCACGAAGAGCGTTTCGAGCAGAAGAGACAGCTTGGTGGCCTTTCCAACAACCCCGAGGACTTTGCTATCCTCCGTGTACCCCTCTATGATCCTCTGGTCGTGGAGGCCGTAGATCAACGTTTTGGCTACGTTGGCCCCTCCCCTGAAGGCGAGGAAGCCGAAGAACGCGGCGGTTATCCGGGTGGGACTCCAGCCCCAGAGCTTGAGGAACGCCCACGCACCGACGAGCACCCAGGCCAGCGTGTAAACCCTCTCGAGCCCTTTCTTTTCGTTCTCGGGAACCTCAAGGCGGAGAACCTTTCTCCAGGTTCTTCCGGTGATCCTGCCGAAGGTTCTCATCAGTGTTAACGCTATCTTGATGAGGAGAAACGTGGCCAGAAGCAGAATGGCCAGCAGCTCGCCTATCATTACGATCCCCGTGAGAGAGGTTGGGAAAAGGATAATTAAAGGTTTGGGGTTCCGATTCCCTCTTATAACTCCCCCTTGTCCAGCCGTTTCCTCTTCACGGCAGGGGCAACGTCCCTGGCGACGCGCCTCGCGCTGAAGAGCGTCAGCGGATCCATGGTCCTGTAAACGGCCAGCTGACAGCCGCTTATCCTGACGTCTATGTATTCCTTCGCCCCCATCGCGGCCTTCAGGTACTCCCTTATGCTCTCGGCCCTCTCGAAGTCCAGCCCCGCCTTCCCGAGCCTCTCGACGTTCAGCTCGTGGATAGTCAGCGGCTGGAGCATCATCTCGTCCACGCCGAGGGAGGCGGCGAGTTCCGCTATCCTTGGAATGTCCTCATCGTTGATGCCGGGCATGAATATCGTCCTGACCGCGGAGCGGACGCTCTTATCCTTCCCGACTATTCTCAGGGCGTTGACAACGGCGTCGAAGGTGTCCGCGTTGGTGATCTTCAGGTGCTTCTCCCTGCTCGCCGCGTCGAGGCTTATCATGACGAGGTCGAAGTCGAGCTTCTCCCACAGCTCCTCCGTCAAAAGGGAGCCGTTCGTCTGGAGGTCGAGCCTCGCCTTTGGAAACCTCTCGCGGAGCATCCTGTTGACCTCCACTATACGCGGGCTGAGGAGGGGTTCCCCGTACTGGGAGACGGTTATGGCGTACGGGTCTTCCCAGCCGTAGTAGCCCGGCTTTGGAACCTTCCCGAGCTTCACCGCCACGTTGGAATAGCAGAAGATGCAGTCGTGGTTGCAGGCGGGGGTGAGCTCGTAGCTCGGGTGGTGAACGGGGTTTGGGTTGCTCAGGTCGAGCCCCTGGCAGCCCTGGCAGTGAGTGGGGAACCTTAAGTCCATCACGAACTCCTTTAAGAGCCTCGCCTCCCTGTTCTCCAGAATCCGGGGCTCCACGCCCATGCTCCTCGCGAACTCCTCCCAGCTGTACCTCATCCTCTCACCGGTTGGGGCGGAGAAGAGGAGTTTAAAAAGGTCACCCTCAGAGGAGTCCCTCAAGCTGGAAGCCGTCGAAGACAGGGCCGTCCCTGCAGACGAGGTATTTCCCGAGGGCGCAGGAGCCGCAGACGCCGATTCCGCACTTCATGTACCGTTCCGCGGAGACCTGGACGTTCTCGTAATCCATAACCTTCAGCACGGCTTTGAGCATCGGCTCCGGACCGCAGGCGTAGACCGTGTCAAACTCACCTTTCATATCCGCCAGAACCTCCGTGGGAAAGCCCTTCCTCCCGGCCGAGCCGTCGTCCGTCGTTACGATGATCTCGTCGACGTAATCGCCAACGTCCATCAGCGCCAGCTCGTCCCTTGAGCGGGCGCCGTAGATGAGCGTGATTTTCTCGAATCTCTTCCCGTACTGCATCGCGAAGGCGTAGAGGGGTGGAATCCCGATACCCCCTCCAACGAGGGCTATCCTTTTCCCTTTCGGTTCGAAACCCCGCCCGTAGGGCCCCCTTATCCAGAGGTGGTCGCCCTCGTCGAGCTCGAAGAGCCTCCCAGTAAAGGGCCCGACGCGCTTTACGACGATTGTATCCTCCCTGGCGAGGCTGAAGGGCTTCTCACCGACTCCCGGTAGCCAGACCATCACGAACTGCCCCGCTTTGAACTCGAACCTCTCATCGAAGCGGAAGGCCTTAACGTCCCTCGCGACGTCCCGGACTTCCTTAAGCGTTACCCTTTCCAGCATCTATCCTGACCCCCTCCGGCTTTCCCACGATTTCATCCTCCTCCATGACGACCCTTCCGTGGAGAACCGTCATCACGACCTTTCCCTTAAGTTTTTTGCCCTCCCACGGGCTCCATTTTGCCCGGGTGTAGAACTCCTCAGGTCTGACCTTCCATTCCCTTTTCAGGTCAACGACGGTGAAGTCCGCTTCCTTTCCCACTTCGAGCCCCTTGTTTCTTATCCCAAATATCCGGATAGGATTCACGTGCATCTTCTCGGCGATGTCGGGGAGTTCTATCAATCCCCTGTTCACGGCGTCGAGGAGCAGAGCGACCTCCGTCTCCAGCCCGGGAATGCCTGCCGCCCCGTTTTCCTTGTCTTCGGGTGTGTGGGGAGCGTGGTCGCTGGCTATGATGGGGATCCTGGAGAAGCTCTCCCAGAGGGCCCTTCTCTGCTCCTCATCCCTCAGAGGGGGATAGACCTTGAGTAACGGGTTTTTCTCGTAGTCCTTTCTCGTTAAAAACAGGTGGTGGGGCGTTACCTCGAAGCTCACCCAGGGGAGGCCGGCGCTGAGTATCTCCTCTATTCCCCCGGCTGTGGATACGTGGCAGACGTTCAGGGGCTTTTTAAACATCTCCGCGGCCTTTAACGCCCTCTTGATCGCCCTTACCTCCGCTTCCGGTGGTCTCTCCGGGTTTCGGGCGATGACCCCGGCGTCCTCCGCGTGGACGCTCACCACCCCGGGGGCGCAGGAGTAATCGCTCTCGAAGTCCTCCGAGAACATCCCGCCCGTTGACGCACCCATGAACGCCTTGTAGAAGTCCGCTCTGGTTCTTCTCGCCTCGGTGCAGTTCCCGTTGAGGAGAAAGCCCAGGGCGTAGTCCGAGTACGCCCCCCCTCTGAATAGTTTTGCCCTCATTTTGAAGGTCCCAGAATCCATCACGGGTGGGTCCGTGTTGGGCATGTCGAAGACCGTCGTTATCCCACCGTGGATGGCGGCCATGGTCCCTGTCCGAACCGTCTCCTTGGAACGCTGCCGGAAGTCCCTGAGGTGGACGTGGACGTCTATCAGGCCGGGAAGGATGACCTTCCCCAGGCCGGTTCTAAGGGTCTCCTCTCCCTTCAGCTCGCCCGTTGAGAGACGTACGATTCTGCCGTCAGAAACCCCTATGTTCCCTTCTACCAGTTTTCCATTCTTTAGAAATTTCCCTTTCAGGACGAGGTCGTACATAGTGCCCGCACGGGGGTGGGGGCCATTCGATTTTAAGTTTTTTGTTTTGTTCTTGGAGGTTACATCTGTGAAAAGCACCTCTAACGATTTTTCGGGCTTTCTTCGTGTTTGTATCAACTCCTTTGTAGGTTTTGAGTGGTTTGCTGTTTTTTACAGATGGGTGGGGGCTGTGAGGTAACACAATTGGCTCAAAGTCTTTTTGTAGCTTTATCTAAGTGGATTGGGGACACGTATCCTCTTTTTCATCGACGTTACTTTTACAGGAACGTAACCCTTAAATAGGCTTTCAATGTATATCTCCATGCCATTGTACGCCATATGGCAACATTGCCAACAACCTGAAGGAGGCAGTGGAATATGAAGAAGGCTCTGGGATTGTTTGTTATGGGTTTGATGTTGTTTAGTATTTTTGCCGTCCACCCGGTCAGTGCGGCCGACTACACCCCCAAGGACATACCCCTGAACAGCGACCAGGCCAAGGCCCGCTTCAAGGCCGACCTCCAGTGGTACCTCAAGTACGGCCACTTCGTCATCAGCAACGGTCCGTACATGCTCGTCATGTACTCCCCGGAGAACCTTTACCTCAAGCTTGAGAAGTTCAACGGCGCAAGGACCGTCTACACCGACACCCTTCCAAAGGACGGATACGCCGATGTTATAGAGTACCAGGGTGTTCAGAATCCTGAGAACGTTATCCTCCAGATCGCCAAGGGCGAGTACGACCTCGGTATGTTCGCATTCCCCGCTGGAAGGTACCAGGGTCTCGGTGCGGACGTTCTTGCCAATCTCAACCTTTACAAGAGTGCCAGCTCGTACAACGAGCTGACCTTCAACACCTACCACGACCCCGACAAGGATGCCCCCATAGTTACCGTCGGTGACAATGTTTACTTCAACCCGTTCGCCATCAGGGAAGTCAGGTTCGCTATGAACTACCTCATCAGCAGGGACTACATCGTCCAGAACATCTACCAGGGTAGCGGTGCCCCGATGTTTGGGTGCATCAGGCCGAGCCACCCGGCCGACAAGTACTTTGAACCGGTTTACAATGCCCTCGGTCTCAGCGGTGCCGGAAACGAGCAGCTTGCCCTCAACATCATAGACCAGGCCATGAACAAGGCCGCCCAGGAGGTTGCCAACTACGGCCACACCCTGAAGAAGCAGGACGGAATGTGGTACTTCGACGGCCAGCCGGTTACCCTCAAGTTCATCATCCGTACCGAGGACGAGAGGAAGGACATCGGTCTCTACGTTGCCGACCTCCTCGAGAAGAAGGTTGGCTTCAAGGTTGAGAGGCTTCTCTGGGACAGGCAGAAGGCCGGTCAGGTCGTCTTCGCCAAGCCCCCGAGCAACTACGAGTGGAACATCTACACCGGTGGATGGGGTACCAGCGGTATCCCGAGCGTCTGGATTGACGACTACACCGCCTGGTTCTACGCAGCCTGGTACGGGTACGTCCCCGGTGCGGTCGAGCCGAAGCACGTTAACACCGTCACCGTTGAGGACGCCCTTAAGTACATCGGCAACGGCGACGTTAACGCCGGTCTCCAGAAGATAGGGGCCGAGTACTACACGAGCGCCGACAAGCTCGGTCCGATGCTCAAGTGGACCGAGGAGGAGCTCACCTACCTGCTGACCTACTTCACCACCGAAGGTGCCAATGGAACGTCACACATCAACGGCGACCTCATCCCCGCCGAGCCGATCAAGATAACCACCAAGGAGCAGTACTGGGACCTCCAGAAGATAAGCATGCTCATAGGCATCCTCGAGAGCGAGAGGGTCTTCCTCATCGAGACCTGGGAGTTCTACCCGGCCAACAAGGAGAGGGTCGTTAAGATAACCCCCGAGGCCAGCACGGGTATCGGCCAGCGCTGGAGCGTCATGACCGCCCAGACCCCGGACAAGCACCTCAAGATCGCCCAGTTCGCCTCGACCGGTGCCATGTTCATGAGTGCATTCAACCCGGTCGGCGGTCTGAGCGACGTTTACAGCGTCCGCGTCTGGAACCTCATCAGGGATTACGGTGCCACCACCAACTTCGACGGCATAGTGGCCCCGTACAGGTGCAAGTGGCAGCTTGAGCGCGGTGAGTTCAAGGTTCCGGACGATGCGGTCATCTACAACCAGACCCAGGGCTGGATCGCGGCGAACGCCGGCAAGACCGCCAGGGTTAAGGTCAAGGTCAGCTGTGACTTCGGCGAGTGGCACAACGGTGTTAAGGGCAACATCGACGACCTCAAGTACTACGTCGCCTTCCTCTACACCTGGGCTTACAAGGACGGCGCCGACGACCCGTACTACGATGAGAGCCTCGGTGGAACCGCCGGAACGCTCCAGAACATCCTTGGCTGGCAGTGGACTGACGACGGTTACGTTGCCTACGGTACCTACGAGCACCCGCTCGCCGACGACATGACTGCCGGCTTCTACGTGTTCTATCCGACGCTTCCGTGGGAGCTCTACTGGGCCATGGGCGAGCTCGTCGCCAACAGCAAGAAGTACGGCATCGACAAGACCTACTCCTTCAGCAGCGGTGCCGAGGGTGTCCTCTGGCTCGACCTCCTCACCAAGGAGCACGTCGACGATCTCGCCAAGGTCATGATGAAGATCTCGGGTCTCACCATGGAAGACCTGACCAAGACCACGACGACCAGCTCACCGAGCCCCACCCAGACAACCACCAGCAGCCCAAGCCCCACCCAGACAACCAGCTCTCCGACCCAGACAACCAGCAGCCCGGCTGAGACCACCACGACCCCGGCAGGAGGAGGAAGCAACACCACCACCTACGTCGTCGTCGGTCTGGTGATAATCATCATAGCAGGAGCCGCCTGGTGGTACTACGCCAAGAAGTGAAGTGGTTTCGTTCTTTTCCCTCTTTTTTGAGATTTTATACCCGATTTCAAGAGTCTTCGATGGATCTCCGCTCTGCGCTTCTATGAAAATGTGTACATTTATGCAGTAAGATATATAAAGACAGTTTTACAATGCTGAAAAAGATACATCATCAAACAAGGCAATCTGTGAGGGGGTGAAAAAATGGGGTATCTAAAGTATCTGGCCTTTAGAATTCTAAACGCCATCCTCGTCCTGTTGATTGTGACCTTTATTATCTCGGCGCTCTTCGTTAAGGTTGCCGAGCAGAGCAACAGAGCAAAGATGTACGAAGAGCTTATGCAATGGGAGAGAACAGAGGGTTCTAAAATCAAGCAGAGTCAGGGTTTGGAGGCCTTTGAAAGGGCCAAGGCCGAGAAACAGGCCTCCCTTGAGAAGAAGTACGAACTGAACATTCCCTACTGGCAGAAGGTTTACAGGAAGGCCGTGCGCACACTTCGTCTGGATTTTGGAACTACGGGCATGCCGATCTTCGGCACGAACAAAGTTTCGGACATCATAAAGGTGGCCCTCCCGCGGAGCGTCATCCTCTTCACGACCGCAACTATAATAGTCATTATACTTGGCATCTTCCTGGGGGTTAGGGCCGCGAGGCACGCCGGCAGTGTCTTTGACAGGGGTCTCTCCATCTTCGCACTGCTCACCTACAGTCTGCCCATGTGGTGGACCGGGATGATGTTCCTCCTGATATTCGCGTTCAAACTCGGCTGGTTCCCGCTCAGCTCGATGTTTGACCCGCAGCTCACGGGCTGGGCCCACATCAAGGACGTCCTGTGGAAGCTGGCCCTCCCTGTGATTACCTACGTCTTCGTTGCCTTCGGTGGATGGGCGTGGACGACCAGGAACATCATGATAGGAACCCTCCAGGAGGACTTCATCATGGCCGCCAGGGCCAAGGGTGTTCCCGAGAGGAAGATCATCTACGGCCATGCCCTCCGTGCGGCGGCCCCGCCGATAGTTACCATGATAATCTTCTCCCTCCTCGGTTCGCTCGGCGGTGCAATAATCAGCGAGCTCGTCTTTAACTACCCCGGAATGGGCAGGCTCTACTGGGTTGCCCTCCAGCAGAACGAGACCAACCTCCTCATAGGGCTGACGTACTTCTTCACGGTGCTGTACCTTGCCGGGGTCGTCCTCGCGGACATGATATACGGATTCCTCGACCCGCGTGTTAAGGTCGGTGCTTCCGCCAAGATGTGAGGTGATTCGCGATGAGATGGGTAGACGTCAAAGAGGGCCTTAAGGGATTCCTCGAGGAATTTAAGAGGGAGAAGACCGGCATAGCCGGTGTTATCCTCCTCATTATACTCGTGCTTGTCGCACTCACCGCACCGTACACGACCATACCCGATCTTCCGGAGAAGTGGAGGAACTCCCAGTACTGGGAGGACAACCCCAAAAACGTTCCCCCAACCTGGTACAACATGTTCACGTCCAACAAGCTCGTGCCCCAGGAGGTTTACCTCCTCGACGACCTTAAAATAACTCACCCGAGCGATACGGTAACCATCGTGGAGGCCGACTACACCCTACCCAAGAAGTACGTTCTCGGGCCCCAGGGAATCATCATCAAGGGCCTGAACGTTACGCTCAATGAACCGTTCCAGGCTCCCACCATGGACGTTTATCTACTCAGGCCCGATGGAAAGAGGGTCCCCATCCTCACCAACAAGCAGCTCAGTTCCGGAACCACCATCTCAATCGGTAGGGACAGCAAGATCTCGGCCAACGTGTACATCTGGCTCGTCAACGTTACGGAGGGCAAGAAAATAACGATGTTTGAGGTGCCCCTGGAGACGATACTTATCAACGATATGGTTGCTCCAATGTTCGCGAAGGTCGAACCGGGCATGAACGTTAGTGAGATTATCGAGAATCCCCAGACCCTCCCCGGTAATTACAGGCTCGTTCTTCAGATAAACAACCCCGCTCCCAAAGACAACCAGGTGACCTACGACAACATCAAGGTGACTTTCCTCGGCAGGAGTTATGGAAATATGGGTACCGACTACCTCGGCAGGGACCTCTGGGCTGGTATCATCTGGGGAAGCAGGGTTTCCCTCACCATTGGAATACTCGTTTCGGTCCTGAGCACCATCATCGGTCTCGTGTACGGAGTTACGAGCGCCTACCTCGGTGGAAACGCCGACGAGGTCATGATGCGTATCAACGAGATCTTCGCCTCGATTCCGAGCCTGCCGATACTCATCCTCATAGGTGCCACCGCCGGACACATAACCCTCTGGTTCATAGTCCTGCTGCTGGTCATCTTCGGGTGGATGGGAATAGCAAGGATCTCGAGAAGTATGGCCCTCCAGATCAAGGAGCAGACCTACATCGAGGCGGCGAAGGCCCTCGGTGCCGGCAACGGCAGGATAATCTTCAAGCACATCCTACCACAGCTTCTTCCCTACGCCTTCGCGGTCATAGCCCTCAGCGTTCCAGGTGCGGTTATAGCCGAGGCTTCCCTGAGCTTCCTTGGAATCGGTGACCCGACGGCCGTTACGTGGGGCCAGATACTCAACGCGGCCCAGGCCCAGTCGGCCACAACGAAGGGTTACTGGTGGTGGGTTCTCCCGCCCGGGCTTGGAATCGCCGTCGTCGGCCTCACCTTCGTCCTGATAGGTACGGCCCTCGACAAGATACTCAACCCGAGGCTCAGGAGGCTGTGAGGTGGTATAAATGGTCAGGAACGTACTCGAAGTTAAGGATCTTAAGATGTATTACTTCACCAACAAGGGTGTCGTTAAGGCCGTTGATAACATCTCCTTCAACCTCAGAAAGGGTGAGGTGCTGGGACTTGCCGGGGAGAGCGGATGCGGCAAGTCCTCCCTCGGTTTTACCCTTATGGGAATGCCCACCCCACCCGGCAAGATCGTCAGCGGTAGCATCAAGATAGACGGGAGGGAGATAGTCGGTCTCCCGGAGGACGTCCTCAGAAAGGAAATCCGCTGGCAGAAGATAGCGATGATATTCCAGGGGGCTATGAACGCCCTGAACCCGGTTTACACCGTGGGGTACCAGATGATCGAGCCGCTGGTACTGCACAAGGGAATGAGCAAGGGCGAGGCACTCGAAAGGGCCCAGAAGTACCTCGAGCTCGTTGGCCTTGACCCGGAGATAGTGTACCGCTATCCCCATGAGCTCTCGGGTGGTATGAAGCAGCGCGTCATCATTGCCACCGCACTCCTCCTCGAGCCGGACGTTGTTATAGCCGACGAGCCGACGACTGCACTTGACGTCGTTGTCCAGGCCCAGATCATCAACCTCATGAAGAAGCTCAAGAAGGAGCTCGGTCTCTCGATGATATTCATCACCCACGACCTCAGCATCCTCGCCGAGATCAGCGACAGGGTGGCCATAATGTACGCGGGCAAGCTCGTTGAAGTAGGGGACAGCGAGAAGATATACTACGAGCCGGCCCACCCCTACACCCAGAAGCTTCTTGCGTCCATACCCAGGCTCCACGAGGACGTGGAGAAACTGGAGTTCATTCCCGGACAGCCGCCGAACCTCATCACCCCGCCCAAGGGATGCCGCTTCCACCCGAGGTGCCCCTACGCTATGGGGGTTTGTAAGGAGCAGGAACCCGAACTGAAGGAAGTTGATAAGGATCACTACGCCGCATGCTGGCTGCTGTGAGGTGTGAGAGATGGCGGAGCCGATACTAAGAGTTGAAAACCTCAAGAAGTACTTCCCCATCAAGAGGAGCTTTGTTGACACGATCAAGGGTGCCCCCCAGAAGAAGGTTCACGCGGTGGACGGCATTAGCTTCGAGGTGTACAAGCAACAGGTCTTTGCCCTCGTCGGTGAGAGCGGCTGTGGTAAGTCCACGACCGGAAAACTCATCGTCAAGCTCCTCGAGCCCACGGCGGGTAAGATATACCTGGAGGGGAAGGACGTCACCAACATCAGAACGAGGGACGAGATCCTCGAGTACAGAAGGCACGTGCAGATGATCTTCCAGGATCCCTTCAGCTCCATGAACCCGAGGTTCAGGATATTCGACATCCTGGAGGAACCGCTCCTGATACACGGCATCGGCGAGACCAAGGCCGAGCGTGAGGAGCTCATCTACAAGGCCCTCGAGATGGTCAAGATCACCCCGCCGGAGGACTACGTTGGTAGGTTCCCGCACATGCTGTCAGGCGGTCAGAGACAGCGTGTGGCGATAGCCCGCGCGCTGATACTCAACCCGACTTTCATCGTCGCGGATGAGCCGGTGTCGATGCTCGACGTTTCAATTCGTGCCGAGATCCTCGAGCTGATGAAGGAGCTCAAGGAGAAGGTGGGGGTCACCTACCTCTACATCACCCACGACATGTCCACGGCGAGGTACTTCGCCGACTGGATGGCGGTCATGTACCTCGGAAGGATAGTCGAGATGGGCCCGGTCGAGAGGGTCATCGACAACCCGCTCCACCCGTACACGAGGGCACTGCTGGCGGCGGTTCCGGAGCCGAAGCCTGAGAGGAGGAACATCATCAAGGAGCTTCCGATAAAGGGAGAGGTGCCCAACGCCGTCAACATACCGCCGGGGTGCCGCTTCCACCCGAGGTGTATCTACGCCCAGAAGGGACTCTGTGACACGAAGCATCCACAGCTCATCGAGTACGAGCACAACCACTGGGCCGAGTGCCACCTCGTCGGCAAGTACTGACCCCTTCTTTTCTTTCTCCAGGTGATGTTTATGGGAACGCTCAGGGATGCCCTTGACTATCCCCTCCTGAGGGTCGGGCTGGCGCTGCTCGTTCTGGCGCTGCTGATATCTGTAACCGGTTTTTACCGTGTGGATAAGTCCTATTCCTCCAACGGTACTCTCGGGGGGGGTATGCACCGCCTGGGGGACGATAAGTTTGAAACCGAGTACCTTTACCATAACAGAACCCTGGTTATCTCCTCATCCGATGCAAACCTCTCGCTTATCCAGGGGACTCAGATTGTAAACTACACCCTCCTCAACCGTGAGATACGGCTCCATCCCAGAGAGAGACCGATGATATACGTTTTCAACGGGAGCGTAAATTACAGCTATAATGTAACGGCCGTGGATTATCCCTACGCCGTTTACTCCGTCTTCGCCTTCGTGCTGATGCTCGTCGGGGTAGCCCTTTCCTTCATCGGGTACACCCAGTTCATAGGGGATGTGAGGGAGGGTAAGAGATGAGGAAACTGGATTATTCGCTGGCCGTTGAGAAGCTGGTTTCTTTTATCCGGGAGAGGGTCAAAGAAGCCGGCGCCAGCGGCGTCGTCGTCGGTATAAGCGGCGGAATAGACAGCGCCACGGTTGCGTATCTTGCCACAAAAGCACTCGGGGGGGAGAAGGTTCTCGGCCTGATAATGCCCTACTACGAGAACCGCGACCTCGAGGACGCCAAGCTCGTGTGTGAAAGCCTCGGAATCGATTACCGGGTTATCAGCATAAAGCCCATCGTTGACGAGTTCGAGAGGAGGGTTGGAGAGCTCGACGTTAGGAGCAGGGGGAACGTAATGGCCAGGACGAGGATGGTGCTCCTGTACGCGCACGCCAACGCCATGAACCGCCTCGTACTTGGGACGAGCAACAGGAGCGAGTTCCTTACCGGCTACTTCACCAAGTGGGGCGACGGGGCGAGCGACTACGCTCCCCTCATAAACCTCTACAAGACGGAGGTATGGGAGGTGGCGAGGCTCCTCGGGGTTCCGGAGAGGATAATCAATAGGAAGCCCTCTGCCGGTCTCTGGGAGGGCCAGAGCGATGAAGACGAGCTCGGGATAAGCTACCGCATCCTCGACGAGATCCTCTGGCGTCTCGTTGACCTCGGGATGGGGAAGGATGAAATCGCGAACGAGTTCAATGTACCCATCGAGACGGTCGGGTACGTTGAGGGGCTCGTGAAAAACAGCGAGCACAAGCGCCGCCTGCCGCTCGGCCCTACTTTCTGAGGTGATTTCATGAAAAAGGGATACCTTTTCGTTTTTTTGGCCGCCTCCATGTGGGGGACGCTGGGTATATTCGCCAAGTACCTCGACGGCTTTGGGTTAACGCCCTTCACGATGGTCTTTTACCGGGTTCTCTTTGCTTTACTCTTCCTGACTCCGTACCTCCACCTGAGGGGAATAAGCTTTTCTCTCGAACGCTCCCGCCTCAGGTTCTACGCGCTCTACGGCTTCTTCAGCATCTTTCTCTTCTACACGCTCTACTTCTACACCGTGACGATATCGTCGGTCTCCTTTGCAGTTCTGCTCCTCTACACCGCCCCCCTGTATTCGATAATCCTCGGCAGGGTGCTTTTCAACGAACCTCTGACGTGGGAGAAAGTAACCGCGCTCATCATGGTGACTGTGGGAGTTCTGTTGGTCAACTGGGGCGACGTACGGTTCTCAACTAAGGCCCTGCTATTCGGGCTTCTTACTGGCTTAACCTACGCCCTCTACGGCGTTCTCGCAAAGTTCGCTGTCAGGGACGATGAACCCGAAAAGGCGCTCTTCTACACCCTCCTCTTTGGGATGGTCTATCTACTCCCCTTCACGAACTTCTCGGTGCCCCGTGGCGCGGTTCCGTACCTCCTCGCCCTGGCGTTCTTCCCGACGTTCCTCGGATACGTGCTCTACAACCACGCCCTGCGGGAGATCGAGGTGAGCAGGGCCAGCATAGTCGCCACGGTTGAACCCGTCGTGGCCATAACCCTCGCGTTCCTCCTCTTCGGGGAGACGCTTACGGTTGAACAGTTAATCGGGGCGACCCTCATAATCGGGGGCTCGAGTCTGGTGCACATGAAGGAGGGAGAAAAGCCGGAGAACCCCGCCGGGGAGGTGCTCGAAGAGATTCATTAGACGTGGAAGTACCTCTCCAGCTCCCACCCGGTTACCTTTCTCGTGTCCTCAGGGAGGCCCTCGGCCTTCAGATACCCGAGGTACGCCTCCCACTCGCGCTCCTTGTACCCGATGAAGTTCCTATACGCCTTTCCTATGGCCTTCCTGACGACCCTGTCCTCCTTCAGCTCCTCGAGGGCCTCGCCAAGGCTTCCCGGCAGTGTCTCCACGCCCATGCTTTCCCTTCTGGAGTCATCCATTTCGTAAACGTTCTCCTCCACGTAAGCAGTGGGTTCGATTTTCCTCCTTATCCCGTCCAGTCCGGCCATCAGTACTGCCGCAAAGGCCAGGTAGGGGTTGGCGCTTGGATCCGGACAGCGGTACTCCACCCTCGCCCCCTTCCCCCAGAAGGCCGGAACCCTTATCAGGGCACTCCTGTTTCTGTAGCCCCAGCTTATGTACACGGGGGCCTCGTAGCCCGGAACGAGACGCTTGTAGCTGTTCACGGTTGGGTTCGTCAGGGCGGTTAAAGCCCGTGCATGAGCAAGTATGCCCCCAATGAAGTGGAGCGCCGTATCGCTCAGCCCTCCATCCCCCATGAACGCGTTATCCCCGTCCTTCCACAGGCTCATGTGGAGGTGCATTCCGTTTCCGGGAAGGTCGTGGATGGGCTTTGGCATGAAGGTGGCGTGGAGTTCGTGGGTTTCCGCAACCGCCTTCACGATGTACTTGAAGCTGACTATATTATCGGCGGTCCTCAGGGCCTCATCGTAGCGGAAGTCTATCTCGTGCTGCGCCTTTCCGACCTCGTGGTGGAGAACCTCCGGGATGAGTCCAAGGGAAGGCATGTAGAGGGCTATATCCCTGCGTACGTTTCTGGCCCTGTCGAGGTTCACGAGGTCAAAGTAACCGCCTCCGTCAGGTAGCCCGAGTTCCCAGGAACCGTTCTTCCTGAATAGGTAGAACTCCGGCTCCGGTCCAATGTAAGCCCGGAATCCCTCTTTCTCGAGCTCTTTGAGGGCATCGCGGAGCACTCCTCTCGGATCTGCTGGGTAGGGTCTTTTGCCCTTGTATATGTACCCGTAGACCCTTGAGACCCCCTCCCACGGAACCTCCGAGTAGGTTGAGGGATCCGCTTTGAATATTAGGTCGCTGTCCTCTATTCCCTCGAATCCCGGGATCGATGAACCGTCAAAGGCTATTCCATCGTCTATTGCTTCTTCGTACCTCTCCACCGGTATCTCCATGCCCTTTGGAACCCCGTTTATGTCCACGAAAATGAGCTGGAGAAATTTCATCCGCCCTGGCTTTAGGGCCGTTTCTTTTTCGGAGAGGGTTGTAGCGTTCATGTTTACCACCTCATACTATTTGAATGTTCATCATTAACGCCATTTTAATGAACGTTTATTCCGATAAAAGCTTTTTTATTGAATTTCTGTCATTGTGACGGGAGGCACGGTGGAACTTCCGTTGGTTGACAGAAAAACGTTATTTTAATCATCTTTTTCTTCTAATTTTGACAGATTTCTGTTGAGCAAAGGTTTATTGGATTCACGGGTAGCGTATAACATGCCGAGGGGCGAGGATATACTCAGGAGGGAAGTGGCAAGGATAAACCTTCACCTTCCGGCCCTCAGGCCAACCCTGAGAACCTTACTCGAGGAGGGAGAGCCAAAGGTCCGGTTGCGCGACGGAAGCTACCACCACTTCAGGCGTTCCGAGCTAAACTACCTCCTCTCGCTCCTCGATCCCGGGGAGGATGAAAACCTGAGGGTGCCCATAGTGCTTGAGATAAGCACCCTTTACAGGGGCTACTTCCGGGTAAGGGGGCGAGCTGAAGTTAAGGTTATCGAGAAGATCCTCGGTACCTACGATATCCTCGACGAGAAAACCGAGGGGCTTTATCCGAGGTACCTCCTTCCGAAAGTCAGAAAAACCCTCCCGACGACAACGACCTACGCGTTCATAACGGAGTGATGGTCATGGACGAGGATACGAAGGTTCTGAGGGATTATCTGATGTTCACCGTTCCCCACGTTACCGTCCTGGCCGGTGCCCTGCTCGGGGTGCTCCTGATAGCCGGCGTCAGTGTTAACACCGCCCTCGGGATATTCACCTCCTTTTACGGGTTCATGCTCTTCGTTCTCGGCCTCGTCGTGGCCCCTCATTTCTCCAAAGTGCCCTTGTATAAGGTCATGATGGCCTTTTTTGTTTGCTTAATGCTTCTCGGGGTTGTTCTTCTGCTGTACTTAGAGTAGCCTTTATATGGAGGAATGGACAACTAAACATGGTGGGAAGTCATGAGGAAGGTCGTGGTTGCGTTGATCATCCTGGCTTTGAGCATGGCGTTTCTTCCTAAGTCCTCCGCCCAGTTCGTCACGTTTACAACGGACGATAAAGTCCTTGTGATTAGCGGTGATTACAGTGCGGGGAGTGCATCGCTGACGAACGCCGGTGGCTTCAGCTTTAAAATCGTTAGCTATCAGAAGTTCTGGGTGGAGGATGAGAACGGCAACGTGATCCCGGGCTTTAACCTGACGCTGAGACCAACCGTTTTCAGTGACTGGCCGTCCAAGAAGACGTACTCGATATCTTACAACCTATCGTGCGCGTCAAACGTTTCGGCTGGGAACTACACGCTTTACCTTCGTTTTCTTGCCTATACGTACGGTAATTCCCTGTACGTAGTTCACGCCAGGATACCCCTTCAGGTAATCCGGGGACCCCTCAAATTCGGGGTGGCAGACGCTTACGTTAAAGAGCGTCCAGGCTCATCGTACGCCCTCAACGGGGAAACCATAGTGGTGTTCTCCCACGTTAATAACATGGGGCACTCGAACGTTACCCTTCGGGCGACGGTCTCTCTTTCAATGGGCGGGAAAGTTTACTTCTTCGAGGAGGGGGCCCTTAACATGGCACCCGGGGACAATCTGGTTCGCTTTGAGGTGCCGGTGAAATACGAACTACCCGAGGGCACGTACAGGCTGGAGTACGTGCTGAGATACCCCGATGGAAGTTACAGGTACTCCAAGGAAATCCCCGTCAGGTTTGGGGTCAAGATGGCGGGAACCTCCCTCCAATCAGACACCGTGAAGCTGGGGGAGGAAAACAGGGCGTACCTGACCCTTCTGTCTGAAAGGAAAATCCGCCTGAACCTCACCGTGAGAACTTACCGAAACGGGATGTTGGTCGCAGAGGTCGTTGAGCCCGTAACCGTTAAGGAGGGTACAAACGTCCTCGATGTGGATCTACCAACCAACGTATCCGGGGAGCTGACATCCGTTGTTGGGTTGACCTTCTACAACAGAACCATATGGAGGGGCAACGTATCCTACGAGGTCCTTGCACCGCCCATCATAAAGAACGTTACCTACGAGAGGGTTTCTAACGAGGAGGTGGTTTTCAGGATACTAATTGAGAACCCGAATCGGGAACCTTCCGAAGGGGAGATCTCATACAGGATAGTGGCCAACGGGAGCGTTCTCTACAGGGACTCCCTTGAGAGCAGAATAAACCCCGGTATCAACGAGGTCTCCCTGAGGTTCAAGCTCCCAATGGGGCAGGGTATTGGGTATGAGTTTACCCTCAACGCCCTGGGCGAAACGAGCGTTTCAAGGGGCGAGCTGTACCTGAAGCCCCCCGTCCCACCGACGACGACCACGCCCACCGCAACCTCCACTACGACCACCTCAACCCCCTCGAACACCACCGTTCCCGGCACAACAACCCCCGCTGGAAGCTCGAGGGGACTCTGGCTGGGGCTCCTCGCGGTGGTCTTCCTCCTGCTGGTTGTCGGAGCGTTCTATTACACCCGTGGGGGTGAAAGTTCCCGAAGGCGCACCAGGCCCAAACCCAAGAGACGTTCGCCCCTGGGGAGGTTCAGGAGACCGAAGATGCCCAGGTTCAAGGAGAACAGGGAGCTTCCGAAGAAGTGAATACCAAACTTTTTTATCCCCTTTTCTCTACCCCCTTCGGGCGAGGGGGTCGGGGACTCCCGGGGGGCTCCCGAGGAAGTTCCGCCCACCTCACCGGGGCCGCGGTGCCGCAAGGCACCTCCCGAGAGGGAGGGCAACGGCGCAGAAACGACACGTCCCGGCGGGGATGGGAATGAAGGCGGCGAAGGGCCCGGCGACGGCGCCCGAGATAACCCGCAGACGACCCGTCGGGGAGCGGTGAAACGGCCGTCCCGCGGGGTGCAAGGCCGAGGGAGGGGCGATGAGTTCCCGGTGCGAGCCCCGTGGTAGGCCGCTCAGTCGAATGTCCCCAACACAGAAGGCGGGCTACGACCCCCTCGCCCATTCCGGTTCTCCATTTCCTTCGTTCAACTCACATCTCATCCCCGTGTTCTTCCACCCATTCCTCGTAGGCTTCCCTGACCTCCTCCCTCCTGAACTCGGGAACGGCACTTTCGAAGGGGTTGAACCTCTCGAGGTTTCTCTCCTTCGATCCGATGTACGTGGCTACGAGGCCCACCTTGGAGTGCAGGGTTGAGGGCAACCGGAGGATCCTCTTGACGTCGACAGTGACCCTTCCGTCGAAGTAGGCCTTTGAGAACGTGCTCGACAGCGCGAAAAGCCTCGTCAGGGTCTTGTACCCCACCCCGTTGGGAAATGCAGTGAGCAATCCCTTCCTGACGAAACCCTCGTAGATGCGCCCCCTTTCCCCGAGTATTCTCCTGACCTGGCCCTTGTTCAACCCCACGTTGAGGAGGTGGTTCTCGTTAACCCGCCTTATGAAATAGCCGAACCTGAGGCGGAAGACCCTGAAGTATCCGGAGGACAGCATCACCCTCCTGCTACGTATGTCATCAAAGGTTACCTCCTCGGCGGCGCTGATGTAGGAGAGTATCTTTTCCCTCGCCTTTCCGTCGAGGGCGAGCGCCCAGTCGTCGAGAACCCTCAAGTGGTAACCCCTCCCGGAGTAGATAACGTGAACGTCCTCGAAGCCGAAATCTTCCCTCAACACCACGAGCGTGTCCCTCGCGAGTTCTTTAGCATCCTCGAGACATATCGGACACACCCGCCCGTGCTCGTGGATGTGGGAGCATCTCCGCAGGGGTAAATCCTTGGCGTCTATGTCGAAGACCAGCTCAGCGCCCAGCCAGCCGCCCATGTTCCGGGGTTCCTCGTAGAGGGCCACGGAGGAGTATGCCGCGTAGGGCGCCGTCGCCTTCACGTAGTCCTCAAGGTCGCGGACGTCCAGAAAGACGTTCTTTCTGTCGCTCGGTCCCTCCCCGGTGTGGTCGAAGCCGAACTCCCTGTTTTCCAGGGTTTTGATTATGAACCCCGGGAGCTTCTTGGCGCTCCATTCCCTCGTGTAGTAAAGCTTTCTCTCCCTCTCCGTCACCTCCCTGAACAGCTCGGCCATTCTAATCACCCCCTGCCTTTTCCGTTTGTTCCCTCTTTTTCTCGAGGTACAGGCGCCGCAGGTAGTACGTTAGCGGGTTCTTGATGTTCCTGCAGTGTTCATCGGGCTTGCATAGCTGGGGGGCGTTCGCCCTTATCTTGGAGCAGTTCGGTGGGAAGTACCACGGGGAGTTCCCGCTGTCCTCGAGGGTGGGTCTGTCCGTGAGCCCGAAACCGAGGTGGTACCATATGTTCTTGATCTCGTGCGGCTGGTCCTCGAAGAGTGGCGGGGAACAGCGGTTGCCTGCCTCGATGATAACAGGAAGTATCTCCTTTTCGATTATGCTCAAATCGCTGACGCAGTCCCTTATCCTGACGTCCCTCTTAGGCGGGTTTGGGCAGAGCCGCGCGTAGCTCAGAAAGCTGGTCAGAAGAACGGTTATCGCGTAGTTTCTCAGTCCTGAGGGAACGCCACCGAGGGCTATCTTCACACACGGCGGGAAGAGGTCGAAGCGCAGCGGTCCGGCCTCGGCGGAGCCCATCCTCTCGAGCCTCTCCTTGAAGTGTTCCCGGGCGATCCCACTCAGTTTATCGTAGATCTTGTGGTAATACTCGGGAAGTTCGTCCCTCACCTCGTACAGCAGGTTGATGGCCCTTTCGAAGTTCCTCTCGAAGGACCTCTCCCAGAGCCTCAGCGTCTGGTCCCTGGTGAGGTAGGCGTATCCCCCCCGGATGTAAACATCCTTGAGGCTCCCATCCCAGAGCTCGAGGAACCTCCCGAGGGGTATCTTATAGGTTAACCTCATCCTTTCCCTCTCATCCTGGGGGATCTCCTGGTGCCCGGTTCTTTCGAGTACCGTCCTGTCCCGCCGGGGTATCTCGTCGTCCCCAACCGTCGTTAACTCGAGGGTGGTTCCACTTATCGTTCCGGCTCTTCTCAGCCTCTCGGAGTATATCCTGGAATTGGCCTCCTTTACGAGCTCCATCTCGATGCCGTAGGGTGAGAATGCGAGCGCCCCGATGAGGGCATAGAACGTCAGCAGGTCCTGAACGTCACCCATCTCAAGCACATCCCTCGGGATCTCTCCCGATTCTACCCATGAGATCCTTCGCAGGACCACGTCCATTTCAACGTAGGATGGGATCACGGCTAACAGCTCCATTATCCCGCCGAACTCCTCCTTTACGAGCCGTTTGGCTTCATCTCCAAAGGGGTCGAGCATGACCTCACCTCTCAACGGTAGGTTCACCCTATGACATAAAACGGTTTCCGTGGGTGGCAGGTCTCGCCATGTCCTTGTACTTAACTTTTTCAGAATGCCCTCGAGGGCTGATTTAAATTATAGAGGAAAGGTAACTGTCATAACTTTCTAATATAACCTATCTGGACGTTCCAGTCTGGACTCGAGCCCTTCCCACCCGAAAGTTTTATATCTATCTGTTTCATATCTTGGTTTAGGTGCAAAAGAGGGAGTTCGCAAAGATCCCGCGGGTGATTTGGATGGTCATGGCGTACACTGTTAAAAGAGTGGGAAGTGGTATTCCCGGTTTTGATGATTTAATCCAGGGTGGCTTTCCACAGGGAACCACTGTTCTGGTCACCGGGCCAACGGGTAGTGGTAAAACCACCTTTGGCATTCAGTTCGTTTACAAAGGGGCCGCGGATTACGATGAACCCGGAGTCATAGTCACCCTTGAGGAGAGGGCCCAGGATCTGAGGAGGGAGATGAAGGCCTTCGGTTGGGACCTCGAGCGTTACGAGAGGGAGAGGAAGATAGCCATAGTCGATGGCGTCAGTGCCGTCGTGGGTCTTCCCTCGGAGGAACAGTACGTCCTTGAGGGCAACCTCAACACCGAGGATTTTCTCCGCTACATCTACCGCGTCGTCAAGGCCATAAACGCCAAGAGGCTCGTCATCGACTCGATCCCTTCCATCGCTTTTAGACTCGCGGAGGAGAGCAGGATAAGGGAGGTTCTCCTTCAGCTCAACACGATACTCCTCGAAATGGGGGTTACCTCGATTCTGACCACGGAGGCCCCTGATCCGGCCAGGGGTAAAATAAGCCGCTACGGGATAGAGGAGTACATATCCAGGGGTGTCATCCTCCTTGATTTCGTGGAGAAGGAGGTTGAGCTGAAACGCTATCTCCTGATCAGGAAAATGCGTGAAACCAAGCATTCGATGAAGAAGTACCCCTTCGAGATAACCGAGGAGGGCGTCGTCGTCTACCCGAGCGGCGAGGTTTACTGATCCTTCTCCTTTTATTAAACATCCAGCGGGGGTAAACTTTTTAAGCCTGCAGTCTTACAACCAATCATGGTTACTTATGGGAAACTCAAAATCGTTCTCTTGGTGGGTTCCATAGTTGTTCTGATCATCATGGCCAGGATGGGAACCACACCCCGAGATCCAGACGTATTCACAGGGGTCTGCGTGTACTCCTCCGATTCCTTCTCCGTTCTGAGTGACGGTCGAATCTCCGTGGGGGTGTACGCGTCCCTGCGGGAGGGGCTGGTCTATCGTGTGGAGGGACGGTTTTACAACGGAAGCTCCGGCCTAAGGCTCAAGCCGGTCAGGATAGAACCGGGGGAACCGACCTTTCCCCTGTCCTCAGTGAGGGGAGCCTACTGGGTATCTTCGGGTCGTTACCCTTACCTCCTAACCCCCGATAAGGTAAGGCTGGCAAAGGTCTTGCCGGTTGAAAAGGGGGTGATAGTGGAGGCCCGGGGGATATGGCACGGTGATAAATTTTATCCAGTCCTCTATCACGTGTTCGGCCCGCTTCGTAGGCCCCGAAACGGCATGCCCTGGTTGGTTGAGGGCACCGTGATCTACGGCGGTAGCAAAGCGATCCTCTGGAACGGAAGCGAGGAGGTTGTTCTCTACCTCCCCTACGGGACGAAGGTTGATATTGGAACGCGCGTTAGGGCGTTGGGAATAGCCAGGTTCTACTCAAAGCTTTCCCTCATCGTCGAGTCCCCGGATGACGTTGCCGTCTTGGGGTACGGCAGGAAGGTTCCGGTTTCTGAAGCTTCCATCGGTGACGTTGCCGTTGGGAACTGCACCGTGGTGGGGAAAGGGAGGTACCTTAGCCTCAACTGCACGAAGCTAAGACTCTACGGTTTCGATGCCCGGGTTGGGGATAGAATTCACTTTGAGGCCGTTAGGAGGAGGTCGTCCCTTTACTGCATGAGATGTGAGGTCATCAGGCCCCGCGAGAAGCTTCCCAACGGCATATGCTCGTTCGCCAACGGAAAGTTCGGCAGGGTATCCGGACGGGTGGAGTGGATCAAGGTTTACAAAACCGGCTTTGGGCTGGCCAACGTTACCGAAAACGGGTGCTGGATTCTTCTAAAGCTCAGGAAATCCCTCGGGGTTTCTCTGCGGGTCAATCAAAGCGTCACCGCCTACGGGTTCTTCACAACCTACAGAGGCGCCCCCGCCTTCGAGGTTCCATCGGGTGATGACCTTTGCTCAGGGAACTGCTGAGCGGGATTCTTGCAGGAACACTCAGCGGAATAACCCCGGGAATTCACGTGAACACCCTCGGGGCCATCCTGGAAGGTGAGGGGGTAAGGGGGAACCTCCTGCTCTTCGCGATGGGTCTGACGCACACGTTCCTCGACGTCATTCCTTCGGCTTTCCTTGGAGTTCCGGATGAGGGCACGGCCCTTGGTGTTCTCCCGGCGCACAGGCTCGTCCTCCGCGGGAAGGCCCTGGAGGTCGTTAGGATAGCGCTTTGGGCGAGCTTCCTCGCCGTTCTCATCTCCATCCCCCTTTTTCCGCTGTACCCTGCGCTCGCCCGTGCGTACACACCGGGGCTGGGAAGGATCGCGGTTCTCCTCCTGGCGCTCCTCCTGATCCTCACGGAGAGAGGGATTAAAAAGCTCTACGCGCTTTTGACCTTCCTTCTGGCCGGCCTCCTTGGGATCCTGACGTTCAGGCTCCCCCTGAAGGAACCCTACTATCACCTCTTCACGGGGCTCTTCGGCGTTCCGGTGCTCGTTACCTCGCTTGTCGAGGGCGCTGGGAGGGTTCGGGCGGGGGACGGAGAAGTCGAGATGGAAAAGGGTCGCTTCCTTGCCTTCTCCATTCTGGGGACGTTCCTCGGCATGCTGGCCTCCCTAATCCCGGCTTTTACCGCCTCCCAGGCCGCGCTGGTAGGCTCCTTTTTTTCAAGAGACGAGCGTTCGTTTTTGACGGTGGTCTTCTCCGTCAACACGGCCAACTTCCTCTTCTCCTTCGCGAACTTCGCGGAGACGGGAAGGGTGAGGAACGGCATCGTGGCGCTCATGAGCCCCGTTGACGGGCGGTTCCTATCCCACTACCTCCTGGCGGCGGTCTTCGTTTCCCTCCTGGTGCTGAGTTACGGTGAGGGCCTGGCGGTCGTTATACTGAGGGCATTAACCCATCTGCCGTACAGGACGCTGAACGGCCTTGTCCTGGTTATCCTCGTACTCCTCTCCATCTATTTCGACGGTCTCCTTGGACTTCTGGTTCTGACCGGTGGGGCCATGATAGGTCTCCTCGCGGTGGCCCTGGGGATCAAAAGAACGAACTGCATGGGGGTCCTCATGCTCCAGATAATAATCGGGTAAGAAGGGAAAGTCAGGGAGACTTCTCTTTTAGAATCCTCTGGAGGTCATTGTAGTTCGTTACTACCCTTCTGTTATCGAGGGTCGTGAAGTAGGCCTTCTTGACCCTGATCTTCTTCGTGCTCACGTACTTCTTCTCGGGCGGATCGTAAGAACCCGGCTCCACGACCTCCTCCTCGACGGTGTAGGTTTCGAGGTCCGGCCTTCCGACGTACCTCCAGACCTCGTAGAAGACCTCCGGATCGAGGTGGATCTCGTCGTCGATCTCCACCCAGTCCGCCCCTATCTCCTCGAGAAACTCCTTCACTACCTCGAAGTTCATAGAACCACCATCAATATGTATGTCACCGGAGGTTATATACCTATCGGGTCGCCTCCCGGAATCTTTTAAAGCTCCCCATCGAAACCCGTCCGGTGGTGAGATGGCGAGGGTTATAGTCGACGCCCAGGCGGCGAGGGCCATAGGGAAGGGCGCCATGATAGTCTTCAAGAAGGGAGTAGTTAGAACCGAGGGCGAGTTTAATCCTGGGGACGTCGTCGAGGTCTACACCAGGGGGGGCAGGTTCCTCGGGAAGGGTTTCGTCAACCCCAACTCCAACATCATGATAAGGCTCGTCACGAAGGACAGGGAGACCGAGGTAAACAAGGAGCTCTTCCGTGAGAGGATCAGGAAGGCGAACGAGTACCGCAAAAAGGTCCTCGGCTACGATAAAGCCTATCGCATGGTCTACGGCGAGGCCGATTATCTCCCGGGCCTCATCGTCGACCGCTTCAACGAGATAGCCTCCCTCCAGATCTCGAGCGTTGGGATGGAGAGGTTCAAGCTCGACGTTGCGGAGGCGATAATGGAGGCCGAGCCCGAGATAGAGACGGTCTTCGAGAAGAACACCGGGAGGTCGAGGAGGCGGGAAGGGTTACCTGAGGTGGAGCGCGTGCTCCTCGGCAAGGAGAAATACCGGACGGTTATAGAGGAAGGTAAGGCCAGGTTCATCGTTGACATGCGTGGGCAGAAGACGGGCTTCTTCCTCGACCAGAGGGAGAACAGAATCGCTTTGGAGAAGTACGTCAAGCCGGGGATGCGGGTCCTTGACGTCTTCACCTACACCGGCGGCTTCGCGATCCACGCCGCGGTGGCCGGCGCCGACGAAGTCGTGGCGGTGGATAAATCCCCATGGGCGATAAACATGGTGAAGGAGAACGCCAGGCTCAACGGCGTCGAGGACAGGATGAAGTACATCGTCGGTTCGGCCTTCCCGGTCATGGAGGAGATGATAAAGAGGGGTGAGAAGTTCGACGTGGTCATCCTCGACCCTCCGGCCTTCGTCCAGCACGAGAAGGACCTAAAGCGGGGTCTCAGGGCGTACTTCAACGTGAACTACGCCGGCCTTCAACTCGTGAAGGAAGGGGGAATCCTCGTTACGGCCTCCTGCTCCCAGCACGTTGACTTGGGGGCTTTCAAGGACATGGTGATAGCGGCGGCCGCAAAGGCCGGCAAGTTCCTCAAGCTCCTCGAACCCTACAGGACGCAGGCCCCCGATCACCCGATCCTCATGGCCTCAAAGGACACCGAGTACCTCAAGGCCCTCTTCCTCTACGTTGAGGACATGAAGTAGTTAGGGACGTTGAGGGGACGATGACGAGAGTGCACCTCCTCTGATCCGGCGTGAGTGATGATACGCTGGGTCTGAGTCCCTAAGGCACTTGCGTGAACGGAAGATCGGAGGCTTACATCGTGGGTTTTTTATTTGTTCCACCTGTTATCCTTGGGCTGGAGTTTCCATCCGATGACTCCGGCCAACAGCAGGATGCTGGAGTAGAAGACCCATTTGAGGCCCGTTTGTGGTTTGGAGTAGTTAACGGTTTCTTCCTGTCTCTTGACTCCGGTGGTGAAGTTGGCAAGAACGAGGCCGGTTAAGTAGGACTTATCCCCTTTAGCCACAACCTGATACTCATGGTACTCATCTATAAAACTCGCACTAAGGAACCCCAACGCCCAAAAATCAGGTGCGTCAAAACCCGTTGAAATGAGGAGACCGTTCGAAGCATCAAACCTGAACATCATGATTCCGTACCAACCCACAAGGAAGCGGGCTTTTTTCACGCCCTTCAAACGCTGGGTCCCATTGTAAGAGATCTTGGTTGTAGTTACGAGTTTGGTCGGGGGTTTGATGGTGATGTTCTTACCCTTGAAAACCCGCTCATTATCAATTTGAACATCGTCTATTCTGGACTTAAATGGGTAGACTGAGAAGAGCGAACCGTTCACGAGTGGTTTCTCTGGGTCATCCCAGAGCATCGTGTGACCGTAAACGACACCATCCTTGACGACCATGCTGTCGTTAACCCGAATCCTGTATTTCCCGGTTATCCTAAGCTGCTTAAGGTGAAATACGTACCACTTCCAATCTTCAAAACCAACGAAATGATCCTTGGCCGTTTCATTGGAGATAACGTCTGACTCGTTCCAGAATACGAGGGGAGAGTAACCCGGCGGCAAAACCGTGGTGATGTTAACGTTCTTCAAGAGAAACTCTGCAGTAACGTTAACGAACTCCCCATCACCCGTGAGGTTGAACCTCACCACCACCGGCCCGTAACCCTCACCATAGTAAAGCATTCCAGAGTAATTGTAAGTGAAGTAACCTGTCTTTATCCATTCTGGTCTTTGCCCTTGTGAAACGCGGTACTCAACGTATGGAGCGTAATAATCAGCCCTGTAAGTGATTGTAGCGTTTTTAGCCCAGTAAGGAATGGCAAAAGCATACTGGGCAACGCTAAGTACCAAAAACGAAAGCACCAACACTAAGAGGATCCCTCTCCTCATTTAGAATCACCTCTGACTATCGTCCCGGAGGGCAACAGTACATTCATCAGTCGGACTGTAATATACTCCAATAAATTTAAATTTTGCCCCGTCTTGCCGTGAATTTCAAAGTTGCATCAGCGGGTCATTACGTTAACGATCTGGGGGAGCAAATGAGTTCGAGGAGCTCGACCCAAATCAAAAGTCACCCAGTAGAATCAAACCGTGCCTCCACCTCGTCCCGGCCCTGAAGCGGACGTCCTTAACGGAGTAGCCCAGTTCCCCGGCCCTTTTCATTATCTTCTCTATAAGCGGCCCTTTGTCCGGCAGGAACAGCGCAACCTTTCCTCCCGGTTTCAGGTATCCTCTGGCCTCTTCGATTAACCTTAGGGAGAAGGCTTCACCGTGTTTCCCTCCCCCCACACCCTCACCCTCAGTTAAAACTCCGTTAGTCAGCCTATCGTAGTAGGGCGGGGCCGAAAAGATGGCGTCAAACTTCTCCCCCGCGGGGATCACCCCCCGTATTATCCCGCCGTGGCTCTTGATGAGCCTTGCCTTGGCGTTGTTCCTCGCGAGATTCGCTCCCGCGTACCTGAAGAACTCGTCATCGAGCTCCGTCGCGGTGACATCGCAGTTGAACAGTTTCTCGGCCATCAGCGCCATCATGGCGGTGTGTCCCGTCCCTATCTCAAGAACCCTCTCCCCTCCACGGAGGAAGGTCTTCAGGAAGAGGTAGCGCGAGACGGGCGTGGTAACGAGTCCCCGCGGGTGGTACTCCACCTCGAGTCCGAATAGCGCCTTCGCTACAGCCCTGTTGTAGAGTATCCTCGCCCTCCTGTTCGAGAGGTCAAGCCTCCCGCGCCCGTCGATGTACTCCCCCAGCTCCGGGAAGAGCTCAACCGCTTCCCTGATCGGCAGTCCAAGTTTCCCATCCTTCCACGCGGGCATGGGAAAAGGTAAGGAACGAAGAGAAAAGGTTTTCGCTCAGAGCAGGGCAAGGGCCGCCATGACCTTGGCGTCCTCCACCATGTTGTCTATCTTCGCGTACTCGTTGGGCTGGTGGGCGGTCTCGTCGAGCGTCGCCCAAACGACCGCCGGGATACCGAGCCTCCTGAAGTAGGCCGCGAAGGTTCCGCCGCCTATTCCCCCAACCCTGGCTTCCCTTCCGCGGAGCTTTTTCAGGGCCTCCCTGAGGAGTCTAACTATCTCGCTGTCCGGATCCGTCGGTTTGGGGGCGTCGAGGCGCTGGAGAACCTCGATCTCTATCTCGGGCAGGGTTTCGCCGTCGAACTCCTTCCTGTACCTCTCCCTGACCTCCTCGGCGAGCTTTTCGGTGTCGCCAAGCACGTCATCCAGGTTATACCTCGGCAGAATCCTGCAGTCGAAGACCAACTCGTGCTCGCCGGGGGCTATGTTGGGGCTGTCGGCCGGGCCGCGAACCATCGTCGGTTCGAAGGTGCTCTCGGGTGGCTCGAAGAGCCCGTCCCTTGCGGAGTACTTCTCGTGGAGGAGCCTGTCGAGGTGGTAGGCGAAGTCGAGGGCGACGCGGTGGGCGTTCAGCCCCTTGTCGGGCATGCTGGCGTGAACCTGTTTGCCCCTGACCCTTACCCTGAACCAGAGGATGCTCTTCTCGGCGACCTCTATGAAAGTCCCGTCCTCATTACCCCCATCAGGCACGAGAACGAGGTCGTCCTTCCTGAAGAGCTCCGGGTGGTTCTTCATGAGCCACTCGACTCCGTACTTGCTCCCGGTCTCCTCGTCGCTGACGAATGCCAGGATCACCGTCCTCTTCGGCCTTATCCCGAGGTTCATCATTGCCCTAACCGCGTAGAGGGAAGCGACCAGGCTCTGGCCGTTGTCCTCGCTCCCGCGCCCGTAGACCTTTCCGTCCTTGATGATGGGTTTGAATGGCTCGGTTACCGTCCACCTGCTCAGGTCCCCGGGCGGGACGACGTCCATGTGGGTGAGTATCCATATCCTCGGGGCTTTCTCGTCCCGGCCGTGGTAGTAGGCCAGGATGCTCGGCCTCACGCCGTTCTTGGCCCTCTCGTCGGGCGCGTTGTAGACCTCCACCTTATCGAACGGCCAGTCTTTGATTATCTCGAGCAGCCTCTGGGCCTTGTCGTACTCCCCCTCGTAGCCGTAGTCGGGGCTTATGGCGGGTATTTTTATGAGCTCCACGAGAGTCTCAACCATCTCATCCTCAAGCGCCTCAATCTCTTTGGAAACAACCTCAATATCCATCTCCATCACCACCTTAAAATGATCCCCATAATTTAAGCTATTTTTGGTTCTAACAGTATAAAAAATAAAAAGGAAAGGGTTACTCGATTTCCTTCACTCCCGTCAGGTAAAGCCATACCAGGATCCCCGCTAGGAGGATCACACCAAGGATGTTGCTTGAAAATCCTATGCTTGGAGCTTTGTTCGCAACTATTAAGCCGGCGAACACTATACCCATCAAAGCCTCCCCTGCTATCAGACCCGCTGCTCCAAGAACACCAGCATCTGTGGGCTTCTCCTCAACCTTGGTACCCCTTGACCTCCCTACGAGCCATCTGAAGATGCCTCCTATGAATATCGGGACGCCCAGGCTCAATGGAAGGTATATTCCGACGGCAACGGGCATCACGGGTGTTCTGAACTTTGAGCCCCTCATGGCGAGTATCTCATCGAGCACTATCAGGGCTATGGCAATTCCTGCGCCTATGTAAACCATGGTCCATTCGAGGGTTCCTGTGAAAACACCCTCCGTGACCTTGGCCATTAAAAATGCCTGAGGAGCGGCTAATGCGTTCTCTTTAGCCGTTGGAGTTCCAGCAATACCATAGGCTTTGATCAAAAGATTGAGAACAGGTGCCATGACGAGTGCAGCGAAGAAGGTGCCTATAATTTCAAAGACCTGCTGCCTCTTTGGAGTTGCACCCACCAGATAACCCGTGGCTAAATCCTGCATCGTGTCTCCGGCTATGGCTGCACCCGTACATATAACCGCTGCAACCAAAATTGTGGCGACCATTCCCTCCGTACCGCTTAATCCAAGTCCCTTAAGCACCAAAGCCGTGAAGAGGAGACTCATTATGGTGATACCCGAGACAGGGTTGTTGGATGAACCCACAACACCCGCGAGGTATCCCGCTATCGCACTTCCAAAGAACCCCACTATGAGCATTATTATTGACATTAATGCCGCAATTCCTATGGAACCGATCACGTGGGCGTAGAGGAGGAACAGGGGCACTATAAATGCAACTATTAACATGATGACGCTGTTCATTGGCATATCCTCTTCAGTCCTTAAGAGGGTCCCACCGCTCTGTCTGTGTTTTGTGGCTTCCAGACCTGCCTTTATACCCCTCGAAATAGGGCTCCTAAGTTTTATTAAGCTCCATAGACCGCCCACTACCATAGCTCCAACGCCCATGTACCTGATTTTTGTACTCCATGTTACCCATGCCAGATCCAGAAGACTCAATCCGTGCGGGTTTCCGGTCTTTGCGACATAGATCGGAATTGCTATAAACCAGGCTATTGCACCGCCGAGAAAGACTAGGAATGCTATGTTAAGCCCGACTATGTAACCAACGCTTACAAGGGCAGCTGAAAGATCGCTTCCAATATAGAATATCCTGGAACCGACCATCTTTGCAGTTTCAACTGTTCCCGCCCAGAGACCGGAGCTTTCAAGGAATTTGTAGAGACCTCCAAAGATACCACCGTAGAATATCGGCTTTGCATGTGAACCTCCCTTATCTCCGGCAATGAGAACCTCAGCACATGCAGTACCCTCCGGGTAGGGAAGCTTCTCTTCGGCTATGAATGCCCTCCTCAGCACTATTGTAAAGAGAACTCCAAGCGAACCGCCCAATGCTGCTATTATGGTGATTAACCAATAGGGGAACTCGGTGTATTCACCAAGCACAATCAGTGCCGGGAAGGTGAATATAACTCCCGCTGCAAGGGCTTCTCCTGCTGAAGCTGCCGTTTGCACCATGTTGTTCTCAAGTATATTCCTGTCCCTGAACGCCGTTAGGATTGCCATGGATATAACCGCTGCAGGAATGCTTGCACTTACAGTCATCCCGGCATACATTCCGAGATAGGCATTTGCGGCACCCATCACTATCGCCAGCACTACACCCAAAATAAAAGCCTTTACAGTATATTCGGGTAGCGACTTTTCAGGTGGGATATAAGGTTTAAACTCCATCTAATTTCACCTCAAGATGTTATAAATCTTTCACAAATATAAAAGATTTTTGGTTGTTCATCAGGGTATCCATTAAGCATAAAAATATAAAAGATTTTTAGTTGTTCATCATAGTATTATACTGAATAATAATGTGACATTAAGCATAAAAATATAACGAAAAATTACAACAATGAACCAAATCGCGTATGCCAACCCAGACAAAAGCATGAATTATAGTTCATAAATTTTATAGAATATAAGTGTACATGGATTGCAACACCGGTTCAATATCAATCTCTTCCATTCCGATTATTGCTTTTCCTTTGTCCTCAAGTATTGTAAAGAGTTGTGGCTAATGGTCTTTTTCTCCCTCCATTGAGAATTGTACCCCGTTGTATGTAATACCATGCGCTTCTAAACCCGTTCCAGTAAACTAATGGAATTGGATTGGCACCATGAGCCTCTCCAGCAAGCACAGGTGTAAATTGCGCGGTAGGAAGAAGAAAGTTAACATAGCTTTAATCACTTCCCAATTTCTCTTTATTACGTATCGGCCTGCTCTAGACCTGCCGGCAAGATGTCCTTTACTCCAGCAAGACAAGCCACAAATCTCCCTTTTCAGCATGCATGAAGATGAAAGTCAACGTATTTCCGTTTGGAAGGTTTAGGGGCTTTGAATCTATAACGACACAGAACGAGTCCAGCTGGAATGGGATATACCAGTATGTAAACGAACCAACAATTACGTTCTCCTTATATATTCTGAAGTCGATTTTCTGCCCTCCACTTGTTGTGGAGTTCTTTGATTGCTCCCAGAGAATTTTATACCCTTTTAACTGTGCCTCTCCGTTAAGGCTAACGTTCCAAATACCCAAAACAGCATATCCATACATCCTGCCGCTCAGTTTAATTGTCGTTTCGTTTAAGACGGTCATGTTTAGATATTCTCGCTTGCTCCAAGGGGCCAAGGGTTTCTTTAGAGTTGTGTTGCATTTTTCGATGTTTCTCCTGGCCTCACTGAGGAACGTCATAATCTCTTGAGTCAAACCCTTGGAAGATTGAATGGAAGTTTTATTTAAAGAAGGTTGGCCTGATTTATTTGGTGCTCCACTCAGGCACAATGCAGAAAAAACCAACAAGGACACTAAAAAAATTGAGAAAACTTGCCTCATTTTATCACCATACCCGATAATTGCTTGGATAGTGCTCTCCGCCGACTTTATATCCAATATACAGGTTCCCAGGGCTCAGCAACTTAATCTGAATGTCTTCGGGGGTAGTTTCATATCCATCACCTTTAGCCTCGTATACATCCCCATGAGGCCAGCGAGTAGATGCCCACGGTTCTATTAACCAGTTTGCGTTTACTATCCTAAATGCATTACTCCCTCCTAACTCGCTGAGCTTAGAAGGATTTACCGTATATGCCTCCAGAATTCCCCCGATTGGAGTTGACACATTACCAGAATCATCCAACACGTGGATGTTATATAACATGTTTGTGCTGAAGTCAACGAAATAAAGATGCACTTTGTTAGTTGAAGCTTGCGGTATAAGTCTGACACCAAGCTCATAAACAGTATTTGGCTTTGGTCTAAAAATTTGTCCATTTAATTTGAAGGGTGGACAAGCCAAATCGCATTCAAGCTGAGGATTCGTAGAGCCTGCTGAAATGTGCCAACCCCAATCGGGATGGAACCCCAGTGAGGTTTGATAGAAGTACCCCCCGCTTGTTGATAGGGAAGTCCAAATCACCACCAGACAGTCTAAATTCTCTGGCAGTATTGGCGGGGTCTTTACTTGTATGAATCCTCCATAAATCTTGTCCGAGGGATTTGGACTTCGTACTCCATATTGCCAAGGACGGCCAGTACAGGACATGGATATCACCATTATTGGATAAAGTATTTTTTACTATAAAAACTTTTCTATATCAGTTCTCCTGACAGTATGCAGAGTTACATATTGTATAGATAGTTAGGTTTAAGTTTTTAACAATACTTCAAATAGATATAAAAATACTTTAAGCATTGATAAAGAGTGAAATCCGGACAGTCTCGGTTCGGGTAGCCAAATACATTATATACCCCCATGGAGATACCCCTACGTCTGCAAAAGAAAGCGGGGGTGAAGGAGTGATCGAGATAACCTTCCTCGGCAGCGGGGGCGGCAGGTTCATCACGATAACGCAGTTCCGCTCCACGGGCGGCTTCCACATCAGGGCCAGCAGGAACATGCACGTCGATCCTGGACCCGGTGCGCTGGTTCGCGCCTGGCGGTACAAGCTCGACCCCCGGAAGCTGGACGCGATATTCGTCTCCCACAGGCACGTCGATCACTGCAACGACCTCGAGGTGATGGTGGAGGCCATGACCGGCGGCGCGCTCAAAAAGCGGGGAACGCTGATAGCGTCGAAGAGCGTCGTCTACGGTGACGAAACCCACACTCCAGCCGTCAGCAAGTACCATATGGACGTCCTCGAGAGCATCCACATCCCGGAACCGGGGAGCAAGATAGCCCTCGGCGATGAGGAGCTTGTAATAACCCCGAGTCTCCACTCGGATCCCTCAACGATAGGCTTCCGCATGAGAACCCGCTACGGCGATGTGTCGTACATTCCCGACACGGCCTATTTCGATGAGCTCCTCGACTGGCACGACGGCTCAAGGCTCCTGATAGCGGCGGTTACGAGGCCGAGGGACATGGGCATTCCGTACCACCTGAGCACCGACGACATCGTCATAATGCTCAAGAAGATGAGGGAGAAGCCCGAGGCCCTCGTCATGAGTCACGTGGGGATGAAGATGCACTTCGCGAACCCCTACAAGGAGGCCAGATACGTGGAGAACGTCACGGGCGTCAAGACCTACGTCGCGAAGGAGGGCTTCAGGCTCATGATGGGAAAAGAGGAGATAGCCGTGAGAACGCTGAGGCCCGCGCGCTTCGTTTAGTTTCCCCTTTTATTTTTCATCGCCTCTTCCACGGCCCTTCTAACGGTACCGTAGGCGAGCTCGAACAGCCCGTCCCGTCTCCGCTCGCTCGGGGCCTCGACGACGACCCTAACCTTCGGCTCCGTGCCGCTCGGCCTGACCAGAACCCAGGAGCGGTCGCTCAGGTTGAAGCGGTAACCGGAGATCGTCAGCGTCTCCCTTATCTCCCCGTCAAGCTTCTCCATGAGCTCTTTCCCGGCCCTCTCCACGACCTCCCTCTTAAGTTCATCGGGGCACTTTACGTTCTTCTTCGTGAGGTAGTAGTTCGGTATCTCCTCAGCGATTATCCGTGAGAGCGGGCCCCTCTCGTCTATCATCCTTATCAGGAGCCCCATGGTGACGAAGCTGTCGATCCAGGGCCCGAACTTCGGATGAACGAGCTTCCAGGGCTCGGCGGCGAATATGGCACCGTGGTTCCTTATCCCGTCGTGAGGCTGACCGAGGGGGATCCTGACGACCCTCCCGCCGGCCTCCTCGACCACCTCGTCTATCCTCGAGCCCGTGTCTATGGAGACGACGACCGTTCCCCCGCCGTGCTCCTCCACGTAGAGCTTCGCGAAGAGGGCTATCAGCGAGTCCTCGAGAACGTAGTTCCCCCTCTCGTCGAAGACGGCTATCCTGTCCGCGTCCCCGTCCTGGGCGATTACGAGGTCCACGCCGAGCTCCCTCGCCAGTTCTCCGAGGTAGGCTATGTTCTCGTATCTCGGTTCGGGTTTCCTGCCAGGGAAGTGGCCGTCCACGTGGGCGTTGACGCTTACCACCTTCGCACCCATCTCGCGGAGCAGGTAGGGAGCCAAAACACTGCCGGCACCGTTCGCGCCGTCGTAGAGAACCTTAAGATCCGTTTCGTGATCCACGAAGTCGAGGACCGCCCCGATGTAATCGTCTATAACGTCGAGGGGCCTCACCGTCTTTATCTCGTCCCAGCTCGCTTTCCTGAAGTCCCCCGAGGAGTAGAGGGCCTCGAGTTCCCGTTCCTGCTCGACGTAGAACTCCGTTCCGTCCCCGTTGAAGACCTTTATCCCGTTGTCTGTCGGCGGGTTGTGGCTGGCGGTTATCATGACCCCCGCGTCGCCGTACTCCCGCGTTGCCCACGCGAGGGCAGGGGTGGGTATTAGGTCGGCGTCGAGAACCTCCATGCCGCTCGCCAGGAGCCCGGATATCATCGCGTTCTTGAGCATCACGCTCGAGGTCCTCCCGTCCCGGGCAACGACGGCCTTTCCGCATTTGTAGGTGGCGATGGCCATCCCGAGGTTGAGCGCCAGTTCGGGCGTTACCTTCTCCCACAGCCTCCCCCTGATCCCGGCCGTTCCGAAGAGCTTCATACCACCACCGTAACTACTTGGGGGGCGACTTAAATAGGTTTGGCCGTGTATATCGCCAGCCCGCGGTGGTTCACGAGCCTCATCGTCCTCGGAACGGTGTCCCCGCTCAGGGGAAGGATGTAGACAGGGACGTTGAGCCTCCTCCCGAGGTTCAGGATGGGCCTCACTATCTCCGGCGTTGGTCTGACCGAGTAGATCGCGTTGGCGTCTTCGTAGAGCCCGAGTCTCGGGTTGAAAACGTCGTCTCGAACCGCGTTTATACCAAGTTCCCTCGCCCTCTCGACGGACTTTGGGTTCCAGTCTATTGCCAGAACGTCGTAGCCGAGCTCCTTCAGCCTCAGAGCCACGCTGAACTGAAAACCTATCCCAATCTCGACGACCTTTCCCCCCGGTACCTTCTCCGCCAAGAACTCGGCGAAGTCCTCGATCGGCATGGTGAAAAATGGAGAGAAGAGTTTAAAAATGTTCAGAAGACCGCTTTCCCGGTTCCTTTTTCGAAGATGTGGATTTTTCTCATGTCAAAGACGACGTCAATCTCCTGGCCTTCCTCAACCTTGGACTCGGACCTAAAGGAACCGAGGAAGGTCACGTCGCCGACGCTCAGGTGCACTATCTTCTCGTTACCCAGGTTCTCGATGATCTCCACCATGGCCGTAACCATGTTCTCCCCTGGCACCTTAACCTGAGCGAACATGGCATCGTAGAGGTCCTCGGGCCTTATTCCAAAGATGACCTCCTTCCCAATCAGGTTCCTCTCCTCCAAAACCTCAACCTGATCCGGAAGGAGTTTTAACCTGAACTCACCAAAGTCCGCATAACCATCCTCGGTTACCGTAGCGTCCATGAAGTTCATGGGCGGTGAGCCGATGAACCCTGCCACGAACGTGTTCGCTGGTTTGTCGTAAACCTCCTCGGGTGTCCCGACCTGCTGGAGGACTCCGGCGTTTATGACTGCAATCCTGTCACCCATGGTCATTGCTTCAACTTGATCGTGGGTGACGTAGATGGTGGTGACGCCCAATTGTTTCTGGAGCCTCTTGAGTTCGGCGCGCATTTTAACCCTGAGTTTCGCGTCCAAATTGCTCAAAGGCTCATCCATGAGGAAGACGTGCGGTTTCCTGACGATTGCTCTTCCCAACGCGACCCTCTGCCTCTGACCACCGCTCAATTCGCGGGGTTTCCTCTTGAGGAGTTCCGTTAGTCCGAGCATTTCGGCTACTTCTTTAACGCGCTCGTCGATTTCTTCCTTCGGGACTTTTCTGAGTTTTAGCGGGAAGGCGATGTTGTCGTAAACCGTCATGTGGGGGTAGAGAGCGTAGCTCTGGAAGACCATGGCGATGTCCCTGTCCTTTGGTGGGACGAAGATCCCTTTTTCCGGGTCTGCCACTAATTTGTCCCCGATGTAGATTTGGCCTTTTGTGGGTTCTTCTAAGCCTGAGATCATTCTTAAAGTGGTTGTTTTTCCGCATCCGCTTGGGCCGAGGAGTATCATGAACTCTCCGTCCTTCACGTGGAGGTTCATGTCCTTCACTGCAGTGAAGTCCCCGAACTGCTTCCACACGTTAACAAGCCTCACCTCAGCCATGTTCCCACCTCTCAAAAGGAAAGATAAAGGTCAGCGCCTCCTCCTGAGGAGGAGCGGTATTGCGGCGAGGGCCACTATGATTCCTGGCCCGCAGATTCCGCCGCCTTTAGAGGTGTTCGTCGTGCTCTGGGTGTTGCTTGATGTGATGCTCGGGCTGCTGGTGGTTGTCTGGGTGGGGCTCGGTGAGCTGGTCGTCGTGGTCGTCTTGCTTGAGGTGGTGCTCTTCGTCGTACTTGAAGTGGTCGAAGTCGTGCTCGTCTCCGTCGGCGTCGGTTGCTCGCCGCCGGCTCCCTTGATGAGGGGTATCATGAGAACCGTCGCGAGCTTCTTCTTGTCAAGGTCGTAGCTCTTCAGCTGTTCCTCCTGCGTGGGCTTGAAGTCCGATGGAACGAGCTCGTCGACCACCCTCGGTGCCAGGTTGTCAATGATGGCGTTTGGATCCCCTCCGCCGAGTTTCCACTGTTCGGCTTCAACGGCCACCGGCCTCCACTTGTCCGGACCGTAACCGTCCTGGGAGCCGACGAGGATGGAGGCGTAGAGCCCGTAGTCCGAGACGCTCAGGTACTTCTTGGGGACTTTGACTATTATCGCGTTCTTGACTGGGTCGGCGGATATCTGCAGTTCACCCTGGATGGCCGTTCCGTTGGGCAGGACTATTAGATTACCGTAGTCCCAGCCCGCTATCCTCAACGCCAGATCCCATGGATGCTCCGGGTCGAGGTTGACGTTTGAGCCCGGTCCGTCGGGGAACATCTTGATGGCGCTGGTGTTTCCTCCTTTCTCAAAGTCGAAGTACGCTTCAATTATCTGGAGGCTGAAGCCGTTGGGCCCGTTCCACGGGTTTCCTCCGAGGTCCTTGAAGTAGAACTCCAGCGTCCAGTCATCGCTTCCCTCGGTCATCTTGAACTTGAGGAGGTCGAAGACCCCTGGCTTGAAGACCTGGTCGGTCGGGTAGGTGTAGGTTCCAGGACCGTGATCGTCGCCCTCGGGGTCCTTCACGACTATACCCTGCTTGAGCATCGGGAGGGCCTTCACCGTGGCGAGCTTTACGTTGTTGGCGTCGTAGCCCTTCAGCTGTTCCTCCTGGGTCGGCTTAAACCCGGATGGAACGAGTTCATCAACGACGCGCGGGGCAACGTTGTTTATGACCGCCTGCGGGTCGGCGCCACCGAGTTTCCACTGTTCGGCCTCAACGGCCACCGGCCTCCACTTGTCCGGACCGTAACCGTCCTGAGAACCGACGAGAACGTCTCCCCAGAGGCCGTAGTCCTCGTTTATCTGGATGTACTTCTTCGGAACCTTAACTATTATCGCGTTCTTGACTGGGTCGGCGGATATCTGCAGTTCACCCTGGATGGCCGTTCCGTTCGGCAGGACTATGAGATTACCGTAATCCCAGCCGGCTATCCTGAAGGCGACGTCCCACGGGTGCTCCGGATCGAGGTTGACGTTTGAACCCGGCCCATCCTCGAACATTTTGATGGCCGAGCTGTTGCCGCCGTCCTTGAAATCGAGGTAAACCTCGATTATCTGGAGGCTGAAGCCGTTGGGCCCGTTCCACGGGTTACCTCCGAGGTCCTTGAAGTAGAACTCCATGACGTAGCTGTCCGTCTGCTCGAGCATCCTGAAGCGGAGCAGGTCGAAGACCCCTGGCTTGAAGACCTGGTCGGTCGGGTAGGTGTAGGTTCCAGGACCGTGATCGTCACCCTCCGGATCTGTCATGTCCACGATGGGAACGCCCTTGACCTCTGTCGGAAGCTTGAGTTCAACCGGACTGCTTATCACCTCGAGCTCCCCGTCCTTAACGGTCGAGACCGCGAAGTAGAAGTCGTCGGGGCTCTCTACGTAGTCGAAGGGCACGGTGACCTCCGTACCCTCATCGGTCTTCTTGACGGTTGCCTCACCAATCTTCTCGCTCTCCTCGTAGCCCTTGGCCGCGTAGATCTCGGCCTTGCCGTCTCTGTAAACGACGTGCTTGGTTATCATAAGTCCGACGCTGTCCTTTGAGAACGGGAACAGGGAGTAGCGCAGTTCGCTCGGCCTGCTCTGGAGGAGGGTGAAGGTGTTTCCAACGCGCTTGTTCGTCTCCCAGAGGCTCACCTCGAACTCGCTCAGGTTGCCGTTGACGACGAAGTGAACCCCCTCACCGTCGAAGTAGACCTTAACGTCCCTGGCCATGGGGGACTGGCTCGAGAAGTTCTTGATTTCGCCCTCCTTGAGTCCAACGAGTCCCCTTGAGGTGTAGGGCTGGCCGTCCGGGAAGTAGTTTCCGAAGAGGTAGCTCGGGGGCTCGACCCCGGCCAGTTTGTACATCTCGTAGAGGTAGGTTTTAAGATACCTGTCAAAGGTGTAGTCCTGGCCGCTGTCCTGGTCGCTTCCGTACCACCAGAACCAGTCGCTCGCCTCCGCCCTCATCAGGTACTCGTAGGCTTTGTCCCAGTTCTCCTTGCTCATCTTCCCTTTGTTCTCCATCAGGGCCTTCCTCGCGAGGTAGAGCCAGTACCAGCCGTAGTTCTCCTGCGGCTCGCCTATCCACGTTGAGAGGGTCCCGTCGATCCAGCTCGACTCGGGCCACTGCATTTCCTCATCCACACCCGCCATGTCGTAGAGCTCGCCGAGGCTCTGGGCCTTTAGAAGGGCGTTAACCTTGTCGTCTGTGAGGTCGAGGCGCTTCATGGTCTTGGGGGTGAGCCTGTTGGCCTTGTCTCCGTAGAGCTTGATGTACTCGCTCGGGGTTACCGTTCTTATAAGCCCCTGCTTCTGAAGTTCCGTGAGCTTCTTGTAGAGCTCGGTGAGGAAGAGCTTGCCGTCGTAGGGGTAGTGCTCCCACGGGTTCTCGCCGTCGAGGGTGACGACGTAGACGAGGGAGCCGTCGTAGTTCTGCTTCTGGAGCTTGAGGAGTTCGTTGGTGAAGTCCTCGACTGCCTGGTACTGGTTCATTCCACCGTAGTTGAAGCCGACGCGATCGCTGAGGGCGTGGTCGCGCGGGAAGAGGTATATCTTCTTTCCGTTGAACTCGGCCACCCAGGGCCTGTAGTAGTTTTCGACCGTCCCCTGGATTCCGAGCTTTTCAAGGACCATCTGATCCGTCATGACCCACTGCCAGCCGTTGTCCGATAAGATCTCAAGGGTCTTGTCGTTGAGGGCGCTCTCCGCCGCCCAGCCTCCCTTCGGCACGGCGGTTCCGTTTCCGAGGTACTCCCTGTAGAGCTCGTCCGCCTTCTTGACGTGGCTGTCGAAGTCGTTCTCCCATCCGAAGTCGTTGAGTATCGGGCCTATGGGGTGGGCGTAGGGAACGACGGTGACCTCGACGTTGCCGTTCCCGAGGAGGTAGTTTATCTTCTCGTGCTCCTCAAAGGTGTGGTTGAGGAGCCACATCTGGGCGTCGAGAACGGTCTTGACGTCGTCCCTCTTGTAGCCACCCTCGTCGACCTTGTCGTAGAGGGCCTTGAGCTCCGGGTGGGTCATTATGTAGTCGTAGTCTATCCAGGCGAGGTTGAAGAGCACCGCAAGGTCTATGTAGTCCTGCTCGGTGAACTCGTTCGTAACCGCGACCTTCTGCTCCTCGAGCGGCAGGCTGGCGTACTTGGCCTTGGCCTGGAGCATCTTATCCTTCAGCTCGGTGTAGCGTTTCCAGAAGTCCCTTATCGGGTTGCCGTTGGGGTCGGTGATCGGCTCCCCGTTCCAGGGGATGGTGCTGTCGAAGAACCCCCCGGGGGCCTGGAGCATGAACCACTTCTCGTCGACCGTAAGCGGTTCGCCGTTGGCTATCTTCTCCGTCACTATCTGGTAGGTGTCCTTCTTCCCGTGCATGTAGTCGGCTATCTGGGCTATGAGAGAGCCCGAGAGGTCAATCGTGGCGTGAACGTCTGGGTATTCGCTGAGGTAGTGGGCCATCTTCCAGTAGTCGTTTGCCGCGTGTAACCTGACCCACGGCCTCGTGTAGACGTCCTGAATCGGGTCGTAGTAGTAGGGCTGGTGCTGGTGCCAGACTATTATCACGTTCAGCGGCTTGGGTTCGGCCGCTCCAACGGTTTTGACATTCGCTCCAATCAAACTTCCAAGGACCAGTGTTGCAAGCAGTAGGGCAACCACCCGTCTCATAATATCACCTCATTCCTTCAGGCCTCCGATGGTGAGGCCGCTTCTTATGTAGTTCTGGGCGAGCATGAACGCCACAAACACCGGCAGGGCGAAGAGCAAAGCCGCCGCTCCGAAGTAGCTCCAGTCAATACCCCTGCCGATGCCGCCCATGAGGGTGTATATCCAGACGGATAAGGGCTGGTTCTTCTCCGTCAGGAGAAGGCTCGCCAGTATGAACTCCGTCCACCCGCCTATGAAGGCGAATATCGCCACCGTGGCTATTCCCGGAAGTGCCATGGGGAGGAGCACGTACCTGATTATCTGGAGGTAACTGGCGCCGTCAACGAGCGCCGCCTCGTCGAAGTCAGGGCTGATGGAGTCGATGTACCCCTTGAGGAGCCATGTGTTGAAGGGGACGCTGCCCGCGGCGTAGATGAAGGACAGCACCGGCAGCTTATCGTAGAGGCCGAGCTTCACGAGCATACCGTAGAGTGCTATCAACCCGGCTATCCCCAGACCACCCGCAACCTGCGTGAACATCAGGTAGAAGTACAGCACGTGCTCCCTGCCGAAGAACTTCATGCGTGAGAAGGCGTACGCCGCTGGAACCACGAAGAACAGCGCGAGGAGCACCGTCAACGTGGCCAGTATGAGGCTGTTCTTGAGGTAGCCGAAGAAAACCGAGTTGACGAATTTTCCCACGCGGGTAAAGGTGACCTCTCCTGAGTTCCTGATGAGGATGTAGTTCCTGCCGGTGGGCCCCTCGGTTAGGTTTCCCCTGGCCGGGTCGCTTAACTCAAGGTTCCTGACGATTCCGAAGCCTATGCTTCCGTCCTCGTTGATCCTCGTGAGCACAAACAGGCCCCTAACTTTTCCGCTGAACTTTTGGTTCACGGTCGTGCCCGAGCCGACCTCGAACACCGCCTTTGACACTGGTACCTCGAACTTCAGCCCCGTGAAGGGCCCGTACTTAACCTTGCCGATAAGTTTACCGTTTGTAACGTAGAGCTTCCCGTTCTGAATTTGAGCTGTGCCCTCAATGGTCCCCGTGAAGTTCTCGCTTATCTCGCTACCCCTGAAGCCGAAGAGGACTTCCCTGTACGAGTCGAGGCTGGCGTTGTGGGGTATCAGCTCGAGCTTCGTCGTCGCGAGCGTGGAGCCGGGCGTCACTGAGACGATGAAGATGTAGTAGACGGGGAAGAGTATTATGAACATTACAAAGATGGCCAGTGCCGTGAGCACGAGGCTCCTCAGAGCCTCCCTCTTCCTTACGCCCATCATCCCTTGGCACCCTCCTGGAGTCTGGTTATCTTAACGTTGACGTACATGTACACGGCCAGAACGAGGGTCGCTATTATCATGACCGCCGCTGCCCTGCCGTAGTGCGGCGTGGCCCCGAAGGCTTTTCTGAATCCGTAGAGCAGTATGAACTTGTCCTCGAAGAGGCCCGCGTTGTAGATGTAGGGCACCATGAAGTACTGGAAGCTGGCCGCGCTTGTCAGTATCGTGGCAAAGGCTATCGGTTTTCCGACTATCGGAAGAACCACGTGCCTTATCCTCTGCCAGTAGTTGGCGCCGTCTATTATCGCCGCCTCGACCAGCGTATCGGGAACCGACTGGAGCGCGGCGGTTATGACGGTTATCATGAAGGGGTAGGCGAGCCAGACCTCGATTATGTTGAGCGCTACGAAGGCCCAGGTGGGGTCGTTAATCCAGTTGGGAAGCGTGTGGACCCCCAGGGATTTGAGCACATGGTTCACGGGTCCAAAAATCGGGTCGAACATGAACCTCCACACCGTGACGGAGAAGAGCAACGGCAGGGCCCAGGGGATTATCAGGAGAGAGCGATAAATCATCTTGCCCTTCACGTATCTGCTGTTGTAGAGCAGGCTGAGGAAGATTCCGGCCAGAACCTTGAGGGTAACGCTCGTCACCACGAACACCCACGTCCAGAGGAACGCGCTTCGGAACTTGGAGTCGCTGAGTATCCATCTGAAGTTCTCCAGCCCCACGAAGGTCAGCTTGGGTGCCTGCGGTGCCTGAACCGGGAAGTTCCCGAGCTGGGCGTTGGTGAAGGCCAGGTAGATTGAGTACACTATCGGCCACAGGTTGAAGAAGAGGAACGCTGCCATGCCCGGGAGGATTAGGAACAGGGCGATTGTTGTGGTCTTCTTCATTCCGATCCCTCCGTGCTGTGCTGGTATCAAAAATAGAGGAAAAAGGTCAGCCGTTGATGTTGCTCAGAATCTCCTGCTGGTGCTGCTTGAGTATGGCCGGGATGTCCGCGTTGGCCGGGTCCTTGAGTATGTCGTTGATGGCCCCGTCAACACCGCCCCAGACGGCGCTCATCTTCGGGCTCTTGGGCATCAGGTACATGTGCTGGACCGCCTGTGCGAAGCCGTAGATGACGGGGTCATTCTGTATGTCCGGGTCGTTGAGAACGGGCGTGAAAACGGGGATATACCCGAGCTTGAGCGAGAGCTCCTTGACGGCGTCCGGGGAGGTGGTGAACCACTTGACGAACTTCCAGGCGGCCTCCTTGTTCTTTATTCCGGCGGCGAAGTAGATGTCCTTGACGCCACCGTAGGGCCTCGGCCAGTACTCCTTCCCGTCCTTGGTTATGGGCGGGAGCGGAGCGATGCCGAAGTTGATGTTTGCCTTCTTGACGTCGGCTATGCTCCAGGGCCCGTTGATCATCATCGGAGCCCTCTTCTCGAGGAAGATGCTCTGCTGGGTGTTGTAGTCAGCTGTTGGAGCCATGTACGGCCAGATGTTCTGGAAGAAGAACTCAAAACCTTCTATGGTCTTCGGGTCGTCGAGCCCTGGCTTTTCCGTCTCGTCGTCGAAATAGTAGCCGCCGAAGGCCTGGGCCCAGGCGGAGATGAAGTAGGCGTTAACCGGATACGCTATCCCGTACTTCTCGTTGTCCGGGTCGTTGTACTTCTCCATTATGGCCTTCATCTCGTCGAAGGTCTTGGGGGGTTCCTTCACCATGTCCTTGTTGTAGATTATCGCGACGGTCTCGGCCGCGAAGGGCATCGCGTAGAAGTGCCCCTTGTACTGTATGGCCTCCTGGGCGGCGGGGGCGAACTGGTCGAGGATGTCCTTGGTGACGTAGTTGTCGATGGGCTCGAGGAGTCCGGCCTCTGCGAACTTCCCTATCCAGTCGTGGGCCCAGATGAAGAGGTCCGGTCCCTGGCCGGCCGGAATGGCCGCCTTGAGGGCGTCCTCGAGGTTGGGCTTCTGCTCAAAGACTATCTCCACGTCCGGGCACATGGCCATGTACTCCTCGGCGAGGCTCTGGAAGACCTCGAGCTCGTTGGGCTGCATGGCGTGCCAGATCACAACCTTTCCACTACCGCACTCCGTCTCCGGAGTGGTCGTTGTCTGGGTGGGGCTCGGTGAGCTGGTGGTCGTCTCACTCGGAGAGCTAACCGTCGAGCTCGACGGGCTCGGAGAGCTGGTCGCCGGACTCGAGGAACTCGTGGTTCCTCCGCCGCCGATACAGCCGCTGGCCACTACGCTTGCAACCAAAACTCCAACCAAAAGCAGGGCAAACAATCCCTTCTTCATTGCTTTATCACCCGCCTGAATTTTGGGTGTTATAGTATCATCGTGAGTGATATATATACCTTGCGCTTCTATGTCCAGCCATATAGGCCATGCACATCCAGTGGGATTGTGAACATCATGGGACGTCGATGAAAAAATGGACTCATCCCTCAAGAACCGCGAAAGACCACGGTTCCAGTTCCAGCGTACCCCCTGAGAGATACCTCCAGGGGATGTTTACGCGTCTCCGCTCCCCCGAATAGTTTATCCCGACGAGAACGCCCTCATCGCCGTAAACCCTCTCGTAGAGGAGGAGACCGTCCTCGAAGGACAGCGGTATGAACTCCCCCCTCTGGAGCGCCCGGCTTTTCCGCCTGAGCCTCACGAGCTCTTCCGTGGCCTTCAGGACGTCTCGATTCCATTTCTCATCATCCCATTCCATCGGCGTCCTCCCGGAGCTCATTCCCCCTCCCGTGCTTCCCCTCAGTCCAATCTCGTCCCCGTAGAAAATCGCGGGAATCCCCCTGTAGGTCATGAGGAACGCCAGCGCGCAGAGGTACTTCTCCTCGTCTCCCACCAGGTCTATGAAGCGCTCGGTGTCGTGGTTGTCGAGGAAGTTGTACATGACGTACTCGGTCGGGCCGTAATGGGTGCTCAGGAGTTCCAGGCCATTCAGGAATTCCCCCGAGTCGATGCTACCCTCAACGAAGAACCTCAGGATGAGGTCGTAGAGCGGGTAGTTCATGGTGCCGTGGAAGACGTCGAACAGCCATGGCCTCGCGTCGTCCATGACCTCTCCAAAGAGGTATGCCTCTCCGGGCAGGGATTCCTTTACCTCCCTCCAGAGCCCCGGTGGAACGCCGTGGGCGACGTCCAGACGCCAGCCGTCCGCCCCCTTCTCGAGCCAGTGCCTCATCACGCCCCCTATGAAGCGTCTCACCTCCGGGTTGTCGTGGTTCAGCCTCGGCATCAGCCAGACGGAGTAAAAGCTCTCGTAGTTCCAGTCCAGCTTCTTTAGTTTGATGTACTTCTCGGTCAGGGGAAGGCCTGAGTTCAGGATCTCCATGAACTCCCGGGAAACTACCGGAAAGCCGGTTATCCTGTAGAATCCCTTGTACTCGCTCTCCTCACCTTTTTTGACCACGTCCTGGAAGTAGGGGTGAAAGAAGCTCGTGTGGTGGAAAACCCCGTCGAGGACGAGCCTGATTCCCCTCTTCCTGAGCTCCCCGATGAGCTTCACGAAGGCGGCCTCTCCACCGAGCCTTTCATCGACCCTGAAGTAATCGGTGATATCGTAGCGGTGGTAGGTCATGGACGCGAATATCGGGGTGAGGTAGAGGGCGTTTATCCCGAGGTTCTCAAGGTGGTCGAGTTTTTCTATGATTCCCCACAGGTCGCCCCCGTGGAAGTTGCCCCCGGGGATCGTGTTCTCCTCCTTTGGACCGTGCCCCCTCCTGAACCTGTCGGGCATTATCTGGTAGAAAACCCTCCCGAAAACCCAGTCGGGGGCCTCGAGCTTATACGGGCGGGCGTTGAAGGGCCCGTATTCGATGGTTCCTCCCTCCGATTCCACGAGGAATGAGTACCTGACGGGCCCATCGCCCGGGAGAAACCCCTCGAAGTACTCGAAGAACTCATCGCGGGCCTTGAGCCTCATCTCAATTTCCCTGTCCTCGGTTCGTAAAACGGCCCCCCGGGCTTTTCCCCTCCTCACCCGGAGGATTACGTGGGTTCTCCCCCAAAGGGAATAGAGGTAGGTGGCGCTCGGCCCGTGGAAGAAGTCCCCGTCCCCGATTATCCTCGCCACGCTGACCTTCCTCTCGAACCTGTAGGATGGCCTCCTGTAAACCCTCTTCTCGGGGTTCTCCGGGTCGGTGAGGAACTCCCCGTCCACCGAGAAGCCGTAGTACCAGAGCCCCTCCGGTAGCTCCAGCCTTACGCTCCACCTTCGCCCTTCCATCATCATCCGAAAGCTTCCCTCGTTGAACGCGTTGAAATTTCCGAGAAGGTACGCGTACCCCTCTTCTGAGCCAGCGGGAATCGAGAACTCCACCTCGGCTACCCTTCCAAACCTTCCATCATCCCTGAATCCGAAAATTTTATACATTCCCCTCACCCAGTATCACCATCGATGAATAAACCCTTGCGAGTGAAGTTAAAAGTTTGGAGGTCCCGGTATGAAAGAAGATGAGATAATCGAGAAGCTCCAGAAGCTTGGATTAACGAAGTACGAGAGCCTGGCTTACATAACCCTCCTTAAGCTCGGCCCCAGCAAGGCCACCGAGGTGACCAAGGAGAGCGGAATCCCTCACACAAGGGTTTACGACGTTCTGAGCTCCCTCCACAGGAAGGGGTTCGTGGATGTCATGCAGGGCTCCCCGAGGCTGTACAAACCGGTCAACCCCGAGGTGGTTCTCGAGAAGATAAAGGAGGACTTCATAGAGGACATCGAGAACCTCAAGGTCGCTTTCCTCGACCTCTACCGCGAGGTCCACGGGGAAGATTTACCTGAGATCTGGACGATTCAGGGCTTCGACAACACCGTTGAGCGCGCGGAGTACGTCATAAGAACGGCCAAGCACGAGGTTCTCATAAACACACCCTTTGAGTTCCTCGGGCTCATCAAGAACGAAATCCGCTCCCGGAAGGACATAATCTTCGTCATAATAAGCAACTTCGAGGAGGTACCGAACTGGTTAAAGGGGGACAACGTGATCCTCGCCAGGACGGGAGGTGCCCCGTGGCTGATGGCCAGCTGGATAATCGGTGACCTCAACTACGCCCTCTTCTTCGGTGCCCTCCCCAAGGATAAGAGGCGCGAGAAGTTCTACTCCTTCTGGGCCAAGAGCCCGAAGATAATCCAGAACTACATGCACTGGTTCTACACCATCTACTTCGACAACAGCGAACTCATCAAGCCGCTGAACTACGGATCCCTGCCGAAGCCCCTCTCGCTCGTGAACATCAGGACGCTGATAACGGTTCTGAAGTTCACCGAACTCCCCCGGAAGGCGGAGATAGCCGGCAGGCTCGTGGACACCAAGGAGCCGGTAACCCTCGACGGGGAGATAGTCTCCTACGAGTACACTCCGCTGACGGCCAACGTAACCGTCCGGGCCGGCGGAAGGGAGTGGAAGGTGGGCGGCATCGGAAGCTATTTCGAGGACGTGGAGGGGGAGAAGTTCATCCTCCTCGGGTGACCCTTTCTTTTCTCAACGATTAACCAATTTGAGGGTTTGTGTTAATGCCAAAGACGTGGAGGGATGGGGATGAAGGTTCTTATAGTTGGCTTTGAGTACCTCCCGGTCAAGGTGGGCGGCCTCGCCGAGGCGATTACGAGCATAGCGGAGGGGCTGAAAAAACTCGGAAACGACGTCGTCGTCTTCACGCCGGACCACGGGCGGGAACTCGGTGAGGTCGTGGACTCCTTCAGGGTTTCGGCCTTCGGTGAGTCAGTTCCCGTAACCGTCAGGAAGCGCGAGGAGAACGGCGTTACCGTTTACTCCCTTGGAGGGGGGCTCCTCAGCGAGCCGGACGTCTACGGTCCGGGCTGGGACGGCCTGCTCAGGAAGACCGTTCTCTTCGGTAAGGCCAGCGTCGGGCTCATGAACGGGCTCATCGGGGAGTTTAAACCAGACGTCGTCCACGCCCACGACTGGCACACCGTCTTCGCCCTCGGACTCCTGAAGAAGTACTTCGGGATGAGGAGCGTTTTCACGGTCCACCGGCTCAACAAGGCGAGGATCCCGGCGGGCTACTTCCAGGAGGCGAACCTCGGCGAGCTGGCCCCCTACCCCGAGATAGACCCGGAGCACACGGCAGGCTACGTGGCCGACGCCGTAACGACCGTGAGCAGGAGCTATCTGTGGGAGGAGTGGGATTTCTTCGGGAACTTCGACGGCAAGGTCACGCACGTCTTCAACGGCATAGACTGCTCCTTCTGGAACGAGGAGCTCATGGAGACGAAGGACCTCCCAAGGGAAGAAAGGAGGAGGCTCGTCCTGAAGCGTTTCGGCCTGAGCGATGGAAAGGCCTTTATGTTCATAGGGCGCTTCGACAGGGCCCAGAAAGGCGTTGACACGCTCCTGCGGGCAATTGAAATCCTCTCCTCCGATCCTGCCTTCAAGGGCATGAGGTTCATCGTAATCGGCAAGGGCGATCCCGAGCTGGAGCGCTGGGCCAGGGCCGTGGAAAACCGCTTCCCCGAGAACGTCAGGGTAATAACCGAACTACTGAGCAGGGAGACCGTAAGGGAGCTCTACGGGTCGGTTGATTTCGTGGTTATCCCCTCCTACTTCGAGCCCTTCGGCCTGGTCCAGCTGGAGGCCATGTGCCTCGGCGCGGTACCCATAGGGAGCTCGGTCGGCGGGATAAAGGACACCATAGTGGACCTGAACTCGAACCCGGAGGGGGCGACGGGCCTGCTCGTTCCGCCGCGGGACGCCTTCGCGCTGGCCGAGGCTATGATCCGCGCGATGGAACTGGACGATGGTACCCTGGAGAGGCTCAGGAGGAACGGGAAGAAACGGGGAAGGGAGGACTTCACCTGGGAGAACGCCTGCAGGAGGTACGTGAGGGTTTACGAGGGGACCGTTGATAAGGCCGTCCCCTTCCTGCGCTAACGCCAGCCGTACTCCGTCAGAAATTTCTTTTTCAGCCTTTTCATCGTTCCGGAAACTCCGAGGGTCCTGAAGATGGCCCTCGAACCGTTTATATCAGTTACGAGGGTTAGGGCGAGGCGGAACTCCTCAACGTGTTTCCTGTCGACCCTGACGATTCCGGTCCCGCTCTTCTCGTCAAACTTTATGAACCAGGGTTTTGCCCTCGCCGAGCCGAGGACGCCGAGGGTGGAGAGGCTCGCCTCCCAGATGGCCCTCTTCACCTCGTCCTTCCTGAAGGGCCTCTCCCCTATGACCTGGAAGGCGATGTAGCGGTGCTTGTCCCTCAAAGTGGGGGGCGGGTACTTGGGCTTCTCCCTCATGGGCATCGCACAACTTTGCCCGCCAACCTTTTTAAGCCCTCCCGTTCGGTTATGGTTGCGAGGTGAGTCGATGGTACGGGAGACGCCCTACTTTTCGTACGCCGTTGGAGAGCTCCCGCGGGGCTGTCAACTCTGCGTTAGGGGCGAGAAGCTCGTCCTCTTCACGACGGGGGCCTGCCCGAGGGACTGCTTTTACTGCCCCCTGAGCGAGAAAAGAAAGGGAGACGTCGTTTACGCCAATGAGAGGCCCGTGAAGACGGTCGATGAAGCCATAGAGGAAGCTAAGATCCAGGAAGCTAAGGGCGCGGGCGTTACCGGCGGCGACCCGCTTGCGAGACTGGATAGAACCGCTGAATACATCCGCGCTCTCAAGGAGGCCTTCGGCGAGGGATTTCACGTTCATCTCTACACAACCGGGGCCCTCGCGACAAAAAAGGCCCTCGAGAGGCTCTACGATGCGGGTCTGGACGAGATAAGGTTCCATCCCGATCTCTTCAACCCGAACTCAAGGCTCTTCGAGGTCGAGATCAGGAACATACGCAACGCCTTCGACTTCGACTGGGACGTCGGTGGAGAGATTCCCTCGATTCCGGGCCAGTTCGAGAGGATGAAATGGTACGCGGAGTTCCTCGATAAGCTTGGCGCTAAGTTCCTGAACGTGAACGAACTCGAGTTCAGCGAGACGAACCTGAGGGCCCTCATCGATCGGGGATACAAACCGATAAGCAACGAGAGCGCGGCGATAACGGGTTCTCTCGAGCTCGGCCTCAAACTCCTCGAGTGGGGCGGGGAGAACACCTCCCTGAGCTACCACCTATGCACCGCGAAGCTGAAGGACGCGGTCCAGCTCAGGAACAGGCTCAGGAGGATGGCTAAGAACGTGGCCAGGCCCTACATGGAGGTGACGGAGGAGGGAACCCTTCGCTTCGGTATAGCCGAGTACGACGACCTCGATGAGCTCTACACGCTCCTCGTTGAGGGGGCTGAGGTTCCGGAGGAGTGGCTCTACGTGAACCGCGAGAGGGGCAGGGTGGAGATGCCTGAGGGGGTTGCGGTGGAGCTCGCCGACGCCATCGAGGGGGACGTGAGGTTCTTCATCGTCGAGGAGTACCCGACCTTCGACCGGCTCGAGGTGGAGAGGGTTCCGCTGCCGTGATTTTTGGAAGGACAGGAAGCTGGCCGCTCTCGTTTTCCGGAGCGTCTTGGTGGGTGGAGTACGCGCCGTACGCGGGGATGGCTCATCTACCTCGTTCTGCTCTTCGCCTTCGGGGACTGCCTCAGCGGCGGCGAGGGGCTTTCCCGGGCGCTCCAGCTGGAGACGGCCCTTCCTGCTGGTTACGAGTTTTATGCTTTACGGCACGAAAAGGGGAGTCCTTTCAGATGAGTCCTACGGGGTTGTTGGATGGGCCTGGCTTGCTGTGATATTCCTGACCGTGATACGTGGGTTCAGTCGAGACGGACGGAGGGTCGATCAGTAAGCCGCGATCATCCTGACGCTAACGCCCGAGGATCATCGATACGATGGGATCGACGAGGCTATATCTACCGTGCTCTTCCTCAACCCAGCCCATCTTCTTGAGGTTCTTCAAAAGCTCGTGGAGCCTCGGTTCCGGGGTTCTGTGTCCCTTGACGGCCAGGTAATCCCTTATGAGGCTCCATCTGTTGTAACCCAGAGCTATGGCCTGGAGGATCATCCCGTACCTCGGACTCCTGCGCTCCAGTTCCTTTAACTCCCCGGATATCATACCCCTGGCCACTTCAAGGGTTTTCGCCACGGCTTTTTCAAGGTTCCGTTCCCTGATGTACTCGATTCCGAATATCACGAGCCATCCGGGTATGCCGTCGAGGGTTTCGACGGCCTTCTCTATCTCATCCTCAGGAACCTCGATTCCAACTTCCTCAAATCCTTTTTTCAGGAATCCAACGGAGGTGTCCCTATCGAAGGGCTTTACGTAGACCTCTCCCGCCATCCTTCCGTACAGCGGGCTCTCGTAGTTGCCGACGTCCAGAAAATCGTGGAGCAGTCCCACCTCCGAGCCCGTTAGAACGATCCTCAGGCTGGGGAGGTCGTCGTAGGCGTGGGCGAAGAGGGCGAGCAACTCCCTTCCACCCCTTGAACCGTAGAACCTCAGGTACTGGGCCTCGTCAAAGGCCAGGATGAATCCTCCAGTTTCACTTCCGGCCTCGTTTAGTTCCCTGAAGACTTCACGCAGTGAAACTTCCCTCGGCTCGAGCTTTAGGAACTTCAGGTCGATGTTTATTTTGAACTTTGAGAGAACCCTGGAAAGATAGAGTCCTTTGGATTGTAGTTCCCGGATCAAATCCTCCCTGGTTATATGGCCCCTCTCACCGTAGAGCTCCCGGCAGTCCACCACGATTCCTGGCTTACCATTGAGGTATGCCCTCAAAATCGAACTCTTTCCCACGCGCCTTATCCCCAGAAGCAGGGTTATCGGATAGGTCTTAACGCTCTCCTCAAGCTCCCTGAACTCCCCCTCCCGATCAAAGATATCCTCCCTTCTGCTCTTCGGCCTCAGATCGAACAGCACTTACGCCACCGTAAGTAACTTACGGGGGCATAAGTTATAAGTGTTTCGGGAGAAACATTCATTACCCGCTGAAGTTAATCTTCATGGTGAAGACGCGGGGGCAGAAAACTTTACAAGTTTCATTGTGTATCGTTGTGTGTAGGTGTGTGCCATGGAGAGAATGCTCACTCCAAGACAAGTCGCTGAAGTTCTTGGTGTTAGTTTCATAACAATCAAGATGGATTTATTCTGGTAAAATAAAGACAGTTATTGAAAGAGGTTGAAGCTGAATGAGGGTTACGAAGACCGTTGTTTTGAAGTCTGAAAGGCTTCCGAAAAAGGTTTCCAAAATATTCGTCGAGCTTGAGGGAATGTATCGAGAAATGCTCCTTCAGACTGTCCTGTTTGCAGTTCAGAATGAAACAACCTCTTTTGTAAAGCTGAAGGCTGAAAAATACAGATTTTTGAGAGAGTTTTATCCACAACTTCCCTCTCACTATGCATACACGGTCTGCCAAGATTCAGCCTTGAGGGCAAAAAGCTTTCTGAAGAGGAAGAGGAAAGGCCTCGCCGAGAAGGTGTATCCAGAAGTCAGGAATGTTTCAATATGGCTTGATGACCACCTGTGGCGTGCTGGACTAACTGTCATAAAGATAACCACGCACAAGGGCTGGATTGAGGTTGGTCTTGAGGCGCACAAGCATTATTGGAAGACAGTGAATTCGGGCTGGAAACTGGCCTCTCAAGCGAGAATAAAGCCTGACAAAAAAGAGAGGAGGCTGATTATTTACCTAACCTTTTTCAAGGATGTTGAGCAGTATAAGGCAAAATCGTGGATTTCTGTTGATGTGAATGAGGACAACGTTACCGCACTCGTTGATTTCACGCCAGTGATTTTTGAGACTGGACAGAAGAAAATCACTCTCGGGTATTATTACAGGAGGAAAAGGGTTCAGAAGAAGTGGGATAAAAAGCTTGGCTCAAGAAATGAAAAGAAGAGGAAGATTTTGAGAAAGCTTCGTGAGAAGGATAAAAAGAGGGACGTTCGCCTCAAGCTTGCGAAAATAATTGTCAAAGAGGCAAAAAAGAGAAATGCTGGAATAATCTTGGAGAAGCTTCCGAAGAACGTTCCAAGGAGGATGTTGGAGAGGGTTGGTGATAAACAGCTTCGGCACAGGATTTATCAGTCAGCATTCTTGGGGGTACAGAAGGCTATTGAGGAGAAGGCAAGAGAGTATGGTGTTCCTGTGATAAGAGTGAATCCGAAGAACACTTCAAGAATTTGTCCTGTTCACAATGCTGTTGTGGAGTACGAGGATGGTCGGTTTGGGGTTTGCTCTGCTGGTGGTGAGGTTTGGCATCGTGATGTTCTTGCTGTCTGGAATTTGTATTTGAGGGCCCTTCAGGGTGATGGGAGCTCTGCTCTAAGCTCTGGGGGGTTTTTCGTGGATGGGAGGCTCGTGCCGTTAGCCTCGACCGCCACCAGTGAAGCCATCTGGATTGAGAAATCCAGATGGTTGAGGTGGAACTCCTTACCGCCGACGCAAAGTGATACACTCTCACACAAAATGAAGCGGTAGGGAGAAACGGGTAAGACTTCAAAATGGAAGATCAGTGCAGGATGATATCCGCCTTGTTGAGTTCTATCTCGATCCCGTACTCTTTGGAGACCTCGTTAACCACGGAGTCGACGATGTCCAGGATCCTGTTGCGCAGGTCGTCATCCGAAACCCTCATGTACATCGGCGCCCTCAGCCTCTCGAAGCTGGCCCTCAGGTTAACCTTTACCGTCGAGCCGTCCAGTTTGTAGCTCAGCCGGGAAGCCTCGTTCAAGAACGCTCGAAAAGTTCTTATATGGGAAGGGTAAAGTGACAGTATAGGGGTTACACCATGAACGGCAAAAGGATCTCAACGGGCATCAGGGGACTCGACCTTATGCTTAGGGGTGGGTTGATACCGGGGAGAACGTACCTCGTGAAGGGTGCCCCCGGAACCGGCAAGACGACCCTCGCGGTGCACTTCGCCATGGCGGGGGTGGCCAACGGCGAGGACGTCCTCTACGTGACCCTCGAGGAACCAGCCGATAACATTAGAGCTGACATGACCAAGATGGGTTTTAACCTCAACGACAGCAGGTTCACCTTGATAGACGCCACCCCAACGTCGGAGCGCTACGTCCTCGTCGAGGACTTCTTCGAATCGTTCGCGGGTAGTATGGAGAAGATGACCCAGGCGATAAAGGAGAAGCTCAGGGAGAGGCGTTACACCCGCATCGTCCTTGATCCGATAACCATGCTCAAGTTCACCTCACCAGAGGAGATAGAGTACCGGAGGGCCTTTCTCAGTTTCGTGAAGAGCATGGGCAAAATGGGGGCAACGGTTCTGATGACCTCGGAGTTCCAGAGAACGGACATCGAGGAGTACCTCGTCAGCGGTGTCATAGAGCTGAAGATGTTCGACATCCAGGGGACGCTCTACCGCGGGCTGAAGATCCTGAAGTTCAGGGGGAGTGGTTTCGACCACAGCATGAGGCCCTACAAGATAACGAGCAGGGGAATGGTGGTTTACCACGACCGCGTCATCTCGCTACCCTGACGCTTCTATCATCGCCATTATCTTCCTGTGAAGCCGTTTTATCATCTCCCGCCTGTCCTCCATCAGAACGACGTCGCTCGAGCCTATCGCCTCGAGGTTGAAGGCGAATGGACTCGGGAGTTCGTTGTGTTCCACGATGACCTTTAGCCTGCCCTCCCTCACCCAGCTCAGGAAGAGCTCCGCGTTCTCAACGTCCATCTTGTCCTCCATTATCTCCCTGTAAACCTCCTTCAGGAGTGGGAAGTCGGGGTAGTTCTCTCTGAGAACCTTCAGCAGGGCAACGGCCATCACCTGCTGTCTGCCGAGCCTCTTCTTCCTTCCTACGTACCTCCTGAGGATGAGCAGTCCGCGGTTGGCGACGTGCCTGAAGCGCCTCTTGAGGAGTTCCGTGTTTTCGAGGGCGTTCTTCAGAACCCCCCTGAGGTCTTCCACCCGGAAAAGCTCGAGGATCTCCTCCTCGCTCAGCCTCACCTCCGGCGGAAGGAGGAGCGCAAAGCCGTTGTCGTTTATCGCTATGCCTACGTTGGTCCCCTTCCTCTTGCTCACAAGGTAGGCGAAGGCCCTGCTCAGGGCGTCGTTGGCCCTCCTCCCAATGAGGGTGTGGAAGAAGTAACGGTTGCGCTTCTCGCCGGGAACCTCCTCAACGAGGACGGTCTCATCATCGGGGACAGTCGAATACCGCGACTGCTCGCGGAAGTAAGCTAAGATGGCCCTCGAGGCCCTCTCGTCTATCCCGTACTTCCTCATCAGGAACCCCTTTGCGCGGCGGTTATCCAAAAGCCCCGCCACCTCCCTCCTGAAGCGCTGGATGTCGAGAGCTAAGTCAAAGCTCAGGGGCAGCATCTCCGAGAACCAGGCCGGAATCGTCGGCCTCGCCCCCTCGCGCGGGATCACGTATATCTTGTTCCCTCTGCTCTTGACGAACTCGTAGGTTCTCCCGGCCAAAACGAAGATATCCCCGGGCATCAGCCTCTCGGCGAACTCCTCCTCGACCGTTCCAATCATCTGCTTGTCCATCGTGTAAACCCTGATCTTCGCTTCGTCTGGAATCGTGCCCGCGTTCATGTAGTAGATGACCCTCGTCATCCTGCCGCGCCTTCCGAATTTACCGTCCTCGAGCCATACCTTGGCGTAAACCTTCCTCTCCTCGAGGCCGGCGTACTCCCCGGCCAGATAGCGGAGGACGCTCATGAAGTCCTCGAATGGAAGGTCGCGGTAAGGATAGGCGCGCCTCACGAGTTTATACGCTTCCTCAACGTCCCAGACCCGGTTGAGCGCCATCCCGAGGAGGTGCTGGACGAGAACGTCGAGGGGGTTCTTCGGGATCCTTATCCTGTCGAGCCTCCGGTTCCTCGCGTTGTGGGCCAGAACGGTGACCTCGACGAGGTCGTCGCGGTCGAGGGCGAGGATTATCCCTTTACTCACGTCGTGGAGCCTGTGGCCGGCCCTCCCTATCCTCTGCAACGCCCTGTTGACGCTCTTCGGGGAACCGATAAGAATAACCAAATCTATTGTACCAATATCAATTCCTAACTCTAAACTCGTTGAACTGACAACCGCCCTGAGCTCCCCTCTCTTCAGCTTCTCCTCGACGTCCAGACGAACTTCCCGCGAGAGGCTCGAGTGGTGGGCCTCTATCAACCCATCAAACTCGGGGTAGCGTTTCTTCAGATTATAGGCGACCCTCTCGGCGCCGCTCCTCGTGTTCGTAAAGATGAGCGTCGTCCTGTGCCCCCTTATGTGCTCCGCCAGGCGTTTGTAGAGGGCGTTGCTCAGGGTCCCTGCGTCCGTGTAGATCAAATCCTCGACGACGCTTTCCACCTTTATCTCCGTCTCCTTGGCGAAGCTGACGTCAACGATTAAGCCCGGCCTCGGCTTCCCATCGTCGTCGAAGCCGAAGACGAACTTCGCCACTTCCTCGAGCGGGTGGATGGTCGCGCTCAGCCCTATCCTCACGAAGTCCTTATCGGCTAAAGCCGCGAGCCTCTCGACGCTCAGGGAAAGGTGAGTTCCCCGCTTGTTCTCGGCCAGCGCGTGAACCTCGTCGATGATGAGGTACCTGACCGTTTTGAGCCTCTCGCGGAACTTCGGGGCGTTCAGGGCTATGGCGAGGCTCTCCGGGGTCGTAATCAGTATGTGCGGTGGCTTCTTCAACATCCTGCTCTTCTGGTAGCTCGACGTGTCGCTCGTCCTTATCCCGACGCGGATCTCCGGGAGCTCGTAGCCGAGTTCCTTGGCCACCTCCTTTATCTCGCTCAACGGCCCCTCGAGGTTCCTCTTTATGTCGTTGTTGAGGGCCCTAAGCGGGGAGACGTAGAGCACGTAGATTTTATCCTCGAGCTTTCCGGCCTTTCCAAGGAGTATAAGCTCGTTTATGGCCGCGAGAAAAGCGGAGAGCGTTTTTCCGGAGCCTGTTGGCGAAGATATGAGGACGTTCTCGCCTTTGTGGATCTCAACCACTGCGTAGCGCTGGGGAGGGGTGAAGGTTCGAAACTTCCGCCTAAACCACTCCCTCACCGGCTCTTCGAGTATCGCGAGTATCTCCTCATCGGTGTACTCCCTGTCGGCGTACCTTATCCTTTCCTCACTCATCGACCGACCCTTTGATCTTGGATTTTTAAACTATTCGGTTACCCTAACAAACTTTTTAAGTCCCCGGGGAGAACTGAAATCGGTGGGAAAATGGGGTCCCTGGGGAGGGTCATCGAGGAGTTCAACAGGCTTCACGGGAGCGAGGCCCGGGCGAGGATACTGAAGGCGGATATGGATGAGGTTATCGTCGAGTTCTCGGGTTCGTTCTGTGCCACCTGCGGCCTCTACGACTACTTCGACGACGTAAAATGGGAGGCCATGGAGTTCGGCCTGAAGATGGAGCCCGTGGAGGTTCTGGAGGCCGAGGAAGACGATTTCGAGCACGGCCGCTACGTGGTGAGGTATAGACTGGGAAAGAGCCCGCAAGGAGGGGAGGCCTCCGAAGATAGAATGAAGTATGGCGAATATTAGATTTTGTGATTTTGTTGAGTGATTTCACGTTCCTGTTTGGTTCTTTTGACGGTGAACTTGCCGACACGATTAAAAATCTTCCCTCCGAGTGGGTTCCATGAACCCGCTCCTCCTTGGACTTTCCGTCGTCCTCCTCTGGGACGGGTACTTCTTCCTTAACTACATAATTAGCCTTTTCAGGAATTACCCAATTAGAGAATGGACACCCGCGGTCTCGGTGATAATCCCCGCGTACAACGAGGGGAAGCGGGTTATTGCGGCCGTAGAATCCGCCCTCGGGCAAGATTACCCCAGCCTCGAGGTCATAGTAGTCGACGACGGAAGCGATGACGACACGTTTGAGATGGCCTCCTCTGTGAAGGACCCCCGTCTGAAGGTTTACAGGAAAGAGCACGGGGGGAAGGCGAGGGCCCTGAACTTCGGCCTCTCGAAGTCCTCCGGCGAGATCGTGGTCACAACGGACGCCGACAGCTACCTCGAGCCCACCGCCATCAAAGAACTCGTGAGGCGCTTTCACTCCGATGAAGTCGCCGGGGTTGGGGGGCAGGTCCGGGTCCCGGGGAGTTCCTTCCTCGAGAGGGCCCAGGACGCCGAGCACCTGAGAATAGCCATGTTCCGCCGCGCCAAAGAGCTCGAGGATTTAAGCCTCGCTCCAGGTCCCATCGCGGCATTCCGCAGGGAAGCCCTCGATGGAATCGGCGGCTTCGTCGATGACCCCGTCGAGGACTACGCCACCACGAAGGCCGTTAAATCCCTCGGAAGGGTCGTCTACGCCCCGCGCGCAAGGGTCTGGACCGAGATGCCGAAGAGCTTAAGCGTTCTCTGGCGCCAGAGGAAGCGCTGGTTCCTCGGCGACCTGAAAAACCTTGGCGGGGGTTTTACGAAGGATCTAACCTTCCTTCTTCTGAGTGACCTGGTGGCGTTCCTCGACGTTGCCGTTCCTCCCCTTCTGCTCTTCGCTGGTAAGTTTGAGCTCTTCACCCTCTGGTGGTTATTCGAGGTCTTCACTATGCTCCTCCCGACCCTGATGGAGGGCGGGAGTCCAATAAACGCGCTCCTCTTTCCGCTCATCCTGTGGTTCTGGGCGGTCTTCTACCTCGCCCTCCACATCTACGGCTATTTCTCGGCCCTCCTTCGTAGGGTGTGAGCGGGAACGAAACCCTTTTAAATGCTCAACCCTGTGCTACATAGACTATATAGACTATTTGTCAACAAATAGAATATAGTGAGGACGGTGATGGCGATGATGGCAGTGATAACGGCGCTCTTCATGGCGTGGGCCATAGGGGCGAACGACAGCGCGAAGGCGGTTGGAACGGCGGTCGGGTCGGGCGTCATCGGCTTCAAACGGGGCGTCCTCCTCATCGGGGTGTTCACGACGCTGGGGGTTCTTCTCGGTGGAGCCGGTGTCTCCGGAACCGTCGCGAGACTGGCCGGGAACATGACGACGGCTCAGGTCGGACTCGTGCTGTTCAGCGCCGCCTCGGCGGTAACCCTCGCGAGCCTCTGGGGACGGCCCATCTCAACGACCCAGTCTGTAATAGGGGGCCTCGTCGGGGCGGCCCTGGCCCTCGGACTGCCGGTTGACTGGTGGACCGTCGGGAAGATAGTGTCCGCGTGGGTTCTCTCGCCCCTCGTCTCCGCCCTCTTCGCCATCGCCGTCTACAGGATCTACAAGCCCGTGCTGAGGAGGATAAAGTGCCTCCGCAACCTCGAGCTGACCCAGAAGTGGCTCGTCTTTACAGCCTCCGCCTTCTCGGCCTTCAATCTCGGCGCCAACGAGCTCTCGAACGTTGCTGGACTTATGGAGGGCGCTGGAATCGACGGCCCCTTCAAGCTCATCCTCGCGCTCACCCTCGCCTTCGGGGCCCTGACCTTCAGCTACGAGGTAATGATGACCGTCGGGAGAGATATTTCGCCCCTCGGCCCAACTTCCGCGTTCTCAAGCCAGTTCGGCGCCTCCCTTGCCGTCAGCGCGGCCAACCTGATAGGTCTCCCCGTAAGCTCGGGCCAGGCCATAGTCGGCTCCATAAGCGGTCTCGGGCTCTACAAGGGCGAGCACGTGAACCTCAGGCTCCTCGCTGGAATCGTGAAGGGCTGGGTAATCGCACCCCTTTTTGCGGGGGCCATATCCTACTTCCTCGTCACGGCCCTGGCGTGAGGTCATCGCGTTACCGCAGGCTTTTAAACCCCCCGCCGAAGGCTTGGTGGTGTTGAGAAATGGTGGATTTCAGGTTCGAGGTCAGGGCGCGGGACGCGGCCGGAAGGATAGGGAAGCTGACCGTCAACGGCAAGACGATAGAGACCCCGGCGATAATGCCCGTCATCAACCCGAAGCAGCTGATAGTAACGCCCAGAGAGCTGAAGGAGATGGGCTTTGGAATCGTCATCACCAACTCCTACATCATATACAGGACGCCCGAACTGAGAGAAAAGGCCCTCGAGCTCGGCATCCACGGGCTCCTCGACTACGACGGCATCGTCGAGGTCGATTCCGGCTCCTTCCAGCTCATGCGCTACGGTGGGGTTGACGTCACCAACAGGGAGATAATCGAGTTCCAGGAGAAGATAGGGGTTGATATCGGAACTTTTCTTGATATCCCGACGCCACCGGACGCGCCGAGGGAGAGGGCCGAGGAGGACCTGAGGATAACCCTCGAGAGGGCACGGGAGGCGGAGGAAGTTAAGAGCATAGCGATGAACGCGGCCGTTCAGGGTTCTGTCTATCCGGACCTGAGGACCAGGGCCGCAAGGGAGCTCAGCAAGATGAACTTCGAGATACACCCAATCGGGGCGGTCGTTCCGCTCATGGAGAGCTACCGCTACCGCGATCTGGTGGACGTTGTGATAGCCTCGAAGCTCGGTCTGAGGCCGGACAGGCCGGTTCACCTCTTCGGCGCGGGGCATCCGATGATATTCGCCCTGGCGGTGGCGATGGGCGTTGACCTCTTCGATTCCGCCAGCTACGCCCTCTACGCCAAGGACGACCGCTATCTGACCCCTGAGGGAACGAAGAGGCTCGAGGAGCTGGAGTACTTCCCGTGCTCCTGCCCTGTCTGCTCGCGCTACACGCCGCGGGAGCTCCGCGAGATGCCGAAGGATGAGCGGACGAGACTCTTGGCGTTGCACAACCTCTGGGTGATAAGGGAGGAGCTCAACCGCGTGAAGCAGGCTATAAGGGAGGGAACCCTCTGGGAGCTCGTCGACGAGCGGGCGAGGAGCCATCCGAAGACCTTCTCAGCCTATAAGAGACTTCTGGAGTACAGGGACTACCTCGAGAGGAACGAGCCCGTGACCAAGGCGAGCGCCTTCCTCAAGGTGAGCGAGGAGGCGATGGAGTGGCCGACCGTTTACCGTGCCAGGAGGAGGGCCCGGAGGGTCGCGGAGAAGTTCCCCGAGAAGGTAACCCACCCCATCTTCGGCGAGATTCCCAAACATCTCTCGCTCAGCTACCCCTTCGCCCAGAGCGAGGGCGAGGAGGACTTCAGGATAGAGAAACCGCGGAAGGACGAGGCGAGGGACTACATCATGGCGATAGCGGAGTACCAGTTCGGTGAGGGGGCCGGCGAGGCGTTTGGAGACGTCTTCGTGGAGCTCTCGAGGAAGACGGGCATGCCGAGGCAGATAAAGGCTAAGGGCAAGCATCTCGCAACTTTCCGTGCCGAGGATGGCCTGTTAACGCTGGGAATTGAGGGGGCGAGGAGGCTTCATAAGATCCTGCCCTTCCCGAGGATGAGGGTGGTGGTTGACGGGGACGCGGAGCCCTTCGCGAGGAGGGGCAAGAACGTCTTCGCGAAGTTCGTGGTGGACGCGGACGAGAACATCAGACCCTACGACGAGGTTCTCATCGTCAACGAGCGGGACGAGCTCCTCGCGACCGGCCAGAGCCTCTTAAACGGCGAGGAGCTGAAGGTCTTCCGGAACGGCCTGGCGGTGAAGGTTCGCAGGGGGGTTGGAGGGTAAGATTTATAACGTGCCCCCCTTTTCTTATTCCGGGCGGGCCCGTGGTCTAGACTGGTCATGACGCCACCCTTACGAGGTGGAGGTCCGGGGTTCGAAGCCCCGCGGGCCCACCATAACGAAAGACAAGGGGGCTCCGCCTCCACACCCCCGGAACAGGTTCCTGCTCCGCAAAGCGCTGGCGGAAATAGGCGTGGCTCCTTTTGGGGTGGTTTTGATGTGTTTGCATTGTAAAGAAGCTTTTGAGTTTGGAATTCGCCGTTAACGTGTTACTGGTGGCGGGTTTGCTTTTGGATAGCGCTCCTTTGGAGCGCGGGAGAATCCTAAACCCCCTTAGACTTGGCCCATATCCTGATAATTCAAGTTTAGGTACCCTTTAACAGTACAAACACGCCTTAAATCGTCCCTTGAAAAAAGAACCACGACCTTTCCGCCAACGCTTTCTTAAGAAAGGGTTGATGGAGCCGGGAGCGGGATTTGAACCCGCGACCTGCGGATTACGAGTCCGCCGCCCTGCCGAGCTAGGCTACCCCGGCACCCGATGTTAGAGTCCATGTGAGGTTTATAAGTTTTTCTCAGGGGGAGGAGAAGAGGGCGCTTATAACCGCCAGCCACCTGCCGGGGTTTATAGCAAGCAGAAGTACCAAAACGGCGAGGATGACGTTTGCAATGGTTACCTTCCGGATATAAGCGATCTCCCAGCTGTAGAGCGTCTCCGGAATTCTGGTGGTTCTGTCCGCTGTCACCTTGGAGAGAATGGTACCGAGGACCATGCCCGCCAGAACGTCGTAGATCCAGTGATGGCCGAGTAGGACGGTGGCGAAGGGTATGATGCTGTTTGTCAGTATCAGGAGCTTCCCACCGAGCTTTTTCCGGTACTTCCACACAGTTAGGATGTTTATGGTGACTATGGTGTTGTGTAGGGAGGGGAGGACGAATTCCTGACGTGTTAGGAGCGTGTTCGATGAACTGTACCCCGGCAGGTTGTAGACCACGTGCGGGGCGTAGATGTGGGCAACGAGGTACACGGCCCCCGCGATTGCGTAGGCCCCCAGATATCGGATGAACAGCTCATCGGACGCCCTCAGGTCCCTTTTGTAGATAAGGAGGTACGCGACCATCAGACATATTGAACCAGAAAAGCCGATGTAGTACACGAGTGTGAGTAGGGAATACAGCGGGGGGATGCTCTTCGTGAACCCCACGAGTCCAGTAACCAGATCCCGCGAAGTCAAAGGAAGTTTCAGGAACTCTTTTGTGACATCGATGCTCCAGCGGCCGATGATTCCGTAAAGGACGCCGAAGGCCATCCATCCAAAGTAGCTCAGGAAAAAGGCGTTGAGCCGTATGAGCACCTCTGGATCATGAAGGCGACGCTGAACCCAGTCCATGCCTTATACCCCCACGTAGTCAGAGGTTTAATAATCTCCTGAATACATCCCCTGCTTGAGCTTCAACCCTTAAAAACCTTACACCCAATTACCGCCGGTGGTAGCCATGGAGATACCGAACTACGGAGAAATTCAATTTGGGGCGGTCCTCTTCGACCTCAACGGGACGCTCGGGGAGAGCGGAAGGGTCACCGAGGAAGTTAAACATCTGCTGGAGCGACTGGCGGGGAAGTACACGGTCGTTGTCCTGAGCTCGGATACCTTCGGGACGCTGGAGGAGGAGTTCAAAGGCTTGCCGGTCAGGATAGAGAGGGTATCCAGCGGTGCCGAGAAGGCCCGGATAGCCGAAGGGTACAAACCCTACGTCGCGGTGGGAAACGGCAACAACGACGTGGCGATGCTCGAGGGAGCGGAGTTGGCTTTCTGCGTGGTTGGACCCGAGGGGGCGGCCGTCGATGCGCTCCTGGCGAGCGATATCGTCGTTAAGGACGTCAAGGACGCACTGACGATGCTCCTCGACGAGAGAAAGCTCGTAGCAACCCTCAGAGGGTGAGGCCCGAGTGAGAACGCTGAGGGGAGTGGGGAGCTACCGGCTCGTTATCAAGAAATCGGTCTTCATAGGCTACGCCTCGCCGGCGGGAACGGAGGAAGAGGCGAAAGTGTTCATCGCAAAGATCAAAACCCACCACGCCGACGCAACGCACAACGTCTCGGCCTACCTCATCAACGACGGCAGGAACTTCGCGGTTCACTACGATGACGACGGCGAGCCGAAGGGTTCCGCCGGAAAGCCCGTGCTCAGGGTCATTCAGAACAAGGGGCTAACCAACGTTGTCGTCGTGGTCACGCGCTACTTCGGCGGTGTAAAGCTCGGCTACGGCGGCCTGGTCAAGGCCTACGGCGACGCCGCCAGCGGGGCCATCGAGGACGCGGGAATCGTTGAGGTTTACGAGACGGAGCGCTTCAAGGTTACCTTTCCCTACAACCTCTTCCATCCCGTCAGGGAGACGGCTCAGAACTCCGGGGCGAAAATAGTGGGGGAGGAGTACGGCGAGCTCGTGACCTTCACCGTGGAGGTGCGGAAAGAAGAAGCGGAGGCTTTTATGGCCCTCCTGAAGGAGAAAACGAAGGGTAAAGTCCGCATACAACCCCTCACAGGCGATCTCGAGTCCGAATAACATCGATTCGGTTCAGAGCGACCAACGTCTTAAGTAGGGCGTTTGAGGGAAAGGACAACCCGCAACCCTTTAAAACCCTCTCCCTCAGCATAGCCCGGTGGTGAGGATGAGGATAGCGGTCATCGATTACGACAGGTGCAATCCCGACAAGTGCGGTAACTTCCTGTGCGAGCGCGTCTGCCCCGTCAACAGGATGGGGGGCGAGGCCATAATCATAGACGAGGAGAACTACCGGCCGGTCATCCAGGAGGCGAGCTGCACCGGCTGTGGAATCTGCGTTCACAAGTGCCCCTTCAACGCGATAACGATAGTCAACCTCCCGGAGGAGCTCGAGGAGGGCTGTGTCCACCGCTACGGGGTTAACTCCTTCGTTCTCTACCGCCTTCCGGTCGTCAAGGACGGGATGGTCGTTGGAATCCTCGGGCCCAACGGAACCGGTAAGACCACCGCGGTCAGGATACTCTCCGGCCAGATACTGCCCAACCTCTGCGGGGACAACGACTCCTGGGAGAACGTGATAAGGGCCTTCCGCGGCAACGAGCTTCAGAACTACTTCGAGAGGTTAAAGGGGGGCGAGATACGGCCGGTCGTCAAGCCCCAGTACGTCGACCTCATCCCAAAGGCCGTCAGGGGTAAGGTGCGGGAGCTGTTGAAGAAGGCGGACGAGAACGATCGCTTCGAGGAGGTCGTTGAGGAGCTCGAGCTCGGAAACGTCCTCGACAGGGACATAAAACAGCTGTCCGGCGGCGAGCTCCAGAGGGTCGCAATAGCGGCCGCGATGCTCAGGGACGCGCACTTCTACTTCTTCGATGAACCGTCAAGCTACCTCGACATAAGACAGCGCCTCAGGATAGCGAGGATAATCCGGAAGCTTGCCGACTCCGGGAAGGCCGTCCTGACGGTCGAGCACGACCTGGCGATCCTCGACTACATGAGCGACGTGATCCACGTCGTCTACGGCAAGCCCGGCGCCTACGGTATCTTCTCCCAACCAAAGAGCACGCGCAACGGCATAAACGAGTTCCTGCGCGGCTACCTCCGCGACGAGAACGTCCGCTTCCGGCCCTACGAGGTGAGCTTCACCAAGAGGAGCGAGAGGAAGAGCGGGGAGGGGACGGTGCTCGTCCAGTACCCGAGGCTCGTCAAGGACTACGGCTCCTTCAGGCTCGAGGCGGAGGGGGGAGAGCTCTACGTCGGCGAGGTGGTTGGGATAGTCGGCCCCAACGGAATCGGTAAGACGACCTTCGTGAAGATGCTCGCAGGAGTTGAGAAGCCAACGGAGGGAGAGGTCGACTGGACGCTAACGGTGAGCTACAAGCCGCAGTACATCAAGGTGGACTACGAGGGGACGGTCTTCGAGTTGTTGAGCAGGATAGACTCATCGAAGCTCCTCAGCAACTTCTACAAGACGGAGCTCCTGAACCCGCTCGGAATCCCGGAGCTCTACGACAGGCGGGTGAACGATCTTAGCGGTGGAGAGCTCCAGAGGGTCGCGATAACCGCCTGTCTGCTCCGCGACGCCGACCTCTACCTCCTCGACGAACCATCGGCCCACCTCGACGTCGAGCAGAGGCTGGCCGTCTCGAAGGCTATAAGGTCGCTGATGGCGAAGAACGAGAAGACCGCCTTGATAGTCGAGCACGACGTCATGATGGTGGATTACCTGAGCGACAGGCTGATAGTCTTCGAGGGCGAGCCCGGGAGGAGCGGAAGGGCCCTGCCGCCGATGGGCATGCGCGAGGGCATGAACCGCTTCCTGGCGTCGGTCGGAATAACCTTCAGGCGCGACCCCGATACCGGAAGGCCGAGGGCCAACAAGGCCGGCTCCGTTAAGGACAGGGAGCAGAAGGAGAGGGGCGAGTACTACTACGTCCAGGCCTGAGTGCCGGCCTTCCTATTGTCCTTTATTCCCTCTCGCCCAATCGTTTCAATTCTCGAGGGATGATCCAGAGATATCCGAGATTAAGCCTTTGCTAAACGCTATCTCATCTTAAATAGCTCAGTTTACCGCGTCCGCTTCTTAAATCAGCCCTTAAACGTATATAAACGATGAACAACGTTGCTTAACGGTGGAGATTGAAAAAAGGCCGGAAAAAAGACCTGATTGAACAAAAATGAATCTAAGAAGACGATTTCGTGAAAAAAGCTTAAATAGGGCTTTTTTCATAGGGAACATCGAGGTGAAGCGGTATGATGTGGAAGAAAATGGTTGCCCTGCTCTTTGGTCTGATGCTCGTGGCGACCGTCCCATCCTTCGGGAGGGTGGCCGCGGACAGTACCAGCACCCAGGGCGCCTCGGTAACCGTGATCCTGGTGAGCGACAACGAGGCCGACGGTGCACTGGCCCGGTACCTGGCCAACGTTACGGGGGCCGTGGTGGTCACCACAAAGTGGGGCGTCTACGACCCGAACGTCACCGCCGAGGTCATGAGCTACGCTCCTGACATGGTGATAATAATCGGCGGCCCCGATGCCGTCGTTGAGCAGTACGTCGATGACCTCAGCGAGCTCAAGATAACCGTTGAACGCTGGGGCGGCAAGAACAGGTACGAGACGAACGTGAAGGTCGTGGGGAACGCGAGGGCCAAGCTCGGGCTCACCTTCAACGGAAGCGCGATAATCGTTCCGGGGAACGACACCCTGGCGCTGGAGCAATCCCTCAAGCTTGCCGTTAAGAGCAGGGGCGTGCTACTCTTCGTAAACCGCACCAGCAACGTCAGCAGGGTCATGCTGAACCTCAACATCAAGGCCAAGAAAATAACACTCGTTGCAACACCGGTCATGAACAAAACAATAATGCACATCAAGAAGGGACTGGGTTCGAAGGACTGCAACTGCACGGAGATCGAGGTCAACGTGACCGCGGAGACGGCACTCAAGGCCATCAACGCGAGTGAGGAGAGGATAGAAACCGCCAAGGAGATGCTTCAGAACGTAACGCTGGTGCCTCAGATGGAAAAGCTGGCCGAGAAAATGCTCAAGCTGGCGGATAGGGAGCTCGCGAGGGCCAAGGAAGCGTACAACGATGGCAAATACGGAATGGCGTACGGGCAGGCGATAGCGGCGAAGGCCCACGCGGAGTTCGTCATAAGGATAGCCTCGGAGCAGTGGAGCACCCGGGTCAGGGCAAATCAGACCGTGATGGCCAGGGTCTTCCTCTGGAGGGTGGAGAGGCAGATTCAGGCTATGGAAAAGGCCGGCATCAACGTTACAGAGCTGAAAGCGCTGGTGGACCAGCTTAAGACCGCGGTGGCGAACGGGGACTACGATGCCATAGACTCAATAATACAGCAGATAAGGGAGAAGATCTTCGAGCTCTACGCCCGCGGCAAGGGCAAGTTCAGGGAGAAGATGGTGTTCCCGGCCCACAGGGGCCATGGGAAGCCATAATTTCCTTTTTCCTATTCTCCACTTTTCCAGGTTCTTCACGCCCCGGATTCCTCCGGCATTTTCTTTCGGCCCCCTTGGGTTGGAGGAGCAGTCAGGCCATTCCAAAGCCCGCGCTCGAAAGCTTTTTATTTTCCCCCTCGACTGATGTAGGAGCGTACTAAACGGTGGAAGGTCGTAGATGAGGGAATCGCTGAAAGCCTCAAACCTGAACTTTCCGCTCGTGCTCCCCGGTCAAAGGGGTCAGAAAAAAAGCCTGGAGGGGTCTAAAATGCTGCCCCCCGGTAAAATCCCGCCTGAAAAGCTTAAGAAATTCGTCTTCAACCACCTCGGGGCCAGAGGAGAGAGGGTTATAATAAGCTCAGGTCCCGGCGTAGACGCCGCCGCGATAGACTTCGGTTCCTCCGTCCTCGTGGCATCGACTGACCCGATAACCGGGGCCGGGGAGGGGATAGGCTTCTACGCGGTTCACGTCAACGCCAACGACGTCGCAACTTTTGGGGCCAGGCCGAAGTGGTTTCTGGTGAGTTTACTCCTCCCAGAGGGCGCCGACGAGGGTCTCCTCGAGGAGATAATGCGCGAGATCCACGGGAGCGCCGAAAGACTCGGGGTCGCGATAGTCGGCGGCCACACGGAGGTAACGCCCGGTCTGAAAAAGCCGATAGTCGTCGGAACCATGCTCGGTGAAGTGGAGAAGGGGAAGCTCGTGACCTCCAACGGGGCTAAAGCCGGCGATTCCATCATCCTGACGAAGTGGGCCGGCCTCGAGGGGACGTCGATAATAGCGAGCGAGCGGGGGGAAGAGCTGGAGAAGGCCTTCGGATGGGCCTTTGTGGAGAGGGCCGCCTCCTTCATCGGGATGATAAGCGTGGTGGAGGACGCGCTTACCGCCAACGAGATAGGCGTCCACGCCATGCACGACCCTACCGAGGGAGGAGTCGCCAACGGGCTCCACGAGATGGCCGATGCCGCGGGATTGGGCTTCCGCGTTTACGGGGAGAGGATCCCCATCAGGGAGGAGACGATAAAGATATGCGAGTTCTACAACCTGAACCCCCTCGCGCTGATAAGCTCGGGGGCGCTCCTGATGGCCACCCCGCAGGAGAAAGCCGGCGAGGTGGTTAAAGCACTGGAGAAAAAGGGCATAAACGCATCGGTCATAGGGGAGTTCGTGAAAGAGCCAGGAGTCAGGGTAATCGTTGAGAACGGAGAGGAGAGACCCCTCGAGAGGCCCGAGAGCGACGAGCTCTGGAAGGTCGTCTAAAGCTCCACGGCTATCCTCAACCCTTCCTCTTCCCCGAGCTTCCGGAGCACCTCGAGGGCCTTCTCTGGAGGTAATGGGACGACCCTCAGGTGCTCGTAGGCCTTTCTTATCTCCTCCCGCCGACGGCCCGAGGACGTTTTCTCCATGTAAAGGAGAACAGCGAGTAGAACCCCTTTGATGCTCTTCTCAGGGAGTGGAAGGAGCTTCCAGCCGTTATCGTACACGTAGGCCGCCCTCGGGGTCTCATCGCCGCGTAGCTTCCCCACGGGAACCGTCGTGGAGCTCCCACCGGAGGTCAGGTAATCGATGAGAACCCTCTCGGGATAGCCCTCCCCCTTCAGCCCCTCGAAGCTCAGCTCCAGCGCCCTGAGAAGGGAGGAGAGCCTTTCAACGTCCCGTATCCTTGACTTCGAGAGCAGGGAGAGCCTGAGAACGCTCCGTTCGATGGGCTCCTCTTCAATGTTGACCGTTATCAGAACCCTGTCCCTCAGGCCGGAGCCCTCCTCGAAGGCTTTAACGGCTATCCAGGCGGTTCCGTTGGTGAGGATGCCGTAGCGAACCCCAGAGTTGAAGCAGTACCGCGCCAGCTGGCGCAGGGGATCGTCCCTCTTCAGGACGTTGACGCCCAGGTTCTTCGCCTCGACGTAGGCGAATACTTTACCGTCGAGCATGAGCGCGTAGTCGGCCCGTCCGTCCTCGGTTCTCGCCTCGGGCCGAACCTCCTCGGGGTTGTTCCAGTCCCAGCCGAGCGCCTGGAACACCTCGCCGATCAGGTGCTGTTTCACGGCCTCCTCGTTCCTGACGTAGAGGTCCCTGTGGGCCCTTACCTTCCTAAGGACGTTGATTATCGCTTCCCGGAGTTCTTCCATGGCTAAACCTCCAGCACGTACTTTTTGCTTCCGGCCTCGAAACCCTTGAACGAGCCGAGCTTGAGCCTCACGAGGGCCGAGTCAACGTCCACGACGCTCATCGACGCGAGGTGGGTAACCCCCGTGCCCCTCAGGAAGTCCGGCATGAGCTGGGCGGTCGGCCCCGTGAGGACGAGGAGCCTCGCCTTCTTTGCCCTGTCCACTATCATATCGAGGGTTCCGTTGATTATAGCTGAGCCGCTGGCCACGACGGCGTCCACCCCTGGGAGGAGGGGGTACTCGAGGGCGTCGCTGAGGGTCTCCCTATCCCAGAGCTTCGGGTTCCGCTCGAAGACCAGAACCTCGAGGTCCATCCCGCGGAGGGCGGAGACGACCGGCGGCATGTTCCCGATGACCGCGACCCTTTCGATATCGCTCCCGATCAGTTCAACGACGTCCGTATCGGGCGCGTCCGATACGTCCATCACGTACTGGGAGAGGGCGTTTATCGCGGCCACCCCGAGGGTTCTCTCGATGACGTTGAGGCTGTCCGCCCGCTCGATGAAGCCCTCAAGGGACGGCTCCCGGATGGACGTCCTGTACCTCCCGACCTCCTCGGGGAGGGTCATGGCGACGCCAAGGGATCTGCCACGTTCGCCCTCGATCAGGACGTAGGTGTAGGGAAGCGCGAAGGAGAAGTCGATCAACCCGAATTCCTCGTCCATCGAATCCATCAGCTCAAGTGCCCTTCGCTTGATGTCGCCCAGTAACATGTGAGTCCCTTAACACCGAAACCTAAAAGCTTTTGGGAACGTCGGGGAAGGTTCTCGAGGTGAGGAAGATGTGCCGGATACTCTTTGCCACGGGCGAGGGCGAGGAAATCGCCCCGCTCTTCGATGCGATAGTTAAATCCTCGGAGAACGACCCCTACAAGGAGAAACGCGGGAGGGGGAGACAACACCGCGACGGCTGGGGTTACACCCTCATCAGGAGCGGGGGCGTCAGACACTACCGCTCGATGAAGCCGATCTTCGAGGACGACCGTGCCCTTGAGCTTCTCAGGGGAGAACTCGACGGCTTCGTGACCCTGATGGTGCACGCGAGGGCCGCGTCCCAGGGGGTTAAAAGTCTCTTCAACGTCCAGCCCTTCGCCTTCTCCTCGAGGCACGGCTTCACCTTCTGGCTCCTCCACAACGGCGACCTCGACAAGTCCCGCGTGATGGAACTGGCGGAGCTCAACGGGGAGGAGCTTGAGAATGTCTCGGACACCTACACCTTCGGGGTCTACCTGTGCAGGAGGCTTCAGGATCCGGGACTTGAAACCCTGCTCCCCCATTACAGGGCCATGAAGGAAACGGCGAGGTCGCTCTTCAACACGGTGACGCTCTTTCACCTTCCGGACGGGGATGTCAGGGCCTTCATCACGGCGAGCATGACGGAGGATTACACCGGAAACCCGCTGAACTACGACTACGGTAAACTCCTCGTTCTGAAGAATGAGAAACTCTTCGCGGTGGCCTCATCGACGGCCGAGCTCTATTACCCCACGGGGTATGAGGTGGCGCCGAACGATACGGCCTTCTACGTGCGCATCGGAACGGGTTCGTTCGAGGTCAAAAGGGTGCACCTGTGAAGGTTTATATACAACATCGACCATATCCTATGGTTGGGTGATTGGATGGACACGAGCGCCCCGATTAAGGTTTACATGACGAGAAAACTCATAGGGGTGGAACCGGACGACACCATAAAGCGGGCCTGCGAGCTGATGGTTCAGTTCGACATAGGCTCCCTCGTCGTCGTTGAAGGGGGTGACGTGGTCGGTTTCTTCACGAAGAGCGACGTAATACGGCGTGTCGTGATCCCCGGGCGGCCTAACACAACCCCCGTCAGGGAGATAATGACGAGGGACCTGATAACCGTTGACGCCAACACCCCCCTCGGCGATGTTCTCGACCTGATGGCCAAGAAGGGCATCAAACACATGCTCGTGAGCGAGGGCAGCAGGATAGTCGGCATATTCAGCCTGAGGGACCTACTCACCGCGAGCAGGAGAAGGCTTGAAACGGCCATAGCGGCGGAGTGATGGCCATGATACGGATAGCGCATATAAGCGACACCCACATAACGAGTGAAAGCGCCTACAAGGGATACGCCTACGACCTCATAGCCAACGAGATAAACAACGGGGACTTCGACTTCGTCATCCATACCGGCGACGTGACCAACCAGGGGCTCCGCGAGGAATACGAGAGGGCCACCTACGAGCTCAAAAAGATCCAGAAGCCTCTTGTCGTCATCCCCGGCAACCACGACGTCAGGAACGTCGGCTATGCACTTTTTGAGGAGTTCATCGGGCCCCTGAACGGCGTCTTTGAGTTCGATGACGGGGTCGTGATATGGGTTGACTCAACCATACCCGATTTAAGCGACGGCAGGGTCGGCAGTCAGAAGTTCAAATGGCTGAGGGAGAGGTTGAAGGAGTACTCCGACAGGAGGTTCAAGATAGTCGCCGCCCACCACCACCTCGTGCCGCTCCCCGACACCGGGCGGGAGAGGAACGTTCTCTTCAACGCCGGCGACGTTCTCGACCTGCTCCTCAGGTACGACGTGAACCTCTACACCTGCGGACACAAGCACGTGCCCAACGTCTACAGGGTGGAGGACCTGGTGGTGGACAACGCCGGCTGCACCTCCTGCAGGAAGACGCGCAAGGGAGACGTCAACAGCTACAACATCGTGACCCTCCACGACGATGGACGGGTCGAGGTGAGGATAAGGCGCGTTACGGGGGAGGAGAGGGCCAAGGAGCACCGCCCCGTAAGGCCAAAGCTCTTCATCCCGAAGGGTAAAAGGCTCCTCAGGATAGTCCAGGTGAGCGAGAGCAACGTCTCGGAGAGGGCCTACTTCAGGAGGAAGGTGCTGGAGAACGCCATCAGGACGATAAACGAGAGGCTGAAGCCGGATGTGGTGGTCCACTGCGGCGACGTCGTCGACATGGGAATAGAGCGCTACTACGAGAGGGCCTACGAGTTCTACGAGAGGATAAAGGCGGAGAAGCTGGTGGTGCCGGGTCACAACGACATAACCTACCTCGGCTACGACCTGTTCTCGGAGTACTTCGGTCAGCCAGGGATAAAGGAGATCAACGGCGTTACCTTCATCCCCGTTCTCAGCGCCCAGTACGAGACGCCCATAGGAGTGGTGGGGAGGATGGGCCAGAAAAAGCTCGGTGAGCTCCTCGAGGAGTACCGCGATAGCTTCACCGTCGTCGTGATGCACCACAACATAGTTCCCATACCAAGGAGCAGGGAGGTCGGTTTCCTCGAGGACGCTGGGGACGTTCTTCGTGTTATCACAATCGGAGAGGCGAACCTCGTACTCACTGGGCACGGCGGTAACGCCTTCGGGATAAAGGTCGAGAAAACACCGATAGTAAACGCAGGTTCGATAAGCTGGGAACTCCACAGGAACCCCTACGGGAACAGCTTCAACCTCATAGACATCTACCCGGACATGATGGTGGCCTTCGAGGTCCAGGCCACTTGGGGCTCGGGTCGGCTCGTGGGGATATGGAAGATAAAAAGCCCCTTTAAGTCCCCATCCCCTCCCCGACCTTCTCCATGAGGCGCCCCATTATATCTTCCATTATCCTGTTGACGGTCTTTTCGAGCTCGACGTTGTTTATTACGGGAACGTTGTGCTCCTTCGCCCTGCTAACGATGAACTCCTGTATCTCCATTATGGCGTCGAGGTGCTTCAGGTAGTAGTCCGCCGACCTCTTGCTGTAGCGTGCCCTCTCGTAGAAGCGGGCCTCGAGGTCCTTTTTGTTCCCCACGGTTATCACGTACATGAAGGTGTTCTCCTTGAGCTCGATGTAACCCGGAACCAGGTGTATGCCCTCGAGTATGGAGTTAAAGCCCTCCTTGTAGACCCTTTCGAGGACAGCGGAGACCCCGACCGAGACGTGTTCCACCTGCTTCCTGAACCCCTGTACGAGGAGCGACTCCTCGGGCCGGCTGTGGGAGATAGTCTTCCACGCCAGAAACGACGACGTGTGGAGATCCGGCAGCAGCTCCGGCGCGATTATCTTCCTCATGACCTCCCTTATCGTGTCCGTGCCGATGACGCTCCTCGTGCCGAGGCGGAAGGCCAGCTCCGTGGCTATCGTCGATTTACCCACGCCCGTAGTCCCTCCGAGCAGTATCGTTATTGGGATCTTGAGCCTCCGGAACCTGCGCCAGAAGAGGTAGCGTTTCGCCGCTTCCCCGAGACCGTGCTCGCGGAGTTTTCCGTACGTCAACTCCCTTATGTCGTCCGTCGTTACAAGCTTGTGCCCCCTTTCGCTGAGCTCCCTCTGAACCTCGCTCGCTATGGTGTAAGCCACCCCCACGTCAACGCCGGCGAGGGTTATGGAACGCGTCAGGATGCCCCTCGAAAAGGGCAGACGGGTCTTTCTCTCAGGGTCCGTGACGATTATCATTTCCGTCCCTCCAGAATGGAACGTCCCAGCTCCAGTACCGCCCTCTTCAGGTCCTTTCCGTCCACGTTAACGGGTTCGTTGTCGAGGTATACCACTTCGATCCCGTTTTTGAGGGCCCACCTCGTGACGACGTCAACCGCCGCCGCCTTGAGCTCGACCGCGACGGCGTCTATCCCCCTGAAGGAACGCAGATCCTCCAAAAGCGGGTCCCTCCTCGAGAGGTTGCCGGACGAGTGGAGCACCTCGGCCCCCAGCTTCTCAAGCCACCCCCTCGCTCTGGGAAGGGCATCGTGGGAGGTCATGACGAGGCCGATCCTCTTTCCCGAGACGTCTCCGAGGGGTCTCGGACGGAAGGCGGTCAGGTGAACGTCAGCGTCGGGGTTTATCGACTCCACAGTCTCCTTCAACGTCTTTAGTCGGCCCCCCTCAACCGTATCCGCCATCGTGACCACGACCGTATCGGCGAGGCTTATCCTGAAGGGGCCGAAGTAGCCCTTTATGAAGTCCAGCCTCTGGTTTGCACCGATTACCAGGATGTAGCCGTCGGCGCGGTAAGCTGGAAACGTGGCCCCGCTCCCCTCAAGGATGACGAGGTCGTTGGGGAGGCTTTCGGCTATTCTCACCCCCTCGTCCATGGCGTCGAAGAAAGAAAAGCCGGCCATACCTCCCCCACACCGGCGACAGCCCACGGTGGTGACCCTCGCCGTTAGCGCGTCCTCGAAGTGGTCCGATGCGGCGTGTCTCCCCTGGTCGGCGAGCCTCAGAAGGAATTCGGGCGTTATCTCTAACTTATCCCCCTCGATGACCTCGGGCCTTTCCGGACCGCCGCGTCCCATCGTAACTATCACGGGGTTGGCGATGCCCTTAAGCGTCCTCGCTATGAAGCCGCTCACCGCGGTCTTTCCAACGCGCTTCCCCGTCCCCATGACGGCGAGGCTGGGTTTCCTCAGGGTTTTGAGTGGTTTTGGCGTGAAGAGGAAGTCGGCCCCCCTGTAGGGGACACCGTGTAGCATGCAGAGGGAGGCGATGGCGAAGCGGTCCTCGTAGTTGAGCACCGGCTCATCGCTCAGATCAACCACCTCGGTCACTTTGTTCTCTCCGAGTGCTTTCCTGAGGGAGGAAATGTAATCGCGCCCGTGGTACACCTTAACACCGAGCTTTTCCTCCACCTCACGGACGTTCCCTATCTTCTCGCTCCCACCGAGGAAAACTGCACAGCAGACGTCACCCAGCTTTTTCACCGCCCACGCCGTGACGTCCGGATAGTGTTCACCGTCTATTAGGACGAGCCGTCCCCTCCCCATACCACCACCGTTGGTCTTTACCCTTCATCAGATTTAACCTTTTGCAGGGTCCACACTAAGGGAGGAGCGTAGGAAGGGTTATAAACCTCTGAGGTGTAGGATAAACCGCAACCGCCGGAGGCGGTGCAGATAAGGAGGTGTGTGGAAATGGTCGAGATGATAGTTAAGTCCAAGGTTAAGGAGGCCGTTAAGGCCATAGACCCCGAGATGAGGGTTAACCCGGAGTTCTACGAGGCCCTCGAGGCCGAGGTCAAGGCCCTCATCGAGAAGGCCGTCAAGAGGGCCAAGGACGAGGGCAAAAAGACCCTCTATCCGAGGCACGTCTGATTCCTCCCTTCTTTTTCCTTGTGTTTACGTCGATGCCCTTTTATCCTCTTCCTCCTAACTGTTCCGGTGATGTTATGGCACTGCGGAAGTTGGGTGACTCGGCTTACCTCTACCCCGGAAGCCCCTCAACCCTCGTGAAGGTTTTTGAAGGGAACGCGGTCATCGTTGATCCAGGCCACGGAAAGGGAAGACACAAGGATCTGAAACGTGAGACGAAGAAGCTCGGTGTTAAGATAGCGGCCCAGCTCGCGACCCACGGACACGCCGACCACGTGGCGGTGGCATCCCGCTTAGATGCACCGCTCTTCATCCACCGCTTTGAGTTCTCCATAGCGGAGAGTCCGCTCAACAGGGAGATCCTCACCTTCGGTTCAAAGGCTCCCGAGGGGTTTTTGGCGTTCCAGTTTCCGGGGGAGGTCAGGGCCCACGCCGTCTTCGAGTGGGGAGACGAGCTCTTCGGCCTTAAGGCCGTCAGCCTGAACGGCCACTCGCCGGGAATGACGGGCTTTCTGGACGGGGAAAACGGCCTGATTTACGCGGGCGATTCCTTCTTCGGGGAGCGGGTTGTGGAGAGCGTTGGGTTGCCCTACCTCGTTGACCCTGAATTGTTCAAAGACTCAATTAAAGAATTACAGAATTATGCTGAAAAGGGTCTCCTGCTCATCCCCTCCCACGGGAGGGCCGTGAGGGGTGAAGAGGCCATCGAACTGCTTGACTTCAACATCAAGCGGGTTGAGGAGGTGGGGGAACTCATACCCGAACTCCTCAAAAGACCGATGGGCATCGACGAGCTAACCTTCCGGATTACGGTGCACTACGGGGTGGAACCCACACCAAGGAGGCTCGCGCTGAACCTCGTTCCAATGAGGGCGTTTATAGCGGAACTCTACAACGAGGGACGGATTGAGGCCCTCGTGGAGAACGGACTGAAGTGGAAGGCCAGGAGGGACTGAAAAGCAACTCACTCCCCGTCCGGATAGCACAGATAACGGTAGGGACAGAACCGACAGGCGTAGTCGTTCCACCCCTTCGGGGGTCTTCCCTTCTCGTAAGCGCGCTTGACGGAGTAGAACTGCTTCAGCGTCTCCCGAAAGAGCTTATCATCGTAGGGGATCTCAAAGGCCCGGAAGTTAGGCCCCTCCAAGATGGGAAAGCGCGAGAAGTCTATCTTCTCTATCACCCTCATGGGCTCGTCGTGGAGCTTGATGTAGTAGAGGTAGCCGTACTCGGCCTCGGCCCAACGGAGGTATACGTTGAGCTGGGCCATGTGGTAGTCGTAGGGGCTCTTCGGGAGGCTCGTCTTGCCCTTTATCTCGATGGGGAAGTTCCTTATGGCATCGACCCTGCCGTGTATCTCAAAGCCGAGTCTCCTGGAGCGGAGGACCATGTGCTTCTCGAGCTCGAACCCGAACCTCTTCCTCAGGATCTCACCGAGGACGTTGTGGGTGTTCACCCCCTGGTTCAGCCTCACCTTAACGAACTCGGGCCACTTCGGGGGATAACCCTTCAGGCGGAAGTATATTCTCCTCGGACATGTTAAAGCCTCGCTGGCGTAGAACTCTATGAGTCCGTCGTTCTCACCCTTATTTCCGGTCATCCTCGATCCCTCCGGGGACGGGGCGGGTCATCGGCCCGCGAACCTCACCGCCCCTGCGTCAGCTAATACCGACGTCATCACCCATCAGACTGGGCAAGGGTCGTCATCCGCCTGAGAGTTAAGGCTAACCCAACATTTAAAGCTTTGGGAAAATTCAGGAAGGGGAGCAAAATCAGAACGCGGTGCCCTTTCTCCTTCTGAGAGAGTAGCTCAGGCCGTAGGCCGGCCAGAGGCTCGGCGGCCCCCCGTAGTGGTGCAGGTTGCGGAGTATCTTCTCCGCGGTCTTTCTGTTGTCCGCCCTGACCCTGAGGACGCCATCCTCAAGTTCCACGGTTCCGTTGGGAAGCCTGAGGATCAGCTTCGAGCCGTTCACCTCGGGGCGGGCCTTCATCAAAAGTCGCCAGTAGCCCTCGTACGCCTCGCGGCTCAGTTTCTGCTCGAGAAGGGCGGGCTTTTCACGTGGTTTAAACAGGCGGGAAAACCAACTACTCGAGGACTCATCGTCCATACTCATCATCGACCTCCGGACGATTTCTCGGTTTAAATTCGCCTTCCATGTTTTTAAGGCTTTCTCATCGTTTTTTGACGAAAAGACGGAGAAGGCTTTTTAAGGTACCCAACCAGAGTAGGGCCGATGACGAGGACACAGCTGATAAAGCCCCGCATAAGGGAGTTACTCTCCCGCGAGCTCCCCCCCGAGCTGGTTCGCATGATCCCCAAGCACTGGGTCAGGATAGGCGACGTGCTGATCCTGCCGCTGAGGCCTGAGCTGGAGCCCTACAGGCATCGCATCGCGGAGGTTTACGCTCGGGTCCTCGGCGTTAAAACCGTTCTGAAAAAGGGCAAGATAGGTGGTGAGTTCCGGGAGACCAACTACGAGGTGCTGTACGGAAAGGACACGGTGACTGTGCACGTCGAGAACGGGGTAAGGTACAAGCTCGACGTCGCAAGGGTGATGTTCTCTCCGGCAAACGTCAAGGAGAGGGTCAGGATGGCGGGGGTGGCCAGGCCCGGGGAGCTGGTCGTTGACATGTTCGCCGGGGTGGGTCACCTCAGCCTCCCGATGGCCGTCCACGGAAAGGCAAGGGTGATAGCAATAGAGAAGAGCCCCTACACCTTCCGCTTCCTCGTTGAGAACATCGAGCTGAACCGCGTCCAGGACAGGATGACGGCCTACAACATCGACAACCGGGACTTCCCGGGGGAGGATGTAGCCGACAGGGTTCTGATGGGGTACGTCGTGAGAACCCACGAGTTCATACCCAAGGCCCTCAGCATAGCGAAGGACGGGGCGATAATCCATTACCACAACACCGTCCCCGAGAGGCTCATGCCTGAGGAGCCCTTCGAGACATTCAGGAGAACCGCGGAGGAGCACGGATACCGGGTTGAAAAGCTCAACGAGCTCGTGATAAAGCGCTACGCCCCCGGCGTCTGGCACGTCGTCGATGACATCCGGGTGTTCAAAAGATAGTGAGGGCTACTTCTCCCTCAAGTCCGATCAAGTTTAACAGATAAGCTTAATCACCCGGTCATGATGAAACACTTCTCCTTGCGAAGACCTTATATCCTTCTGGCCGAAAATCTTTCGAGGTGATTCTGGTATGGGCATGAAAGGCTGGTGGGGAAGGATTCTCAGGGTCGACCTGACCAACAACAAAGTCCGGGTGCAGGAGTACCCGCCCGAGGTAGCCAGGAAGTTCATCGGCGGCAGGGGTCTGGCCGCCTGGATCCTCTGGAACGAGGCGAAGGGCGTCGATCCGCTCGGACCGGACAACAAGCTCGTCTTCGCTTCTGGCCCCTTCAACGGTCTCCCGACCCCGAGCGGCGGGAAGATGGTCATCGCCGCCAAGAGTCCGCTCACGGGCGGTTACGGTGACGGTAACCTCGGCACCATGGCCACCGTTCACCTGAGGAAGGCCGGCTACGACGCGATAGTCGTCGAGGGCAAGGCCAAGAAGCCCGTTTACCTTTACATAGAGGACGACGAAGTTTCAATCTTAAGCGCCGAGGGGCTCTGGGGCAAGGATACCTTCGAGACGGAGAGGGAGCTCAAGAAGATACACGGCAAAAACGTGGGTGTTCTCAGCATAGGCCCGGCCGGTGAGCACCTCGTCCGCTACGCCGTCGTCATCTCCCAGGAGGGAAGAGCAGCGGGAAGGCCCGGTATGGGTGCCGTGATGGGAAGCAAGAAGCTCAAGGCCGTCGTCATAAGGGGCACCAAGGAGATACCCGTTGCCGACAAGGAGAACCTCAAGAAGCTCTCAACCGAAGCCTACAACGAGATACTCAACAGGCCCAGCTATCCCTTCTGGAAAAGACAGGGAACGATGGCCGCCGTCGAGTGGACCAACGAGAACTCGGCACTTCCCACCATGAACTTCAGCGACGGAAGCTTCGAGTTCGCCCGCTCGATAGACGGTTACACCATGGAGGGGATGAAGGTCAAGCAGCGCGGATGCCCCTACTGTAACATGCCCTGCGGAAACGTAGTCCTCGATGCAGAGGGGAGGGAGAGCGAGCTCGACTACGAGAACGTGGCACTCCTTGGGGCCAACCTCGGCATAGGGAAGCTCAACGAGGTCTCCGTCCTCAACAGGATAGCGGACGAGATGGGTATGGACACGATATCCCTCGGTGGCTCACTGGCGTTCATCATGGAGGCCAAGGAGAAGGGCCTCATAAAGGAGGACGCTCCGGAATTCGGTGACTTCAAGAAAGCCAGAGAGCTCGCCCTGGACATCGCCTACCGCAGGGGAGAGCTCGGCAACTTCGGTGCCGAGGGCGTCATGAGGATGTCCCAGAAGCTTGGAGACGACAGTTTCGCCATGCACGTGAAGGGCCTTGAGGTAAGCGGTTACAACTGCTTCATCTACCCTGCAATGGCCCTCGCCTTCGCCACCAGCTCGATAGGCGCCCACCACAAGGAGGCTTGGGTTATCGCCTGGGAGATAGGAACCGCCCCGATAGAGGGGGAGCAGGCCAAGAAGGTCGAGTACAAGATAACCTACGGCCCGGAGAAGGCGGCGAAGGTCATAGAGCTCCAGCGCCTCAGGGGCGGCCTCTTCGAGATGCTCAGCGCGTGCAGGCTCCCGTGGGTTGAAGTTGGCCTTAGCCTCGACTACTACCCGAAGCTCATCGAGGCCATAACCGGCGTGAGGTACAGCTGGGACGACCTCTACACCGCCGCTGACAGGGTCTACGCCCTCATAAGGGCCTACTGGGTCAGGGAGTTCGGCGAGAAGTGGGGCAGGCACATGGACTACCCGCCGAAGAGGTGGTTCATCGAGGGACTCAAGAGCGGACCGTACAAGGGCCAGCACCTCGACATGGACAAGTACGAAGGATTGCTCAGCGAGTACTACAGGCTCAGGGGATGGGACGAGCGCGGAATTCCGAAGAGGGAGACGCTTAAGAAGCTCGGCCTCGAGGACGTCATCCCCGAGCTGGAGAAGGTCACGAAGCTCGAGTGATTCTTTCCCCTCTTCCTTCTTGGCTTTTTCCGGCAACTTTTTTAGCGAGGAAGCGAACTTTTAATCGGTGGTGGGTATGGTCAGGATAAAGCTGATGGGCACGTTTGCCCACCTTGCGAGGGCGAGGGAGCTCCATGTCAAGATCGAGGGCAAAAAGACCGTGGACGAGCTCCTCCGCGAGGTTATCCCGCGTTACGACGAGTTCACCGAGAAGATAATCCTGGTAAACGGGGGACCCGCGAGGGGCGACGCCGAGGTCGAGGACGGCGACGAGATAAAGGTTATGCCCGTCCTGAGCGGGGGATGAAACGAGCATCGTTAACCCTTTAACCCCCCTCTGCTGTTCTGCCCTCTTTGTTAACACGTTAACATAACCCTTCGAAGGTTTCTAATCCAAGGCGAAGACAGTAAGGGCAGGCTTAACCACTTAGGATCACAGAAAAGACCTTTACACATCAGAAAGGTTGTATGGCGCCGGGGCAGGGATTTGAACCCTGGCGGGCTAACGCCCACGGACTCTCCAGGCCCGCGCCTTCCCAGGCTAGGCTACCCCGGCGCAAAAATGTGAGAGTCACGAGATGAGCTCGATCTCGATGGTGACGTCTTCGGGAACGCGAATGCGCATGATCTGGCGCATGGCCCTTTCGTCGGCCTCGATGTCGACGAGCCTCTTGTGGACGCGGAGTTCGAACTTGTCGAAGGTTGCCGTTCCCTCGCCGTCGGGGCTCTTCCTGGTGGTTATCCTTATCCTCTTGGTGGGGAGCGGTATGGGCCCGCTCATCCTGACGCCGGTTCTCTCCGCTATCTGCCTGATCTGGTCGGTGACCTCGTTGAGGGCCTTAATGTCCGTGCTCGCAAGCTTAATCCTTGCCTTCTGCATTTCAGTCCCTCCTAAGAGTCAGGGAAGTAAAGGAAAGGTCAGAGAAGGCCTCACTCGGCCTTCTGGATGGAGATAACCATACCGGCGGCGACGGTCTGGCCCATGTCGCGGATGGCGAACCTGCCCATCTGCGGTATCTCCTTGACCGGCTCGATGACCATCGGCTTGGTGGGCCTGAGGACGACGATGGCGGAGTCACCGGTCTTGATGAACTGCGGGTTCTCCTCGACGATGTTGCCGGTCCTCGGGTCGAGCTTGGCGAGGAGCTGCTCGAACCTGACGGCAACCTGGAGGGTGTGCGCGTGGAGAACCGGGGTGTAGCCGACGGTGATGGCGGTCGGGTGGTTGAGGACGATGATCTGGGCCTTGAAGGTGTCCTTCGGCCTGACGACGGTCGGCGGGTTGTTGGTGTGTCCGGCGACGTCACCGCGCTTTATGTCGTTCTTACCAACGCCACGGACGTTGAAACCGATGTTGTCACCCGGAAGGGCCTCCTGCATGGGCTCGTGGTGCATCTCGATGCTCTTGACCTCACCCTGGATCGGCTTGTGGAAGATGGTGCTGGCCGGCTCGAAGATGACGACGTCACCGACGCGGAGGACACCGGTCTCAACGCGGCCGACCGGGACGGTACCGACACCCTTGATGGAGTAGACGTCCTGGATCGGGATGCGAAGCGGCTTGTCGGTCGGCTTCGGCGGCTCGGGCATCTGGTCGAGGGCCTCGATGAGGGTCGGGCCGTTGTACCATGGCATCTTGTCGCTCTTCTTGACGACGTTGTCACCCTCCCAGGCGCTTATCGGGATGATCGGGAAGTTCTTGTAGCCGAGCATCATGAGGAGCTTCTTGACCTGCTCGGCGACGGCCTTGAACTTCTTCTCGTCGTAGTTGACCATGTCCATCTTGTTGACGGCGACGAGGATGTTGTTTATACCGAGGGTCCTGGCGAGGAAGGCGTGCTCCTTGGTCTGCGGCATGACACCGTCGGTGACGGCGACGACGAGAACCGCCGCGTCGGCCTGGCTGGCACCGGTGATCATGTTCTTAACGAAGTCCCTGTGGCCCGGAGCGTCGATGATGGTGATGTACCTGTGCGGGGTCTCGAACTTGGTGTGGGCGACGTCGATGGTGATACCCCTCTCCCTCTCCTCCTTGAGTCTGTCCATGACCCAGGCGAACTTGAAGGACTTGCCCTTCTCACCCATCTCCTCGAACTTCTTGATGATGTTCTCCGGTATGTTGGCGGTGTCGAAGAGCAGCCTTCCGATGGTGGTGCTCTTTCCGTGGTCGACGTGGCCTATAAAGACGATATTAATGTGTGGCTTCTCCTTAGCCATTTCCATACACCTCCTATTTTGGCCTAATCTCGTTGACCGGGATGGCTTTTTAAATCTTTCGAACCTCGGCCCCCTCGGACGGGAAACCCGCCTTTTCTCGGGGAGGCCTCATGAGTTCCGTCCATAGGTTGAGGACGGGGTTTAAAAAGTTAACTAATCGGTTTTGAGGAAAATCCCCAACTCTCAACGGAGATTCTCAAAAATCCCGCAGGTCCCAGGCGGGCAGGCCCTCTTCCCTCAGCTCGGATTTGCCGTCAACGTGGCGGGCGAGGATCTGTATAAATCCGAGGCCCCCCGATGTTATTCCACAGAAGTTTTCGGTTTACCCTCGATTGATAAACTGCCCGTGAGCATCACACTTTAGAGTAAGTTTCGATGGCACGACAAGAACACCTGGCCAATTTTCAAGTTCAGAAAAGCAGGAAACGTAAAGAAGAGAGGGGATTTGGGAAGACGCCCTCACTGCTGCGGGCAGACGTCCTGCTCCTTCGGCGGGTTCGGGTTGAGACCCTTCCTCTGGCGTATCTCCCTTATAACCTGCTGGGCGAGCTCTCCCGGAACCCTCTTGAAGCCCGCGTGCTCGGTGCTCCAGAGGGCCCTTCCGCTCGTGGCACCGCGGATGGCGCCGGCGAACCCGAACATCTCGGCGACCGGGGCCTCGGCGATGATTATCATGACCTCGCCCTCCTGGCGCATGTCTATGAGCTGGCCGCGCCTCTGGTTTATCTCCCTGCTCACCGCACCCATGTACTCGTAGGGCACGTTGATGATGACCTTCTGGTAGGGCTCGTAGAGCACCGGGTTGGCCTTCATCATGGCGCACTGGATGGCACCCCTGATGGCGGGGTATATCTGGGCCGGACCGCGGTGAACGTTGTCCTCGTGGATCTTGGCGTCGTGCAGGCGGACCATGACCTTCATTACAGGTTCTCTCGCCAGCGGCCCCTCGTCCATGGCCTGGTGGAATCCGTCAACGAGCAGGTCCATGACCTCGTTGAGGTACTGGATACCCTTGGTGTTGTCGAGGAACATGTTTCCGTTGTAGATGTCCACGATACCTTTTGCAACTTCGTAGTCCATGCCGAGCTCCGCGAGCTTCTTGGCGACCTCCTTCGGGTTCTTGGGCCTGCCCTCCGGGATGAACCCCTCGCGGATGGCCTCGTATATCTCGTCCGGAAGGGGCTCGACGGTGATGTAGAACCTGTTGTGCTTGTTCGGGGACTTTCCTTCGACTATCGGGCTCATCTTGCTCACGCTTTCGCGGTAAACGACGATGGGCGGGGAGACATCGACGTCGAGCTTCCAGTCCTCCTTGAGCTTGACGAGCTTGACCTCGAGGTGGAGCTCACCCATACCGCTGAGGAGGTGCTGGCCGGTCTCCTCGTCTATCTTGACGTGGAGCGTCGGGTCCTCCTTGGCGAGCTGGCGCAGGGCCTCGATGAGCTTCGGAAGGTCCTTGACGTTCTTGGCCTCGATGGCCACGGTAACGACGGGCTCGCTGGCGTAGTGGAGGGCCTCGAAGGGCTCGATCTGCTCCTGGGCGACGGTCTCACCGGCCATTGCGTCCCTCAGACCGGTCACGGCGACGATGTTACCGGCCGGGACTGCCTCCATGTTGACCCTCTCCGGCCCCATGTAGATACCGACCTGCTGGATCCTGGCCTTCCTCTTGGCGTTGATGAGGTAAACCTCCTGACCGGTCTTAACCGTACCGCTCCAGACACGGCCGGTTGAGACCTCACCGGCGTGCTTGTCGAGGATGATCTTGGTGACGACCATGACCATCTTGCCCTTCGGGTCGCATCTGAGCATGGCCTGCCCGACGTCGCTCTCGACTTCGCCCCTCCAGAGGTGCGGGATCCTGTACTTCTGAGCCTCAAGCGGGTTCGGCAGGTGCTTGACGACCATATCGAGGACGACGACGTGGAGCGGGGCCTTCTTCCTGAGGGTCTTCAGATCACCGCTGTTGGTGAGCTCGACGATGTCCTTGAAGGAAACTCCCGTCTTCTTCATGAAAGGAACGCTGAGGGCCCAGTTGTAGTAAGCGCTACCGAAGGCGACGCTTCCGTCCTCGACCTTGACCATCCACTGGCTCCTGAACTCGGGCGGGGCGTACTTCTTGATGAGCCTGTTGACGTCGGTGATTATCTTGGCGAACCTCTGGAGGATGTCGTTCGGGCCGAGCTTGAGCTCCTTGATGAGCCTGTCGACCTTGTTGATGAAGAGGACGGGCTTGACGTACTCCCTGAGGGCCTGTCTGAGGACGGTCTCGGTCTGCGGCATGACGCCCTCGACGGCGTCGACGACGATGATGGCACCGTCGATGGCCCTCATGGCCCTCGTAACGTCACCGCCGAAATCGACGTGACCCGGAGTGTCGATGAGGTTGATGAGGTAGTCGTTGCCCTCGTAGTTGTGAACCATCGAAACGTTCGCCGCGTTGATGGTGATTCCCCTCGCCTGCTCCTGCTCGTCGAAGTCGAGGACGAGCTGTTTTCCGGCCAATTCCTCACTTATCATCCCGGCGCCGGCGAGCAGGTTATCGCTCAGCGTCGTCTTACCGTGGTCAATGTGAGCGGCGATACCCATGTTCCTGATCCTCTCGGGCTGGGTCATGAGCTCCTTAATCTTGGCAACCATCTCTTCCCTTCTTCCCATTCACACCACCTTTTAGCTTGATGAGCTTGTTCACCCCTCACTCAAAAAGCCCGGTTATAAATCTTTCCCAGAGGGCCGCTTAACCCACGAGTTTTGCGAACGGCTCACCTGAAGAATGGAGGAATTCCTCGACGAATTTCTCAACCCTTGCCCTCACGTCCTCCCTCGCGTAGACGCCCCAGCGCCAGTAGGTGTCTTTCAGTTCGACGAGGGAACGGACCAGCGGCGAGACGTCACTCAGCCTCTTAAGCTCCCCAGCGGAGAGGACGAAGGCGTTCTTCTCCTCGAACCTGGGCTTCGACGGGTAATCCACAAGGGCGAGGTGCCCGAATTCCATCTCAAGTTCACGCTTCAGCTCCCCGATCCTTTCCTCACCGGGGTCAATGCCGGAGTGGAGAACGCGCTTGTAGAGCCTCCTGTCATCGAGGGCCTTGATGAGCTCCCTAACATCGGGATTCCCGCTCGATCTGAGCCTCGCCATTAGGTCAACCTCGTCCATCGTTCTTATCTCCTCAAGGGGGATTCCCTCGAGCCTTACGGCCTCGGTCAGCATCGCGCCCGCTATCCTCGAAACGTGGTGCTGGTAGACCGTCTGGTGCATCATGCTCCTCGCGAGCAGGAGGTTCTGCGCCGCCATTATCCCCTTCTCCCCCACCACGAGCCTCTCCCCGTCGTAGTGGAGGTACCTGACGAGCCTGTCGAGGTCTGCTATCCCGTAGGCGACCCCCGTGTAGTACGCATCCCTGACGAGGTAGTCCATCCTGTCCGCGTCTATGTCCCCGCTCACGAGCGGATGCTTCAGAAGCCCGAGGAACTCCTCGAGGGAGTAGCGCTCCCTTACGACGTCGCCGATTTCGCCGTGTCGCAGGGCCCACCTCGTGTTCTCCTCGTGCCTCTGGTAGAGCGCTTCGAGCGTGTGGCTGAAGGGGTAGTGGCCGAGGTCGTGGAGCAACGCCGCGTAGCTCACCCCGTCCTCGATCCCCGGGTTATGGCTCGATACCATCCTCGCCAGGTGAAACGTTCCAAGTGAGTGCTCGAAGCGGGTGTGCCGGGCCGAGGGATACGCCAGGAACACCAGTCCGAGCTGGGTGATCCGCCTGAGCCTCTGGAACTCCGGCGTGTCGACGAGCCTGACGGCGAAGTCGTCCAGCTCGATGTGGCCGTGTATGGGGTCGTGGATGAGCTTCATGGTCCCACCGGAGGTATAAAGAGAAAAGTTTATATAAAAGTGGTGCGAATCTATTCCGTGGCGGAGGTTCCCGCTTCAGGTGGTTTATCTCCGCCTGGAGTCTGCCAACCCTCCTGCCCGGGGGATGAGGGGGCTTTCCTGCCCCCTCTCCTTACCCTGGGCTTGAAGAGCTTCTCGACGTCTTCCTGCACCTCCTCTGCCTTCCCGCTCAGGACGACCTTTCCGTTGCCGATGACGACCACCCAGTCCACGATGGGCATCAGCGGCTCCCAGATGTGGCTTATGATGACGAAGTTCGTCTTCCCCATCCCGTCGATCACCTCTATGACCCTCCCCATGCTCTCGAAGTCTATGTTGGCCAGGGGCTCGTCGAGGAATATCAGCTCCGGCTTTCCGATGAACGCCTGGGTCAGCGAGAGCCTCTTCAGCATCCCCGAGGAGTAACCCGTTATCCTCTCGTCAAGGAAGGAACGAACGTCGAAGAGCTCCGCCACCCTTTCAACCTCCTCCCCGCCAAAGCCCTTGCTCTCGGCGAAGAGGGTGAGCCACTCCCTTCCGGTCGTGAACTGCGGGAAAGCAGGGGGGTCGTAAGCAACCCCGAAGCGCTTCTTAACCCTCCAGTTGTTCCAGGGGTTCTCTCCGAACACCCTGATCTCCCCGGCGCTCGGTCTGTACACTCCCGTGGCGAGCTTTAGAAACGTGCTCTTCCCGCCACCGTTGGGACCGAGGACGAGCGTTATCCCCTCCGGGATCTCGACCGATACTCCGTCGAGGGCGTGGATGTTCCCGAAGGTCTTCTTCAGGTTTTTCGCCTCGATTATCACTTGCCCCACCTCCATACGACCAGGGCAAGGAGGAGCGCGCAGGCTGAACCGCTCGCGTAGAGGGAATCCTGAACCGCCTTGGTGGGGTAGTTCTTGATGAAGCGGAAGGCGCAGGTGACCTTTCCCGTTCCGTTGTTGAATACGATGTAATCCCCCTCCCTCGGCAGGACGAACTGGTACTTCAAATGGCCGCTAACGGTGTGCCCGTCGATTTTATCCCCGGTTATGGTTTCGTGAACCTCAACGAGACCGTTTCCGGTGCACGAGGCCTCGACGAGGGAGCTCGTCGGGGTGTGGGCGTCGAGCAGCATCATTCCCGTGGCGTTCCCGTTCCTCTCCACAGGCTGGAGGAAAACAGGCCCCACCGAGCCGGCGTGGTCCTCGTAGTTGGAGTTGATCCAGATGGAGCCGATGGTGAGGAGTAGCATCGCCGAGAGCAACGCCGCCCAGAACCTCATACCACGTCCCTCCTCCTTATGATGATCCACGAAGCCGCGAGGAGAAGTAGCGGGACGAGCAGACCCCAGCCCATGTATTGGGTCGTGAAGGGGGTAAAGCCCGTGGTCCCGCTTTTCCCTATTGCGTTTACGAAGAGGTCCGGTGGAACGTTACGGAGGTCCGTAACGCGGGGCGCGTATATCACCGCGAAGCCCATCATGAAAGCCAGAAATGCGTTGGGGGACGAGAGCGAGACCAGCGTGGCCACTCCTATCAGGTAAAGCACCAGGAACGCCACCAGGACCAGCGCGTTGCCCATGAACTCCGAGGTTATATCGGGTAGGTAACCCGCTATGCTCGCGTAGCTGGTCAGCGCAACGTAGGCGAAGGGCAGGAGGACCATGGTGAACCCGTAGATTACGAGTGAGAGCAGTTTCACCCCGAAGATCTCGGTGTTGGAGTAGGGGAGGGAGTAGATCGAGCGGGCGACGCCGTTGTCCCTGTCGTACCTGAAGGTTAAGGCCCCAAGGAGCAGGATTAGGAAGCCCACCAGCATCCATGCATCGTCGAGGGAGAGCATTAGCTTTATGGAGTTAGAAACGTGCACTGCTTTAGAAGGTCCGTAGAGTGCCGAGTTATCCAGGAGTCCAAAGAACATGCTCACGTTCGAGGTTACGGCCATCAGGGACTGCTTCATGGCCAGCCCCGCCAGGAGTATCCCGAAGAGCAGTAGGACGGCCTTCACGACGTCGTTCATTTCCCAGCGAAAGAGGGTGTAGAGACGTCCCATAACATCACCTCCATTTCTTGGTCGATTTTCCAGTTTTCCATCCGATGACTCCGGCCAACAGCAGGATGCTGGAGTAGAAGGCCCATTTGAGGCCCGTTTGTGGTTTGGGGTAGTTAACGGTTTCTTCCTGTCTCTTGACTCCGGTGGTGAAGTTGGCAAGAACGAGGCCGGTTAAGTAGGACTTATCCCCTTTAGCCACAACCTGATACTCATGGTACTCATCTATAAAACTCGCACTAAGGAACCCCAACGCCCAAAAATCAGGGGCTGTTAGAGGCGGCGAAATGAGGAGACCGTTCGAAGCATCAAACCTGAACATCATGATTCCATACCCACCCACAAGGAAGCGGGCTTTTTTCACGCCCTTCAAACGCTGGGTCCCATTGTAAGAGATCTCGGTTGTAGTTACGAGTTTGGTCGGGGGTTTGATGGTGATGTTCTTACCCTTGAAAACCTGCTCATTATCAATTTGAACATCGTCTATTCTGGACTTAAATGGGTAGACTGAGAAGAGCGAACCGTTCACGAGTGGTTTCTCTGGGTCATCCCAGAGCATCGTGTGACCGTAAACGACACCATCCTTGACAACCATGCTGTCGTTAACCCGAATCCTGTATTTCCCCGTTATCCTAAGCTGCCTAAGGTGAAATACGTACCACTTCCAATCATTGAAGCCAACTAAATGATCCTTGGCCGTTTCATTGGAGGTAACGTCTGACTCGTTCCAGAATACGAGGGGAGAGTAACCCGGCGGCAAAACCGTGGTGATGTTAACGTTCTTCAAGAGAAACTCTACAGTAACGTTAACGAACTCCCCATCACCCGTGAGGTTGAACCTCACCACCACCGGCCCGTAAACCTCACCATAGTAAAGCATTCCAGAGTAATTGTAAGTGAAGTAACCTGTCTTTGTCCATTCTGGTCTGTGGCCCAGCGAAACGCGGTACTCAACGTATGGAGCGTAATAATCAGCCCTGTAAGTGATTGTAGCGTTTTTAGCCCAGTAGGGAATGGCAAAAGCATACTGGGCAACGCTAAGTACCAAAAACGAAAGCACCAACACTGAGAGGATCCCTCTCCTCATGGGCACCACCGTTTTGGATGCTTGGACGACGCGAACCCTGCTACAACCACCAGCAGACCGAACAACAGAGCCACCAGTTTCTTCATTCTGCCAACCCTCCTGCCCGGGGGACGTTGATACGCTCCGCCGGGCAATTTGAATTACGCTCTGATAGTATTTAAACCTTGCTTCGGAGTTTAATTATAAATTCCAAAAAAAAATCTGGAATAGCCACTTAAAACGTTGCAGTATATCCCACATCGCGGAGATTTATGTCAAAGTTATTAACGTGAATAACCGTGTTATACACGGGTGCATCAAAGCACAATTAAAAGGTTACTGGGCCCTCACAAAAATTCAAGGTACAGGGAGGAGGCACAAAGGGGAAATACAGAATCCCGGCTAACTCCACGTCTCGGCTATGACGTCGTGCTTGTGTATGCTCTCGTTGCTGATTACCCTAACGTGGATCCTCCCGTTGAAGCGCTCCTTCGCCTTGGCAAGTATCTCGCGGGCGACGTCCTCCACGAACTTCGGGTTGGCGAACATCCCCTGAACGACGGCGTTCTCGTCGACCGTCTTGAGCAGGGTGTAGGTCGGGTGGCTGAAGGAACCCTCAACGACGTCTATCATATCCTCGAGTGCTATCTCCTCGTCGAAGGCCGTCCTGACCTCGAGCTCGCCGACGGCGCGCTGTATGTGGGTCTTCCCGTCGTTGTTGGCCATCGCGTGGGGGCAGACGGTGTTGCCAGTTACCTTGACGTGGAGCACTTTCTCGAAGGAGCCGTCCCCGTTCTTTATCACGCCGACCTCGACGTCGTAGGGTTCGTAGCTGACCTTTCCGCTCGCCGGGGTCTCCCTCGGGACGATGAGGTGCGTCCTTATCCAGACCTCCGCGTGCCTGTGGGGGTGCTTCCCCTCCAGCCTGCGAATTACGGCCCTCCCAAGCTCCTCGAGGGAGCGGTGGGCCCCCATGACCTCCTCCTCGACGGCCTCGCTCATCGCCTCGGTTATGCTCTCGACGAGCCGGCTCATGTGGATGCCCTTCTTCTCGGCCGGGACGTCTATGGTCACCTCGAACAGCGGGAGGAAGGTGTAAACTCTTCCCTTCCAGTTTATCCTCGCCACGGTTCGCAGGTTGGTTATCCCGACGCGGTGAAGGGGCTCCATTATCTCGGGTTTCTCCTCCTGTGTCTCAACCGACATGACCATCACCTTTAGTCTCTCTGCTGGGACATCTGCTCGAGGCTTTTTAAACCTGCGCCGTGACGTGAATTACCCGCTTCCCTCTTTTCACACAGCGCCAGAAGGGTCTCCCTCAGGTTTCTGGCAATCGAATCCCTCAAAACGACGCCGTTCCGGGTTATGAACACGTCCGTGCCCACCCTGGAGAGCTCGTAGCCAAAGAGAGCGAAGGGCGTTCCGTCGAAGAAGCTAAGAAGCTCCCCGCTGGGTTCGAACATGTCCGGAATCCAGTGATTGTACGCTCCCTTCAGCCGGGGATAGACGATTGCGGCACTCCCTCCGGCGAGGCGAGAATACGAGTATATCTGGTAGAGGTCCTCGCTGCTGCGAACGAGCTTCCTCCACCAGTTTCCCCCCATCTTTACGATTAAACCACGGTACTTAACCTCGATCGCGCACTTCCCGGAGTCCGTCACAACCAGTATATCCGGAAGCGGGGAGCCAAGAGTAAAAACGGCGCCCAGTTTCGCCTCCACCCTCCCGTGATCCTTAACGATGTGCGGGAGGGTGTAGTTCCTGTAGACCACTCCCTTCCCGTTCAGGGCTCGCTTAATCGTGTGATACGCAAGGTCCTCAAACAGGTGGGCCATGTCTATGAAAACGCCCTGTTGTCCCGAGTTCGTTCCGGTCTTTCTGCTGAAGCCGGTTAGGATTATCGTCGCGAGGGTGTAAACCGGTTTGAACCGTTCGTTCAGGGAGTTGAAGGACACCCTTTCAGGATCTTTTTGGTCAAGCGTCCCCACCCCCCTGAAGTACTCAATCAATGAGCCGGCCGCCCTTCCAATACCCCGCCACTCGGAGTTCTCCGCAACAACTTCAAGAGCCGCTTTTAACACCCTGTTCAACGGATTGTCTACCCCAAGAGCGGAGTGTCTGACCGGAACGTCCACTCCCACGGGTGCGGTCCTGATCAAACGTGAGAGAAGCACCCTCCCCCGGATGGTCTTCGAGCTCTCCTCAAGCTCACTGTACTCCTGATACATCCCGTGGAACACCCTCCTCTTCAGCTGGAAGACGTAGAGGTAGAAGAACAGCTCGTGGATGAGCTCGCCCTCGTCCCCGTAGGCGGAGATGGCGAGTTCTATGTCACGCGGGCTCATACCGAGGTTACCGCTCATGTTGAGGAGGCTGAGGAAGAACTTCATGGACCGCCTCTGGTCAGGGTCGTACCTGTAGGGTTTCGGGAGGATCTGTATCATGAAGGGCTCATCCCCCAGATGGTAGGCGAAGCCCACGCTCCCGTGGGTCTTGATGTAGTACTCCCCCCGGCTAACGTCGTATTTTAAACTCAGGACCTCATGTTCACGGCCGTAAACCCTGTTGATGGACTCGAAGAACCTGTGGAGCTCGGAGGGGTGCAATTTCAGGCCCTCAGCCTGAAGGCTCCGGAGGTATCTCCTCTGGAACTCGTGAAGGGTCACAACCTTCATTCCGACCCCACCAGTCTGCGGAGGGCATCCATGAACTCGTCGATGTCCATCTGGATTATCCTGCCCCTCTCGTCTATGAACTCGAATCCGGGATAGAGGGACCTTAGGTGTTCCCAGTTTCCGTAGAAGTACTCCTGGAAGAGGGGTAACACCTTGTGATAGAACACCATGTACAGCGCCCTCCTCGGGTCATCGGCGGAGGCTACATCGAGGAAGTACCCGTGTCCCACGGTGTAGTCCTTACCCTTTTCCTGCTCGATGATGGAGTTCAGCCTCATGAGAAGATGCTCGAGGTCCACCCCGTCCACGCTCACGTCCCTCAACCTCCCCGGGTCGGGGGTCAGTTCCACGAACGCGAACCTCCTCCTGAGTGCTATGTCGAGCATCGCTATGCTTCTGTCCGCCGAGTTCATTGTCGCAACTATGTATAGGTTGGGAGGCAGTGCGAAGAGCTCCCCGGAGTACGGCAGGGTTACTATAACCTCGTTTGGAGCGTCCAGCCTTTTATCCGGGTCGAGAAGGGTTATCAGCTCTCCAAATATTCTGCTCACGTTGCCCCTGTTTATCTCGTCGATCACCAAGTAGAAATCCCTTCTGGGCTTTATGCCTGTTCTCTTCCCGCTCTTTCGTTCCTTCAGGAACCTCTGAACCGTTGCCTTCATATCACTGTACCCAACCTTGCCCCCACCCTTCCTGAGTTCATCAGGCAGGGAATCGTAGATCGCCCTCACCGTTAGTCGCTTGAACACACCGTCAGATACACGGTACACAACGTTCCCTTCCTTTTCAAAGGGTCTGAAGCCCTCCACGAAGTCCTCGTAGCTGTAGGACTGGTGGAACGTGACAAACTCCCCGTTTCTGGCTGTTTTAAGTGCCATGTATGTTTTGCCCGTGCCGGGCGGCCCGTAAATGATAACCTGTTTGAAATTCCTCAGCAGGGGCTCCAGAAACGCTCCTTCCGCTTTTTCACCACCTTCGCCTCCCTCCAGTTCGCCCCCCTGCCCTCCTGTTTTGGCTTCCTCGAACGTGTACAGGTAATCAACGTCCCCGCGAAGGAAGTAGTAAAAACCCCCGCCCGAGCTTTTGCCTCCGCTTCTGCCGAAGTAGAGGACCCTTCCATCCAGGGAGATCCCGGCGAACTTCGGGTCAAGGACCCCCGGAACGTACCTCCCAAGAACCGCACCCCCCTCGAAATCGCCCGGCTTTATCTTTTTAGACGACTTGACAACCTCAAAGGGCACAAAACCAGCCCTCACGTTTTCACGGTAAACGCCCGTTATCAAAAAGAGCCCCCGGGACGTGAAGGACAGGAACACCAGCTCCCCGGGGAGCGATACCGGGTTTTCTCCCGTGGGGGTCATGACGTAAATCTCCTTTCCTCCCTTGACCCCGAGGGCGGCTATGAACGAGTCGCCTTCCAGCCAGATGTCCCCCACGGGTCTCCCGCCACCTGAAACAACGTTGGATTTTGATAGTACTTCAATGCTGTCCCAGAACTCCCTGGCGGAGTAGTAGGGGAACATCGGGAAGGGGATCCTGCCCAGTTTCAGCCTGGGTCTTTGATTTTCCCTGAAGGTGTAGAGCATGTAGATGGAGTCCCCCGTGTCCCTTACCGAGTGGATGTAGGCAAAGCCCCTGGGCGGCGTCGGTATCTTAACGACCTCAACGTCCGCGGGGGCGATGTAATCGACCTTGTAATCACAGAACACCAGGAGTCTGTCCATTGAAGTTAGAGTCACGTAGAGCGGTAGCTTGGTAAAAGCCACCGAGAGGGCCTCGGATTCCGGGTCCTCGGACTGGATCGGGTAGAGTTTGACCTCCCCGGTTCCACACTTTGTAAAAACCGCGAGCTTTTCACTCCCGGGCAGGATCACGACCTCGTCCGCGCAGGACACCGCGATCCCTTCACCCCAGCCTTTGACGACTTCCCCCGCCGTTTCAAAAACGTGTATGAACCTTGAGTCGTCGTCCAGCCGAACCATGACCGCCAGGTACCTGCCGCTGGGAAAGAGCCTAAGCTCTTCGATCACGAAACCAAAGTCCCCGTACTCCGTGTCCAGAAATCTTTTTATCAGATACATCGCGTTCTTCATTGGCATAGGATGGCTCATTACAATCACCAATTGGAATATGGGGCGAGATTTATTAAATCTTTCCCCGCTCATCTCAGGATTTCCATCAGCCTCTCGTAGCTCCTCCTTGCCGCCGACACGTCGGCCTCGTCCAGCCTGCCCGCGTATTTGGCCCTCTCGAAGATCCTCGTGAGAACATCGAGGTCTTCCAAGTCCTGAAAGATTTCCCTCAGCCTTTCCTCATGCTCCCAGTGCGTCCAGCTCTTCTGGTAGGGGTAACCCTTACGGACGAGGCCCGCAACGACGTTCTTGTACATCTTTATCACCCTCTCCGCGGGGGTACCCTCTATGGAGTCGTACGTCATCTCCGGCTCGAACTTGACTTCAAACGTCGTGACTTGACGTTTCCGTCTCTTGGCCGTGAGAATTAACAGAATGAAAACGGCGAAGGGCAGCAGGTAGAACACCCCGGGAAGCTCCTTCAGCGTGACCACAAAGTCGCCGGAGGTGACGTTGTACCAGATTCCGGAAAGTGTTTCCCCCACTTTACCGGTGTTCACCAAGTGTTCCGGCTTTTTTTCAAAAATCAACCTGATGGCAACGAAAATCGCCAGCAGCGTTATCGCGCCGGCCAGAACGTTCCCCCTCTTGGTTCTCCGAATCCCCCTCTCGATGTTGCCCTCAATGAGGGCCCTCAGCACGTAACCCGCGGCCGCGAACAGGAACAGGTTCGCGAAGAAAAAGACCCACTCGAAGTTAAAGACCGTGGTGCCCCCGTGGATGGCCGTGTTTCCGAGAAGGGTGGAGACGAGAAGAAAGGAGGCGAAGAGGATGACGTAAAGGGTTCTCAGCCTCTCCATCGCATAACACCGGCCTGCTCCAGGATGTAATAGACAGTCCTCAGGGGGATACCGGTCCTGGCGCTTATCTCCTTGGCGGAAAAGCCCTTGAGGAGGAGGGCCTGAATCTCCTGAACGGTTCTCTCGTCGTACTTCCTCGGTCTCCCTCTGGGGTATCCCTCGGGGACGAGCTCTATGCCCATCTGGGCGAGTGCGTTGATGACCTTCCTCGAGACCTTCGGGTAGAGGCTCGGCGGACAGGAGATCTTCCTGACGTTGGGCGCGCGCTCGAGGATCGTCACGAGTATCTCCTTCGTGGGGCGGCGGTTCACGTAGACCTCGGTAACCTCCTCGTTCAGCGCGCCCTTGAGCTTCCGCAGAAGTTCCGCGTTGTTCCTGGCCTTGACCTCCACCCGCATAACCTCACCCCTGAAGGAGGGCCAGGAATTGCTTCGCCCTGTCGCTCTTCGGCATGAACTTCTCGAACTTCTTCGTATCCGCGAAGAGGGTTTTGTGCAGGCCGGAGATCACGAACTTCCGTATGGCCTCCTCGAGCTCGTCCTCGGGAACGCCGAGTAGCCGGGCCACCTTCTCCTCGCTGTACTCGCTCATTCCGTAGAGGAGAACTGCACCCAGGAGGTAATTGGGGACGTTGGTTATGTCCTTCCTCCTGCCAATAAGGGCGTTCTCCATCTCGCACTTCCTTATGATGAGCATGCTCCCGTGGCCCGTCCTGAAGTTGGGCTCATCCCTGAAGGGCAGGTCAAATATCGAGTAGTGGCAGTCTATGCAGAGCCTTATGTTGGGGTAGAGGCCGAGGCTTTCCCTCTCGCTCTCCGAGGTCAGGAAGTAGTAGCGGAAGAGGTCGAGGGCGAGCTTCTCCACACCGTTTTTGGGGTCGAGAACGGAATAAGCCAGGGCAAGGTTGTTAACGGTGTAGTGGTTGTTTATGAGAACGCCACGCGTCTTGACGAAGCTGAGGACGCGCCAGCGGAGTCTCCTGCCGTAGCGTTTCCTCAGCTCGACCTCTATGTCCGCGTCCGCCGGAAGATCGATGCGAGCCTTCTTCAGCCTGTTGTTCTCCCAGTATTCAACCTCGATGCGCAGACCCCGTGTCCTAACCGTCCCCTTCTCGCGGAGCTTGCCCTTTATGAACTTGAACGACTCCCTGACGTCCACGCTCTCCCTGGCCAGGAGCCTCAGGACATCGCCCGAGTAGGCCAGATGAGGCAGAATCTCCACCCTGCCCAGCCGGACGTTCCTCGGAACCGCTTCAACATCCCCCACGTTCTCCCTCGTGAGTTCCTTGGGACTTATCGGCCTCCTCCCGATGAAAAAGGTGTAGTTGGCCTCTATCAAAGCGAGGGCCATCTTGTGGGCAGTGATGGCCGCGCGGAGCCTCTCAAGGGCCAGAACCCTGTTGCGTTTCTTCTTGTAGATCCACTGGAGGTGGGGGTCGCGATCGCGCTTGCCCATACCACCTGTGGAAGGTGTGACCTCCCCGACCCGCCTTGAAAGTTCCTCCTCAAGCCCTTGAAGGAGGGATAGGTTTTCTCCAAGGCGATAAGAAATGGAGGAAACGTCGAAGGTCTCAAATAACCCGTCCATGTCTATCCCAATGTCGTCCAGTACCTTGTTGACCTGCGCGACGAGTTCCTCCGTCGTCGTCATGGCAGGAGATCACCGTTGTTTATCTTTTCGGGCAGGTACTCCTTCGCCACGAACTCGAGGCTCTTGTTGGCAAGGGCCTGCTGCTCTATCCTGACCCCCATCTTGAGGGCCATCTTGAACTGTCTCTGCCACTCCTTGTTCTGGAACCACGGGTACTCCATCTCCTCAAGGATGCGCTTGTAGTCGCCGGTCGGTCCACCCTTCTTGTTCGGTGGGATTCCCTTGAGCTTTTCGGTGACGTTCTCGAGGCCGTAGTGTTTTATGTCGTCCATCGTCATCCCCACGAACTTCGACTCCGGAGTCGCCAGCTTGTCGCTGAGGTAGGCGAGGTTTATGGAGCCCTGCTTTATGGTGGAGTAGATGTACCAACCGTACGGATCCCCATCGGTGAAGACGATTATTGGCAACCCTTCCTCGTAGCGGAGCCTGTGTATGAGCCTCCTGACGCCGCGCGATGCCTGTCCCTGGGTGGCTATGATGAGGGCGTTCTCCTTCTTCGGGAACTTCTCCTCTATCAGCCTGTCGGCCATGGCGGCGGTCTCGACGACCAGCGCGTAGTCAACGTTGACCTCAACGAACTGGAGGTGCTCGACCGTTCCCGGAACCGCCCAGCCACCCATACCGAGCCTGCTGGTGTTGAACTCGTCCTCGCCGTCCCGGATCACTATATCCCCGTAGATGTAGCCGCGCCTGTCCGCGGTGAGGTGCATCTCCTCTCGCAGAACCCCGAGCATCCTCTCGAGGTCCTCTATTATCGGATCGCTCTCCCTCTGGTCCTCGAAGGTGTTCTCCTTCGTTCCGGGGATGGTGTGCTTGTTGGCGTAGTAGGCTTCACGGAGGCTCGCGTGCTTGTTCTCGCTCACCAGCCTCTTAACGTAGGCCATCAGAAGGAGGGTCTGCATGAACTTCCTCGTGTGGGCCACGTTGAGGAAGTAGCGCCTCGAGAGCTTGTCGCCCATCCTGATGACGCGATTACGCTCATCGAAGTAGACGTTGTTGAGCCCTCGCATTGGGATGTCAAAGTAGGGGTTCTTGCCGCTCTTTATATCCTCGAGGATCCTCCTCCCGTGTTCCTCGAGTTTGGTGAGTACCCTGGTTGGATCGTACGAGAACTTCTCCCTCGGCTTTTCCCGCTTTACTGCCCTGGATTTAGGCATTCTCGCTCACCCCCACCATCTTAGCTTCCCTCGCCTTGAAATGGCCCTCTATGTATCTCAAGAAGTAACCTTTAACGGTTTCCTCATCCTCGCCGGTTAGGATGCTCAAAGCCTTGGCTATCTCCGGGACGTACTTCTCGAAGGTCTTCCTCCTCTTGGCCTGGTGGAGCTTTCTGTGCTTGCCGCTGAGGTAGCTCTGCAGCCTCCTCGCCGCGTCCATTATGGCCAGCCTTATCTCGTTCTGGATCTCCTCGACGCTGGCTATGCTCTGTTTTCCGGTGCCGGTGTAGGGCACGTGAACGCTGATGACGTTTATCATGAGCACCAGCGGTGCACGGTCGAGGTCGTCCACCTTGTAGCGCTTCCAGTCTATCGACCTCGCGGCCAGCGTGGTCACACAGGAACCCGCATCGAAGAGGAGCGGAACGCGGTTCGCGTACCTCAGGAGCTCGAAACCGCCCGGAATATCGCCGCCGTAGGCGAGGCCGACCTCGACCTGGAAGGGTATCCCGCCCGAGTAGACCTTCGGCGGTCTTGTCACTGCCGTCACGAACTCCGGCTTGAGGATTCCACTCAGGCCCTTCTCGATGTTCTCCTCGCCGATGGGCCTTAGACCGTGGGTTGGCGGGGCCAGGAACTTCATGTATTTAAAGGCCTCCACTATCTCCTCCGCCTCGTGCCAGGTGAGTTTCTCGGGCGGCTTCTCCATGAGTTTCGCAACGGCTTTGACGACCTTCGTGTAGCCCCTGAAGGAGCGGAGAACCTCCTTAACCTCCCCCTTCATGAGCCTCTCGTAGAGCTGCTCCTGGACGTTCTTGTCCTTCTCGGTCTTTATGAGTCTCAGCGCCGCCACGTACTCGATAAGCTCATCAACCTTCCTGTCGCTTATGCGCGAGAACTCGCCAACGAGGAAGCGCCTCACAGTGTTCCTCCGGGTCTTCCTGGCCATCCTGTAAACGTCGTCTGTGAGAACGCCGCGCGGATGCGGTTTCATCTCGACCGGTGGCTTCGGGACCTCCTCGCTCGACCTCGGAAAGACTATGAGCTTCCCGTCCGGCTCTATCAGCTCGATGTGGGCGTGGGGGTTGGCTATTGCCGTAAGCTTCAGGTACCAGTAAACGCCCTGCTTGGAGCGGATGTACCGGACGTTCTTCACCTCGAGCTCGATCCTCGTCCCGCGCCAGCCCCTCGGGTTGGGGTGCTTCTCCTTCCTGACGATTTTACCCTCGTTTTTGTCAACATCGATCTTGACCCAGGCCTCTATGATTTCATCCCCGGTCGAGGTTATGACGCGGGTCGCCTTTCCGCTCGTTATCTGGGCGAACATAACCGCGCCGCTTATACCTATACCCTGCTGACCGCGGCTCTGTATGTTCCTGTGGGCCTTCGTTCCGGCCAGCATCTTCCCGAAGACGTGGGTTATGTACTTCTCCGGGATGCCCGGCCCGTTGTCCTCGACTATAACGCGGTAGTGCTCCCTTCCAAGCCCCTCAAGCTCGACGCGGATGTAGGGCAGTATGCCGGCCTCTTCGCAGGCGTCGAGGGAATTGGTTACCGCCTCGTGGACAACAGTCGTTAGGGAGCGAACCTTGCCGGTGTAGCCGAGCATCGCGGCGTTTCGCCTGAAGAACTCGCTAACGCTCTGAATCTTGAACTCCTTAAACAGCTGACTTGCCTCGGCCATCTTCACTCCTCCCGGTCATTTTCTCCTTCACCGCCAAGGGCCCCGTAGTAGTTCATGCTCTCCAGCTCGAGGTCCTTCTTGCGCCTCTCGAGGTACTTGTAGACAACGCCGTGGGGGGAGCCCCTGGCGAGCTTCTCTATTGCCGTCTTGGCAACCTCGACCTGAATCGGGTTGCCGATTATCGCGACGGTCTTACCGTAAACGCTGACGTCCGCACCGCTCATCTCCTCGATTATCTCGCGCGTCCGTCCCTTCCTGCCTATTATCCTTCCCCTGACACGGGGGAGGGCGTTCTTGTCGTTTCCAACGATTATATCGGTGAGGTTGACCACCTCAAGGGTCTCGCCCTCGTTGAAGAGCCTGAAGGCCCTCTCCGGCGAGAAGCCCCTCCCTATGGCGGTGATGACGTCCCTCGCCTTCCAGACCGCGAGCGGGTCGTCGGTCTCCTCCGTGGCCGTTATGAAGACCTCCCCCGTCTCGCTGTCTATCTCCACCCGGGTCTTCGTTCTCTTCTCTATCTCCTTCTTGGTCTCTCCTTTCTTTCCTATAACAACGGCCACCCTCTCCTTCGGAATCCTCACGAACTCCTCCTGCTCGCCTATGGCCGCGTAATCTATCTCATCCCCGGGGGTTTTCCGGGTGGGTTCCCCGTCCTTATCAACGCGCTCGTACTTCTTGAGGAGTCTCTCAAACTCGTTCATGCTCTCACCCCTAACCAACGAGCTCACGGAACTTCTCATCTGGATTGTCAACACTGACGCCCTTTTTACCGAAGTACGCTATAACGTTCCTCAGGTCGCGCCTCAGGAGCTCCAGACTCATGCGGTTCCTCCTCACCGTTGCCTGAGACCAGTCTATGACCACGGGCCCGTCGTGGAGCAACAGGTTGTACTCGCTCAGGTCGCCGTGCACCATGTCCCCCCTCCGCCAGAGCCTCTCGATGACGCCCATCGTGAAGTCGTAGAGCTCCTCGAAGTCCCCGAGTTCGAGTTCCCTTTCAACATCCTTGAGCCTCGGGGCGGGCGTTTCGTCGCCTATGAACTCCATAACCAGGACGTTGTTGCGAAAGGCCATCGGTTCCGGAACCCTAACGGCGTACTTCATGGCCCGCTGGAGGTTCTTAAATTCGCGCCGCGTCCAGACGAAGACGAGCTTCCTCATGTCCTTCGGGAGGTAACCTATTCGGGGATCGGCGGCCAGGTACTCCCATATCCTGCGGAACTCGGTGGTGTAGGTCCTGTACACCTTCACCGCGATTCTCCTGCCCTCCCCATCGACCCCGGCGAAGACGTTGGCCTCCTTGCCCGTGCTGATTACGCCGCGGAGCTCGCCGATTTTACCTCGTTTGTGGAGGTGGGCGAGGCTCTCCTTCGTTGTCCTGTCGAAGACCTCGTTGGCTATCTTGTAGAGCTCGCTGTCCTTCTCGCGCCTCTCCCTGAGGCCGAGCACTTCCTCGATCTCCCGCTCGATGAGCTCCTCGCGCATCTCCATCACTCTTGTCGTCAGAAGAGGGTCTCGCCGCCGGTAAGGAAGTCGTGGCTTATCTTGCCCCTCCTTAGGAGCCAGTCCACCTGTGTTTTGGTGTAACGGTACACTATGTCGCCCCTCTCGTCGCTTTGAACCGGCCAGGGCTGGACTATGACGACGTCGCCAACGCGCATCCACATCCTCCTCTTGAGTTTGCCGGGGATCCTGCATCTTCTTACCTTTCCGTCCTCGCAGCGGACGTCCATCCACCCCGAACCGAGGGCCTGCTCTATCACCCCGAAGAGCTGTCCTTCCTTCGGCAGGCGAACGCGGATGACCTCGTCACCCTGAACCTGCCTGTTCTTTTTATTCCCGTTTCTCCCGTTTCCATGCCTGTGGTAAGCCATGAGCATCACCTCCCGTGGGTAGGATCGAGCCTTTATAAACCTGAGCCTTGCAAAAATTTTCTAATGGAAGTACAAAGTTGTGCTTTTAAAATTTTTGCACAGAACTCGAGGGAGAGGGTAATGTGGATCCTGATCCTGGAATGCTCGAGGCAACGGATCCCGGCACATAAACCTTTAAAAGTTCCTCATTTTAACCAGAAGCCCGGGGATGTTCACGTTATGCCCGCCGTAAAAGCCGAGAACCTCACGATAACCTACAACGGGAAGCCCGCGGTGGAGGGGGTCACCTTCGAACTCGAGGAAGGGGAAACGTTACTTCTCCTCGGGCCCAACGGGGCGGGGAAGACGACGCTCCTCAAAACGATAGCCTGCTTTCACAGGGAGTACTCCGGGGAGCTAAAGGTATTCGGCAGGCCGCCGTGCAACGCGAGGGAACTCATAGGCTACGTCCCCCAGAGCCACTCCCTCAACGATAGGGTCCCCCTGACGGCCCTGGAGGTGGTCGCGATGGGGGGCCTTTACAGGAGGGGTTTCGTGCACTTTAAAATTCCGCCCGAGCTCATCGAGAAGGCGGCTAAGGCCCTCGACTTCGTTGGTTTGCTGGATTTCGGAGACAGGCTCTTCCGCGAACTGTCGGGGGGACAGAGGCAGAGGGTTCTCCTGGCGAGGGCCCTGGTGAGCAACCCCCGGCTGCTCCTCCTCGATGAGCCCCTTTCGGCACTGGACCCGAGTGCAAGGGTGGAAGTGGCGGGCGTTCTGGAGAGGATAAAGCGGAGGAAGGGCATAACCATGGTGATAACCACCCACGACGTAAACCCCCTCCTCGAAATCGGGGACAGGGTTATGCTCCTCAGCAAGAGGCTCATAGCCTTCGGAAAACCCGAGGAAGTCCTGAAGGACTCGACGATAAAATCCATCTACGGCCCCCTCGCGAGGGTCGTTCCGGTTGAGAATAAACTGTTCTGCATAACCGGTGACGCCCACCTCCACAGGCACGGAGGCGGAGCCCCATGATCCCGGAGTACCTCATCCGGGCCGTGCTCGCGAGCGTTATGGTCAGCGTCCTCCTCGGGATGCTGAGCCCGCTTATAAACACGAAGGGACTGGCTTTCTTAACACACGCACTCTTCCACGCCCTCCTCTTCGGGGCGGTCCTCGGGATGATACTCGGACTCCTCCTCGAAAACTTCTCTCTTGTGATGCTCACCGCGCTCATCGTCACCGTGGCGGTGGTCCTCACCATAGCCCA